>JAAEMP010000258.1 GCA_024225445.1 Hyphomicrobiales bacterium | reverse complement strand
CACAAGCAGTCGTTATGATACCCAACAGCTTCTGAAATTCACCCCCCAGAATTTCACTAATCGCGCTATCAACATGAAAGCCTCTAGGCCGCCATTGCAGGGAACACATGGCCAGCGGATAATTTGAAATTGAAAGAGAAACAGGTCCAAATACCAGCCAAATGCAGACTTAGAGTATCCGTGTTGATCAAGCGGGAATGAGGTCAATGTCGCATCCAACTCAGTTTTTCGGGCTCTTTGCATTCTCCCTGTTCAGTGACAATTTTTGGTGCAATACAGCCTGAAGTTCCGCTGGGGAGATTCGTACTTTCTACTTTGGCGGAAGCAAGGGCTGACATATTTGTAGTGCTACAACCCTGCAACGCAGCAAGCAGTGCAAGTAATGCTATTGATGCTGACATTTTGAGCATGGCAGTGACTCCTGGATTATTACACTTTTCCGCAATGTTGCTTTACATAGTCAATGTAATCTACTGACCCGCGATACTCCTGATCCTCAAACTTCAAATATCCCAACTCGTAATCAAAGCCGTGTTTTTCCATCGGCCGGCCTTGTTTGCGCATGGCATTGCTTAGTCTGGTGATTGAGGCCTTTTGTTTTTCTGGCGGGATTGGTTTGTTGCTGTCCCAAAAAATGACGGGCAAATGACACATTGCCCTGAATTCAGTTCCGACCCGAATATTTTTGCCGGCAGCAGCCTTCAACACATCAAGGATGCTCACGGATGCGGCGTGAACGATAATTTGTCGCTGTCGTTTGGTGACCGGATCGCTACACTTCATCTTGCCAATTTTTGTTGTTTGCGAACAATCGCTGGAAACTACCCTGTATTTTTTATCCCCATACCCACGCCAGGAGTCCCCTGCGAGGTTTTTAAGCATCGCGCCTTTCCAGTTATAGGCATTGTGGTAAAAGTTCACATAGCCACCCATCAATTTGCCGGCATTCGTAGCCAATTGGTTGGTAAACCCAGCCCTGTGGGTGTTGTTTTTTCCCCATGCGATCAGCTTGTCGGTCAGCTCGCGATCCTCATGCATATGTCCAAAGGCAAACAGATCGGTAAAGCTGTGCAACGCCAGTGCCTCGTAGTGAAGAGCTTCCCACAAGCGGTTCTTTTGGCGTGCCATTATCATTGCGACGCGATGCCAACGCACATAGGTTTGGGCGGCGCGTCCGGAAAAATGGGTGGGATTATTCAGTGCCAGGGCAATGGAGAGGTCTCGTTCCTGAACATTGCTCCCCTCACCACGGACTATTTTCTTTAGCCGACCGGTTCTTGCAACAAAAGGTGAGCTATTCACCTCCTCGACCGTGAGTGCATAATCGCCAAAAATTGCTATGAGATCGCCAAATGTAAATTTGGCAAACTCTTTGCCATTGGAGACTGCGCCTATTGGCTCTGGGCCGGTATTAAGGTGTTTTCGCGAAAAGAGCTTGCGGGATAACCCCTTTCTGACGTGGCCAATTCTGGTCAATGCAACCTTGAATGCCTCTCTCCCAATCTCACTATGCTCAAAACTGTCAAACGCCTTGGCTGGCGTGTTCGCTACTACAATCAACGCAAAAATAAAGCTTCTGATCAATTACAATTCCCCTCACTCAATCGGCCTTGCAACAACGTAATGAATGTAAAAACGTCATGCCTCACCACAGCGTTGCCCAATTATTGCTTTGAGTCAAAACTTTGTTCGATAATTAGGATATCCTGCCAAAATTCAACAAGATCTACGGCTGTCCAAAGAAGAAATTTACCCCGGGGAGAAGAAAAACTGCATTTCGACTATTGAGACTAATATATCAGTCAAAACCCATTCCGATGGTTGCATTCCGGCCAAGCGTCTGCGTCTTATGCAGCTATTTTCGCTGCTCTGCAATCATTTTCCCGAGGTGATACCCACAGCAACCAGGGGACAACAATGACCTTGAGCTTCCATCAACTTGTTCAAGTCGAGACATCCTCAATTTGGTAGAAGTGGGCTTAAAGCAGCTATCTACAGCAGGAATTCCGAATGGCCGGGAAATAAAACACCTCACTCCCATCCTTGGTTAGCTGAGTATCACTAAAAGTTACGCTGTCTACTCCGTCCACGCAGCAACAACGAAAATCCAGATTGCCATACTGGCTAATTCATTACAATTGGCACAGGCCACATGCCGGGATTAAAAAGAAAAACACCAATTGGCAGATCGGGTTTGAACGTGAACAACCTGTCGAGACTCCGCATCTAGAGGCTTTCATGTTTATATTGAATCGTTTGGCCGTTTTTTTGGCGTTTGCTGGCAAGGCAGGTTTTGCGCCGTGGTCTGGGTGACCACAAGCGAAACATAACGCAGTCCAGCGAGCGCCAAAAACCGGCCTTTCAGGTGGGCCAGATCAGCCCATCTGCGACGTTGCGGCACTTGCCCGATCAACCAGATCGCGCTGCGCCCCGCGCCTTGCATACTGGACTGATCTTGCTCCATCAAACAGCAAACAGCTGGTTGACGCGGTTCTGAACTATTTTGGCCCGGATGCGGATATCGATGTGCAAACCTATTGCGATTTTTTTTGGGTTGTTGCACACGGCATTGCCTCGCTTGAGGCGACAACCGACTGGCGGCGTAGCGAAAACGAGAAGCACAGTATTTTGGAAATCGGGCTTGCTGTGCTAGAAGCACGCCGTAAAAATGATCGGTAGCTTTGAAGGTTTTTGACATGGCAGTTGTTAGCACGTCCCAGCCTGTTTTCGCGCAGCTACTGATCGACCGTTGTCGGCAAGCTACCATTTGGAGCAAGTTGTCAGAATGCGTGCTCGTGACCATAGCCAGTCATGCCGTTCCAAGGGCAAAATTGTCATTCAGATCAAGTAACAGCCATTTGTGAAGGAAAAAGAGATGAACCCAGATATTGGCATCATCGAAGCAATGATAATAGAGGGCGGATATCCTCAGCTGTCGGGAGAAGAACTGAAACAAATAATCGCCGGCAAAACGATTCTGGGAGACTATGCTTATTCGTTCAAATTCGTCGCGTTTATTAACCGAAATGGAACCATGGAAGGCAAAAACAATGTTGGCTCACACCATTTCGGCGAATGGTCAATCAACAAGAAGACGAAGACTTTCTCGGTTCTTTGGGATAGCGGCTGGGACAATACCACGACTCGCGCCTATCTCGTGGATGGCAAAATAAAATTCTTTGATTCTGATACAGGCCAATGGCGAACTACCTTCACAGAAATTTCAGATGATTGTCAGCACCCATTGAGAGCCCCGGTTTGAATAATTACTCATGGTACATTGCGACGCTGACAGGCGTGTCGCAATCTCGGCAACAATCCAAATCATAAACGGCACTAAGTCCGCATTGCCTACCTTGACCGTATGATTGCTGCACCAATATCGAATGACAGCTTCAGCGACGCTGCAATGCAGCATGATTTTGCAGCTCAAGGTCTGGCCGAGACTTGCGCTGGTCTTATATTATTGTCCACGCTCAAGAACAGGCGCCGGATTCATACAATGGCCGTGTAAACAGGAAAGTGCCTGCCCGCCCGTCTACACCCGCAGACCCGCCAGCAATTCCTTCCGGCTCATCAAAAAACCACTGCCCACCCATTCTTGTTCAAGCCGCTTTAACTCCTCCCCCATCTGTGGGCCGCCATCCACACCGGCTTTGCGCAAATCCCGCCCTTTCAGCGGAAATACCGGGCGTTGCCAGTTCAATGTCAAGTCAAGCAGGTTGGCGAACTTTTCCGCTTTGATCAGCGCTTCATCATTGTCACGGGCAATATGCCTCTGACGGACAATTTCATTGCGGATACGGTCATGGATTGCTTGTCTGCCATCTCGATAGAGAATTTGTTCCAGCTCAACTTTGCTGATAGCGGAATTCGGCAGTTCGGCTTTCGCCCATTCCAGCAAACGATTCTTTTCAAGTCTTGAAAATTTCAGACGAACGGCCAGTTCTTCCATCTTCTCAGGGTTCGGCGGCAACATGATCTGCAAACGCGCCATCATCTCGACACTCCAGCCCAGGTCCTGCTCGGCAGAGATCAGGTCACCGACAAAATCGATACCCCACTTTTCGCTCTCGGGCAGCGTTTGGGTCAGAACGCCGGTTGTCCGCATCCACAGCAGCGCCCTTGAGGGATCGCTGACACCCAGTATTTTTTTCAGCTCCATCCACACCCGTTCGACAGACAGCGAGGAAATTCCTTCTTTCAGTCGTGCGCAGGCTTTCAGCCCCTCGCCATCCGGCCGTCCCTCGCCATAACGGGCAAAAAAGCGAAAGAAGCGCAAAATCCTCAGATAGTCTTCCTCGATACGCTGTGATGCCTCACCAATAAACCTCACCTTGCGTGACAGCAAATCCTGATAACCGTCCAGGGGATCAAATATATTGCCATAGCGGTCGCAATAAAGCGCATTCATCGTCAGGTCCCGCCGGCCGGCATCCTCCATCCAGCTGCGACCGAATTCAACCACAGCGCGGCGGCCATCGGTTTCGATATCACTGCGTAAAGTGGTTATCTCATAGGGGTGTTTATCGATTATCGCCGTTATCGTGCCATGCGACAGGCCGGTGGCGATCGCCTTGATGCTAGCGCTCTCAAGCCGCTGCAACACCTTGTCGGGCGTGAGAGTGGTTGACAAATCCACATCACCGATGGTTTCACCCAGAATGGAATTGCGCACCGCACCACCGTTTACACGGGTTTCCTCACCATCCTTTTCCAGGATATCAAACAGGTTCTGCAATCCGGGCAGATTGAGCCAGCCTGAAAATTCCGGTGACAGCGCCAATTTTTCACTCATTTGAATACCTGGTTGTAAAACATTCGGACAATCCCTGCAGTCACCCCCCAGACATGGTGTTTACCCCAGGGCATGACATAGTAATAACGTTCAATATTCTCAAAAACTCTACTATTGATGTGGTGGTTGTCCGGATTCATGAGAAAATCAAGCGGAACCTCAAAAACATGCTCAACCTCATGCGGATTGGCGACAAACTCGACTTTAGCGTCCATCATGCCGACAACCGGGGAAATATGATAACCCGAACCGGTATAGTAATCCGGTAATTGTCCCAATATCTCGATTGCGTCAGCGCCGACACCAATTTCCTCTTCTGTCTCGCGCAATGCGGCAAAAAGAGCACTTTCATCACTTTCATCGATCTTGCCGCCTGGAAATGAAACCTGCCCGGAATGCGATTTGAGTTTTTCCGTGCGTTTGGTAAAAACCACACTCAGGCCGTTTTGACGTTCAACGATCGGCATCAGTACGGCCGCAGCTTTCAAGGCGCTGTTGACCAGGGCATCCTGAACATCCGGATTTAGTATGTGATCTCCTTCAAACACCTTTGCGCTGTCACCAGAAGAATTCTCCAGGCGTCTGATGACATTTTGACGAAATTGCGATGCCGGCAGTCTATCTGTTGCAGCCACATTCATTTTCTTTTTCCTGGTCAAATCAAAACCATCAGGATTTCCCGTTCAGGCGCTAAGCCGCTTGAGATCATTGGAAGCCATTATCGGGAAAACCATTCCCTTGCTCTTTATGCTGAACATCGGGGTTCCATCAACTTCAATTTCCTCCCCCAGTGCGATCAGTTCATACATCACCGAGCGAGCCAGCAACGCCTCAAGTCTGCCGCGCACCAGCAAATAGGGTTTAACACCTTCATTTTCCATGACCGTGACAAATCTCAGTGGATTTTCCGCTCCCGCTTCAACCAGATCGCCAACATTGGTCCTGAAGGTGATAACCTGCTCTCCATCCTGCTCATGGGCATTCACTTCTACCGCTACAAAATGGGCATCTTCAACCCGAATACCGATTTTCTCCACCGGCGTGACCAGATAGGTTTTACCGTCCTCGTCTTTGCGAAGCACCGTGGCAAACAGTTTCACCAGCGCCTGCCTGCCAATCGGGGTCCCCATATAAAACCACGTTCCATCGCGGCGGATTTCCATATCCAGCTCACCACAATAATCCGGCTCCCATTGATCCACCGGTGCCGGTCCGCGAGCGAAATCCCCTGCCCTTGCGATCATCGCCTGCAATCCATCGATACCGGATTTTACAGGATCCTCATTCATTGGATTTTCCTTGTTCAAGACCGGTATTTTGCCGGCAGCGTTTTATTATCAAAACATTTTTACCTAATTGTAATGCCACAATTTACCTGTAGCGTGCTAGTCTCTACAAATATTTTGATTATTTGATGGAATCGATGGAATTTGTAAATGAGCGCAATAGATACAAAACTCACCAAAACCGACGAAAAAGCAATCATTGAACTGGCCGAGAACGCTGTCGCGGACATAGCCGGTGTCAAACAGGCGATAGGCGAAGTGATATTCGGCCAGGATAATGTAGTTGACCAGTCACTAATCACCATTTTTTGCGGCGGTCATGCACTTTTGGTTGGCCTGCCGGGACTGGCCAAGACCAAACTGGTCGAAACGCTCGGCACGACACTGGGGATGGTCGAGCAGCGCATTCAGTTTACCCCTGATTTGATGCCGTCGGATATTCTTGGTTCAGAAATCCTGCACCAGGATGAAGGTGGCAATCGCAGTTTTCAATTCGTCAAGGGACCGATTTTTGCTCAATTGCTGATGGCTGATGAAATCAACCGCGCTTCTCCGCGTACCCAGGCCGCCCTGTTGCAGGCGATGCAGGAACACCATGTGACCATCGCCGGCAAACGTTATGACCTGCCGGCACCCTTTCACGTTCTGGCCACCCAGAACCCGCTGGAGCAGGAAGGCACTTATCCGCTTCCCGAAGCTCAGCTGGACCGGTTTTTGATGCAGATTGATGTACATTACCCCGATCTGGAGGCGGAACGTCGAATTCTGTTTGAAACCACAGGCATGGAGGAGGCAGTTGCGAGAAAAATCATGGATGCGAAACGCCTTCTGGAAATTCAGAACCTTGTCCGGCGGATTCCGGTTGGCAAAAGTGTCGTTGATGCAATCCTGGAACTGGTCCGCTCGGCAAGGCCGGGAGCGAAAAATTCGCGGCACGAGGAGTATATATCCTGGGGGCCAGGACCACGTGCTTCCCAGGCCCTGATGCTCACAGTGCGTGCACGTTCATTACTGGACGGGCGTCTGGCACCATCGGTAGACGATGTGCTGGCATTGGCGGAGCCCGTTCTCCAGCACCGCATGCAACTTTCCTTTGCCGCCCGGGCCGAAGCCATCACTGTGCGTGATGTTATTGGCGATCTGAAACCCAAAATCGGCTGAGGATTTTATTTTGGCAAGCCAGATTGGAGCCCTAGCGCCACGCGAGAGCGGACAGGAAACCCTGGCCCGGGCCAGAGCACGTGCTGCTCTCATCCCGGATTTGCTGGTCGATGCCAGTCGGGTTGCGAACAATGTTTTTTCCGGCTGGCATGGTCGCAGGAAACGGGGAATTGGTGAGAATTTCTGGCAATTTCGCCATTATGTAAATGGTGAGGCATTATCCACCATTGACTGGCGACGTTCAGCCAGAGACGATCAGCTTTATATCCGTGATCGCGAGTGGCAGGCGGCTCATACCATCTGGCTCTGGGTCGATGAATCTCCATCAATGCTGTTTCAGTCAGACAGTGCCCACGTTTCCAAGCAGTCGCGGGCGCTTGTACTGGCTTTTGCAATGAGTGAATTACTGGCACGCAGCGGTGAACGTATTGGCTGGCTTGGATTGACCAAACCGATTGTTGCTCGCAATGCTGCTGAAAAACTTGCCTCCTTTCTGCTCCGCTCCGCTCCGCAAACCAGAATTCCCGACTTCACCAGCCTTAACAGCTTCGCAGATATCATTCTGTTTGGTGATTTCCTGGATCCCGTGGAATATACACTAGACCAGATTACCCGTATGGCCCGTCAGGGCGTGCGCGGTCATCTGGTGCAGATTATTGATCCAGCCGAGGAAAATTTTCCCTATGGCGGGCGCGTTGAATTCAATGATCCCGAATCAGGCATGCGCATTACCACCGGCAGTGCTGGCGATATCTCTCGCGAATATAAAAATCTGTTTGCCGCCAGAATTCAGACTTTACGCGAAAAGACGATAAAACTCGGCTGGACCCATACGATTCACCGCACCGACAGTCTCGCCTCCCGGGCCTTGATCGCCCTTCATACCAATCTGAGCGGTGATGCCAACTATTCATCAGCCGCAATGAAAGGGGCGGTTTGATGTTTGGCCTGTCTTTTCTTGGTATTCCGTTGGGGTTTGCGTTTCCATGGGCGCTTGCTGCTCTGGCATTATTGCCGGTGATCTGGTTGCTTTTGCGTTTAACACCGCCGCGCCCGACAAGTGAGCCATTCCCACCAACCAGAATCTTGGCCCGCCTGATCTCGCGTGAAGAAACCCCGGCGCGTTCACCCTGGTGGCTGACCTTGTTACGCCTGATGATGGCAACTCTGGTAATCTTCGCCATGGCAATGCCGGTCTGGAACCCAAAAAATGCAAACCTGAGCGGTGAGGGTCCATTATTGCTGGTCATTGACAATGGCTGGGCAAGTGGAATGGACTGGGAGGATCATTTGGCAAGTGCCAATACGATCATTGATGAGGCAGAGGCCGCCGGTAGACAAATAATCGCAATTAGTACAGCCAGTGATGCCCGTCAAAAAGTCGAGATATCTTCACCAGACGCACTTAAAATCAAACTTGCATCCTGGTCAAACCAGCCGGTACAGCCAGATTACAAGCTCAGCATGCGCAAAATCGCTGAAGCAAATCAGAAGTTTGCGCCAACTGGCGTCATATTTCTTTCAGATGGGCTTGCGCACAAGAACATGCGGGAAATGTCGCAGGAAATGCAGTCCGGGACCTCCCGGAAAATTCTTTTTCTGCCGGATACAAGCAATACCATTGTCATCAATTCTGTAGAGAATCTGCCAAGGTCAATGGTTGGCGAACTGGTTCGTGCAAACCCGAAAGGACCCAAGGTTCTCAATGTTACCGCTCTCGATCTGCAAGGAATTTCGGTCACCCGCCAGCAGGTAACTTTTGCAGATGGTGACAAATCAGCTGAATTCCACTTTGAAATTCCAGTCGAGTTACGCAATGACATCGTTCGGGTAAACATTGATGGAGTGCAAAATGCCGGCGCGGTGAAATTGCTCGACGAAAGTAATCGCCGCCGCCTTGTCGGCCTGATTTCCGGGGAAAAACATGACAATGCACAACCGTTGTTATCTCCTTTGTATTATATCTCCAGGGCTCTGGAGCCTTTCAGCGATATCCGCCGCTCCAGTAACGCAAATGTTGCGGTTGCCATTCCCGAGCTGATAACCAGTGGCGTCTCGGCCCTTGTTCTGGCAGATATTGGCCTGTTGCCAAAACAGGCATCCAGTAAACTGCACCAGTGGGTAAAAAATGGTGGAATGCTGATTCGATTTTCCGGACCGCGACTGGCAGCTGCGCCCAATAATGATTTGCTACCCGTATTAATTCGCAGGGGTGATCGCAATCTTGGTGGTGCCCTTTCCTGGGAAAAACCCAAACCTGTTGCCGAATTTGAAATCAACAGTCCGTTTTTCGGACTGGAACCCCCAAGGGAGGTATTTGTCTCCCGGCAGGTATTGGCCATGCAAGAAGGGGATCTGGGTAAAAAAACCTGGGCACGATTGACCGATGGAACACCATTGGTTACTGCAAGCAAAATCGGACAGGGCTGGACTGTGTTATTCCACGTAAGTTCCGACGCCAGCTGGTCGAATTTACCTATTTCCGGTACCTTTGTTGAAATGCTGCGCCGCATTGTCAATCAATCGCGCTCATCACTGACTGTTTCGGATAACCAGGATATTCAGAGCCTGCCACCTATGCGTCTTCTGAATGGCAGGGGACAATTAACCGCCCCTGCCGTCAATACCAAACCGCTTAAACTGTCCAATGGAATTGTCCCTGCGGTTTCCCTTGGAAATCCTCCGGGTATTTATGGTACCCAGGACGGGTTTCGTGCACACAATCTATTTAATGCAGATGCAGAACTCAAATTGCTTGAAGAAAATTTTCTGGGAACCGACGCTACCATTGCCAAATATGCCGGTAAGCAGCCCCTGACCTTGCGACCCTGGTTTTTACTGGCACTTGGCCTGCTACTGATTTTTGATTGCACCGCAGTTATGTGGATGGCTGGCCAGCTCAGCTTTCTCAGACAAAAATCAGCGGCAAACAAGATGGCGGGAACTGCGGCAATATTGTTTGGTGCATTTGTCATTTGCACGACCGGCTTTATCAATAATCATGCCCGTGCCCAAACCCAACCTCCCGCTTCCAGCTCCAGACAGGTTGATGCTTTATCAAAGGATTTCAATTTTTCCCCCTCTCTTCGCACCCGTCTTGCCTATGTGATCACCGGAGTAGGTGTAGTTGACGAGACCTCTGAAGCGGGACTGTTTGGGCTGACAAAATTTTTAACCGAACGAACCGCCATCGAACCCGGAGAGCCCATAGGCATAGATATATCAAGAGATGAAATGGCTTTTTATCCGATTATTTACTGGCCCATTCACGCTTCAGCCGGGATCCCCGATGACCAAACCATGGCACGTATTGATGCGTACATGAAACAGGGCGGTTCGATCTTATTTGATACACGAGACCAGGTTTCAGGTTTTTCCGGCGGAACCTCATCATCACCGGAAGCCTTGCTTTTGCAGGAAATATTGGGGAATCTTGATATCCCCCCGCTTGAGCCGGTACCCGATGATCATGTTCTTACAAAGAGTTTTTTTATCCTCTCTCAATTTCCGGGAAGATATTCCGGCGGAGAATTATGGGTGGAACAGTTGCCTGATGAAAAACAGTTGGAAAACAGGCCGGTACGCGTGGGTGACGGCGTATCATCAATTCTGATTACCAGTAACGATCTGGCTGGTGCCTGGGCTATCGACAGTCAGTCACGCCCGATCTATCCTGTCGTCCCGCCCAATCCGATTCAGCGCGAAATTGCGTTTCGTGTAGGCGTCAATCTGATCATGTATGCGATGACCGGAAATTACAAGTCTGACCAGGTGCATATTCCCGCGCTCCTCGAACGTTTGGGTCAATAGGGACATGAGCACTATAAACATTACTTTTGCTCCCGAATTACCTGTCTGGCTGATTATTGCTGTCGCTTCCCTTTCAGGATTGCTGGTGATCTGGGGAATGTACAAACAGATGCGTGGTTCATGGTTTCGTGGCACTGCCTGGCTGGCAATTACGCTTGCTTTATTTAATCCGTCAATCAATGCCGAGGACCGCAAACAACTGAAAAGCATTGTCGCGCTGATCATCGACAATACCGCCAGCCAGAAACTCGATGGCAGGGCAGATCAAAGTGAGGAGATTCGCAAAAGCATCACCAAGCGCATAGAAAAACTAACAAATTTCGAAATCCGGGAATTAACGGTCAACGATCAGATTTCACAAACCACCGATATATCAACCGCATTATTCCAGGGTTTGAAGTCTGCATTGCAGGATGTCCCCCCTGAACAGGTAGCCGGGGCGATATTCATTACCGATGGCCAGGTCCACGACATTCCCAAATCATTGGAATCCCTGAACTTCCATGCCCCCATCCACGCCCTGATCACCGGTCATGAATCAGAACAGGATCGGCGTATCACCATCGTCAAGGCGCCGCGATACGGCATCGTGGGTAACCAGGTTACACTCGCATTTCGTGTCGATGAACACGGCATTGATAATTCAGGTCCGCTACGCGTAACCATTCTCATCGATGGTGAAGTATATTCAGTCGAACAGGTAAACTCTGGTCGGGTAGACGAATTTGATCTGGAAGTTCCCCATGGTGGCAAAACCATCATCGAATTAAGGGTAGAGGAAACCGACAACGAAATATCCACTTTAAACAACCGGGCCTATTCCACTTTGCACGGTATCCGGGAAAATTTACGTGTTCTCCTGGTTTCAGGTGAACCCCATGCAGGTGAAAGAACCTGGCGAAATTTACTGAAATCCGATGCAACCGTCGATCTGGTTCATTTTACAATTCTGCGCCCTCCCGAAAAACAGGATGGCACCCCGATTAATCAGTTGTCACTGATTGCATTTCCAACCCGCGAACTATTTGTTAAAAAAATCGACGAGTTTGACCTGATCATACTCGATCGATACTCACGCCGTGGCGTATTGCCGACACTCTATTTCGATAATATAGCCCGCTATGTAGAAGATGGAGGTGCCGTTCTGATTGCCGCTGGACCAGAATTTGCCACCCGCGGCTCGATTGCCCAAACGCCACTGCAACGTATCCTGCCCGCACTTCCGGATGGAGATATCACTGAATCGGGTTATCGACCTGTCATTTCAAAATTGGGAGAGCGGCATCCGGTCACCCGTGATTTGAATTCAAGGCACCCTTCCCCGCCGGACTGGAGCCCCTGGTTCCGCTCTATTGGCACTCAGGAAGCTGACGGCGATACCATAATGACCGCATCTCAAGAAGAACCGTTGCTGGTACTCAAGCATGCTGGAGAAGGCAGGGTTGCATTGCTTTTGTCGGACCATGTATGGCTATGGGCAAGGGGATTTCAGGGTGGCGGTCCCTATGTCAAATTGCTGCGCCGACTGGTCCACTGGATGATGAAAGAACCGGAACTGGCAGAAGAAAACCTCATTGCCCGCTCCAGAGGGGACAAAATACTGATCCGTCGTCAGACATTGGAAGATACACTTGAACAGATTACCCTGATCACCCCTTCCGGCAAAACACGGAATATTACACCCGAATTGATCAAGCCGGGAATTTTTGAAGCGCAATATGTGGCCTCGGAAATGGGACTTCACCAGATTGAAAATGGGAAATTACGCGCACTTACCCATGTTGGCCCTGCTAATCCAAGAGAGTTTGCCAATGTAATATCCACGCCAAACCTGCTTGAACCTCTATTGTCCCAAACGGGTGGCAGTGCTATTCGCGCTGACAACGGCCTGACACCGCGCATTATTCCAGTTGGAACCAATTCAAATACCTCCGGCAAGGGATGGATTGGCTTGCGCAACACCAATGCGACTTTGCTCAGAGGGATAAACACAATTCCGCTGTTTTCCCGCCTGCTGGGGCTGGCGATCCTGCTTTTATTATTAGGCGCGATGTGGACCCGGGAAGGAAACTTGTTGCGGGCGTCCAGTTCAACTAGAGCACTTCCGGTCTAGATTGAACCATTTGATGGAGTCAAATCAGTTCGCTCGGCTAGGCGCGGAACCCGAAAATGTATCTGGCGATATGTATATCGGGCAAGGTTCGCAACGCAGCCCAATAAGATTCTGGGGGCTGATTTGGGCCGCCCCAAGAATAGGGCGAAGGCTTATTTTTCACGCCCGCTGGACTGCGTTATGCCTCGCTTATGGTCGTATACCACGCAAAGCATGCCTTGCCAGCAAACGTGAAAGACAAGTCAAATGATTCAATCTAAACCGGAAATGCTCCAATATCAGGTGAACTTGAACAGGTTCTAACCCGACCACTGTAACCGGTCATGGCACCGTCCTGTAATTCGCAATAAAGAAATCGAACCGGATCTACCGGGCCTGGTAAAGTAATTTGTCCCGGATTTACTTTTTTAAACCCGAAAGGTCTGTAGTAGGGTTCATCCCCAACCAGGATAATCAGTTGAAAGCCAAGTTCTTTACTGGCAGAAACTGATTGCTGCAATAATTTTTTACCAATTCCCTCATTCTTATGGTCTGGATCAACCACCAAAGGACCAAGAACCAGCGCCAGATCTGTACCAATAATAACGCGCGTGACACGAACTGATCCGACTAACGAGTTATTATCAAGCGCCACAAAAGAGAGTTCGCGTTCAGGCGATACGCCTTCGCGCAAACGAAATGCTGTTCTGGTAAAACGCCCCGGGCCAAATGCAGTAGCGCCCAGCTTTTCGATAGCTTCATGATAACAGGCAAGTTCTGGAGTTATTACAATTTCAAGATCACTCATTTTTCCATCCGGCAAATTCAGTTTGAATTGTTACTGCCGGAAACAGCCTAAATCAGGCAACCAGCCGCAACACGACATCTGCGTATAAAACGCATTCGCTTTGTCGTCGTCGCAATTGGTTTTTGGTAGTCATCGAGTGAAATCTCAGGTTCAGTAATATTCGGCCAGATAACACGATAACAATTCCCGGTCCAGCAAAAATGCAATCAAAGGAAACTGATATTGACTCAATTGGCATAACAGTCCGAAAATTCACTGCTTTTTTGTGCAACAAAAAACAAACGTGGAAAATTGAAAATCACCTTTCCATCTTTACGAGCAGAATAGGATTTTGAGATTTCATCATGATATTCAACAAGAAATTCTTCACTCATTTGTGTATCCAGCACACTCAGAAAGGGCGTAAGGGCCGCACCTTTCATCCACTCGACAATATGCCCATGGCTGGGCATGATATGGGCATAACTCGTGCGCCAGATATCAATATGGGCAAAATCACATATCAGCCAATCATAATATTCCCCGATGCTCGCCGGGTTATTGCGGATGGCGAACTGAGGCTCAAGCAATTTTTTATAACGCTGGGAACTGGCAATTTTTTCTATTGCCAAATGAGATGGCTCATCCATGTTATCAGGCAACTGTACCGCCAATGTGCCGCCCGGATTTAAGTTATCTGCCAATCTTGACAACAAACTCTGATGATCGGGCAACCAGTGAAAAACAGCATTGGACAATATCAGATCAACACGATGTTCCGGCTTCCATTTGCTTGCATCGCCAACGCTGTAATGAGCTGCCGGAAATTTGTCTCGGGCTTTGCTGATCATTGCCTCGGAATTGTCCAGGCCAAATATTCTGGCTTTATTGAATTGTTCGCCCAGTATCTGAGTTGAAGTAGCTGGCCCGCATCCTAAATCCATTGCGGTTTTTGGATTGATATGAGCAATACGGCTCAGCAAATCATATACCGGTCGCAAACGATCCTGTTTGAACTGTAAATATTGTTGTGGATCCCAGTCTGTCATGGATTTACCAGACCTCCGTTTTCTTTGCCCCGTGATAAACTTCATTCAACCGGGCCAAAGTACCGTTGTTAATATCCGCCGGCAATTCATCCAGAGAAAAAAAACCGATTTCCGCAATCTCTCGATTTGCCTGAAATTCTCCTCTCTCACCCCAGTTTCGACATCGAAATAACCCAACATGATCACGCCTGGAAACATGGCGATTGAGGTAAATTGCCAATAATTCTGCTTCACCCATTTTCTGGATGTTGACTTCCTCCCGTAATTCCATTGCCAGTGCCTGTTCCATCGTTTGTCCGCTTTCAACCCCGCCACCAGGAAAATACCATCCCCTGGTATAGGTGTGTCGCACCAGCAAAATACGAGCGCGATCATCTTCAATAATTGCCCGCACTCCCAGTGTCATGGGTCGTTTGAGAAGAAAGTACAAATGGAAAAGTTTCGTCCTCAAAGCCAAATTCCTTTATCTTGTCTCACAAACTTCATTGCGTTATGAAAGTCGGTGGAAATGAATTCCTGAATTTCAATTATGAATAATTATCGCCCAGACAATAACATGTTTCGCCTCGCCCACATATCCGATATACATCTTGGTCCAATGCCAAAAGTCAGCTGGACAAGGCTGCTGTCCAAACGTCTAACTGGTTATATTAACTGGCAAAGAAAACGGGCAAAAGAGTTTTCACCGGATGTGTTGAACGGCCTGGTAACACATATGCGCTCGGCCAGTCCCGACCATGTGGTGATTACCGGTGATTTAGTCAACCTGTCTCTTCATGAAGAAATTGAACAGGCCAGAAACTGGCTCAACTGGCTGGGAAACGGTAAAGACATATCGATAATCTGCGGCAATCACGATGCCTATGTCAAAGGATTGCTCGAGGTGGCGATCAAATCCTGGCAGGATTATCTTATTGGCGACGATAAAAAGCCTGTCAAGAATTACGCCAGTTTCCCTTTATTGCGTCGGCGCGGACCCTGTTCGCTGATCCTGGTCAACACCGCCGTACCAACCAGGCCATTTGATGCAACAGGCTCATTTGACCAGGCCCAGGCGGAACAAATGGAAAAACTGCTGCATCAGGAACGGAAAAACTGCCGGGTAATTCTTATCCATCACCCGCCCTTCGCCAATGCCACGACTTCATCCAAGCGCTTGATCGGTGATCATCTGTTCCGCGATGTTTTAGGCAAATCCGGTGCTGAACTGGTTTTGCATGGCCATACCCATCTTGACACCTCCGCCCGCATTGATGGCCCCGACAAACCTGTACCTGTCATTTGCGTCCCCGCCGGCGGTCAGGAAATGGGCGGACGAAAACCACCAGCCCAATATAACTGGTTTGAAATTGAAACAGAAAATGACCGATGGGAAATCAGCCAAAGCAAGTTTGGCTACCGGGATCAAAATCGAAAAATTGTGCAGTTGGGTGAAACAAAACTATTGTAGGAAAGTGGGTAACTGTCCGTACCATGCCCAAAGAAATAAAGAACCAACACCAATAATTACGCCAACCCAAAACCACACAAATGCCCGCCATGCACTACGCTTGATCTGAATTTTAGGCTCGCTGCCGCCATTCTCCATAACATCATCAAAATCGTAACCGCTCATGGCAACCCATTCGCCTTCAATCAGCCTTTCGCGCTCCAGAATCTTGTCTGCAACATAATCTGTGACCACTTGCCCGATCCGCTCTTTGTCGGTGGTGGCAGCCAGGATTGCACGGCCCATTCGAGTGTCTTTGACCAGTTCATACTGATGCGGCAATGCACCCATACGAACATGGGCAGTCATATCAATCCACAGCCTGGGAGTTTCACCCTTTGTCAGGGCAAATTCAAACTGGTCGTTTTCGTCAGGCACCTGATCGAATAGCGGTTGCAGGTCACGAGCCAGGAGTTCCAGTCTGGTCAATTGAGACTGGTTTAATTCCACGACCACATCGTCACGATCAGCATGTTGAGATTTCATGCGCTCCATGGATTTGGACAGATCCAGAACCTTCGCCTCAATTTCCTTCGCGTCAAACTCATTGTTTCTTGCCATGGGATTTTCCCTTGTATTTCTTCATCTGGGCTTTGATCCAGCAGAATGTAGCGCCAAACAAACAAACCGTACAGACACTGTTAATCTTCCATTAACAAATTTTAAGGCGAAAATCATTATCTGTGCGCAATTTGTCCCAGGATGGTAAATCTGAAGTCAGATATTGCCAGATCAAATATCCAAGATAACCGCCGGGGTTGCGGGTCAGCCCTCATGCACCGCTGAACAGTATCCTGCCTACAAGCTGGTCGCGTTTATAGATATCTTTGTAACTCTTCAACTTGCCATTTTTTTCAACCCACAATGTAAAATAGGTCAAATGGATAGGCACTGATTTTCTCATCTTCACGATAGTCGTGTTTTCATTTGCCAGTATCTTGGTAATTTTGCTTTTGCTCAAACGTTGGGATTTAAAAAGCTTGGTGGCAAATTCAAGTGGTTTTTCGATTCTTATGCAACCGTGCGAATAAGCCCTTGAAGATCTTTCAAACAATCTTTTTGACGGTGTATCGTGCAGATAAATCTCGAAACGGTTCGGAAACATGAACTTCACCTTACCCAAAGCATTTTTCTTGCCAGGAGACTGAACAATCCGGTAGGGAAAATCCCTGCCGCTAACCTTGTGCCAATTAACCGATTTTACATCCAGTTCTTCAGCATCTTCTTCCCAGCTGGAATAGATTTTGTAATTCCGCTTCTCCAGATACCGGGAGTTACGCCGCAATCTAGGCAAAAACTCTTCACCGGCAATTGAGCGTGAAACTGTCCATGTCGGATTGAATTCTGCATATTTGATAACATGCGAAAACATCGGCGTTTTATGATGGGGCTTGCCGATAACCACTTTACGCCGGTCAACAATTGTATCGTTTTTCCGAATATACATTTCATAAGCAGCCTGATTGACCAATACATGGCGACGACCCATGTCCCTTGGCAACCAGCGCCAACGTTCCATATTGACAATAATTTTTCTGGCTTTTCTTCTGTTCTTTGTTTTTGCCAGTTTCTTGCGCAAGGCAACATATTGTTCGTGCGGTGGTCGCAGGAAATCAAAAACTACTGCCGGGCCTCTTCTGCCGGCTTTTGATAACCATCCGGTAATATCATATCTTTTGCGTGATATCACAATATCGGGAGCACTGACCGATGGCGTAGTTCGTCCGGCATAAAGATCGCGACCAAATTTCCAGAATGCCTGAGACAAGTAAAGTTCAATTTCCGCCAATTCTTCAGTTTTCAGCTCCTTGGGGAACTTCCCAATATAATCACCGGTGATTAATCCGTCTTCACCAGCTTTCGATATCAACTCAATCAGCTCTTTTCCTCGCTCATTCAAGCCATCATCATCTGTCCACACACGACTGCCGCGCCGTGATTTGTAGAATTTTCGCAGAGGTCCCAAATTGACAATATTTGATTGCCACTTGAAAGCCTGGCCTTCAAGCAACTCGGTTACATTCGCCCCATTACTGGCAGAAATACCACAAATTGAGGCCATAAAAAAAACTACAATTATCTTGATGGGGTACATAATGGTAATTAAATCCATGGCAAGCAGGGAAATTCATAAAATACAAACTGCACAAATTGAGATAGCCGACAATTGCAGTGATAACAAGATTGCAAATAAGCTAATCGCAGAAAGTTTATCCCGGGTCTGTTACTTGTTAATAGCCAGAACGCAAATTGGCCCGGTTTCAACAAACCAGGCCAACAGCAATTTTTATTTGACAAATTCAGCGTGAACCGGTTTCAACATCCCTCAGACGTTTTTCAAAGTCCGGTTTACTGCCGAAACCAGTGCTTCAAGCGATGCAGCAACGATATTCTTGTTGATACCGACACCAAAAATACGCTTACCTTCGCTCTCCACTTCCACATAACAAATCGCCGATGCATCTGCCCCCGGCCGAAGCGTATGTTCAGAATAATCAAGCACCTGGATATCCAAATTCAGATGTTTGTTTAATGCATCAAGAAAACCATCTATCGGCCCGGTACCTGAACCTTCAACAATAGTCTCGTTGCCATTATCCATCACTTTGGCCTCAAGGATCCGTACTCCCGCGTTATCAACATCGGGATAGGTATGATGATCCAGAAATTTGAACCTTCCACCGGGCTGGTTGACATAAGCTTCAAGAAAACGATCATAAATACGTGATGCAGGTAATTCGACGCCTTCCTTATCAGTTATGCGCTGGACTTCTTCGCGCATTTCTATTTGCAGGTTTCGCGGCAGACTCAGTCCATAATCCTCTTCCATTACATAGGCAATACCACCTTTACCACTTTGAGAATTGATACGAATAATCGCCTCATAACTGCGCCCTACATCCTCTGGGTCGATCGGCAAATAGGGAACTTCCCAGGTAGGCGTATTGGATTTTTTCAACGCCTTCATGCCTTTGTTGATGGCGTCCTGATGGGAACCGGAAAATGCCGTATAAACCAGTTCGCCGACATAGGGATGACGCTCGGGGATTTTCAGTTCATTGGCATATTCATAAACCTCTTTCATCCGCACAATATCCGAGCAATCCAGCTTTGGATCCACCCCCTGGGTAAACATATTCAGTGCCAAAGTGACAATGTCCACATTACCGGTTCGTTCCCCATTGCCAAACAATGTCCCCTCCACACGGTCTGCACCGGCCAACAGGGCAAGTTCTGTAGCAGCAATTCCGGTACCGCGATCATTATGGGGATGCAGAGAAAGGATAATATTTTCCCGATTATCCAGATTGCGACTCATCCATTCAATCTGGTCCGCATAGATATTCGGCGTAGACATTTCCACCGTGGCAGGGAGGTTAAAAATCAGTTTGTTATCGCCAGATGGCTTGATGATTTCGCAAACCGCGTTGCACACCTCGAGAGAAAACTCCAACTCGGTACCTGTAAAACTCTCCGGAGAATACTCAAACCGGTACCCACCACCGGCTTTTTCAGCCATGTCGCGCACCATCTTGGCGGCATCCACGGCAATTTGCTTGATACCATCCCTGTCCTTGCCAAACACCACCCGTCTCTGCAATTCTGATGTCGAGTTGTAGAAATGTACTATTGGATTTTTTGCCCCTTCAAGCGCTTCAAAGGTGCGCTTAATCAGTTCCGGGCGGCATTGCACCAGGACTTGCAATGACACGTCATCGGGTGCGCCATTGCCATCCGGCCCTGTTTCCACACACCAGCGCGCAAAATCAAAATCTGTCTGGGAAGCAGAAGGAAATCCGATTTCAATCTCCTTAAATCCCATATCCAGGAGCAGTTTCATCATCCGGGATTTGCGATCCTGCCCCATTGGATTTATCAGTGCCTGATTTCCATCACGCAAATCCACCGAACACCAGATTGGAGCCTCGCTTATTACTTTCGATGGCCAGGTTCGATCATTCAATCCGACCTGCTGGTAGGGGACGTATTTAATTGCAGCGTCTTGCATATTTGTTGACATTTTATCGCTCATTTATTGATACCAGAATCGAAAATCAGGCATTCACCATCAATTTGGAATCTAGGTAAATTTGGTAAATAATTTGTTTTGGAAAAGGACTGCGCTCCAAAGCGGTGCTGATCGATCGCCAGGCGCCCTTTACTTATGAGTCCGACGATCGCCAATAAGATACCTTGCTAGAACGAGAGCTGGTTCTAGGAATATTGCGAGCATCAGGCTCAATATTTGCGACGCAGTATGCATGTGGTCCAACCTAATGCAGACAGATTCCCGATGCAAGGTGAAAAATCCGGATGGTTTCCATTTCAATTCCAGCAATTTTGTCCTGGTGTGTTTCTTCTCCGGTGTCCAACTCAAAACGCTGAGCAAAATTCGTATAAACATGGTTTGCAGGCCAAAATGAATTGTATAATGACAGAAAATCAGTAATATCGCCGAAATTTTCACCAGGATCGGGAATCCGGTAAAATATTGTTTGTTAAAGGTACAAATATGCGCCCCGTTAATTCCACCATTAGAAACTCATTGATTGCAGCGGTTCTTGGCACCACAACAATAGCTGCGTCTCCGGTAGCCGCGGAAGAAGTTTACATGATCCGTGGATTTATGAATGTATTTTCGGCTGGAATGAATGAGATGACGGCAAGACTGAAAAGATATGGCATTCGCGCCAGCTCTCATTCAAATGGTGACTGGAAAGGCCTGGCCCAAAACATCATCAGCCGAAGCAAACGAGGCAAAGTATCTTACCCCATCATCATCGTTGGTCATTCACTTGGCGGTGTTGATGCGCCAAATTTTGCCAACGCACTTGGGAAAAAAGGCGTAAAAGTTGGACTTGTCATTGGACTTGATCCGGGTTTTTCCACACCAGCAAGTTTTGGACCCAATGTCAAACAGGTCGTCAATTACAAAATTCCGTCTGGCCAGTATTATCGCCGTGGGCGCGGCTTTAGCGGCAGCATCCGAAATATCGACGTTTCCAGATATGGTGTCGACCATGTAGGCATCGATAAAAGTCCACAAGTTCAGGGTCTGGTGATATCCAGAATTCGTTCCAAAGTCGGAAAATAGATAATAACAGGAGCGATCTGTTGAACGCTGGTTATAGTTGTGGAATTTATTCCGCAGCTTCCAGACAGGTTAGCTTTGCCATCTAAAGCGTGTCGCGTCCAATATAGCAGAACACCTTTAAAATGATTCTGCAATCAGGAGCGAAAAGCGACCGGTGCCGGTGCGCCGCCCTCGCGGAGGCCGGGCGCAAGCCCGAATAGCCGTGAGCAAAAAAATCAGACTGAATCAAAATAAAAGTGTTCTGCTATATCATGCAGGTTCGCCACCGGTTGGCATGAGCGTATTGGTAATTTCCGCAATGCCAAAAATTGGACCGATGCGAGAAACTTTCATCGGTGTTATACCATTCTTTGCCGCTGAAATTACCCGTGTGGCAATCCTGGTTGAGTATCCAACGCTGACACTGTGGTTACCAAATACACTATCCGGGTAATACCGAAGAGCCTTTGGTATTAGCCATGTGGGCGACGACATTTTCAATCATCCGCATACCTGCATCAGCACTCAACGACATGATCGATTCGGGGTGAAACTGCACTGCCGCAACGGGTTCACTACGATGTTCAATTCCCATCACCACACCATCATCGCTTCGCGCGGTTACCATGAATTCACCCGGCAGTTTATCACTGTCAGCGCAAAGCGAGTGATAACGGCCAACCGTCACCTGATCATCCAGGCCGGAAAACACAATTCCCGGTTCTTCAACTGATATACGCGAGGGTTTTCCATGCATCGGGATATCAAGTTGGCGTAATTCACCACCAAACGCCACAGCAATAGCCTGAAGGCCCAGACATACGCCAAACAATGGTATTTTCCGTGTCCTTACCTTGGCAATAGTTGAAACACAGTCAAAATCCGATGGCGTACCCGGACCCGGTGACAACACGACCAGGTCCGGTTGCATTTCATCCAGCAAATTATCGGCAATTGGTGAACGCAATGTAGTGACCTCTGCCCCGGTTTGTCGAAAATAGTTTGCCAGCGTGTGAACAAAGGAATCCTCATGATCAACCAGAAGAATTCTTTTCCCCAAACCGACCCTGGCAACATCACGGACAACACCCATCTCATTTGTTTTTCCAGCTTCACGAACGGCTGCCAGCATCGCTGAGGCTTTCAACTCCGTTTCTGCCTCCTCTTCATCAGGATTTGAATCATTCAGCAAAGTTGCTCCAGCCCTCACTTCGGCTATTCCGTCCTTGATACGAATGGTGCGAAGCGTCAACCCGGTATTCATGTCACCATTAAATCCAACTGCTCCCACCGCACCACCATACCATACACGTGGCGATTTCTCGTTTTCCTCAATGTAACGCATAGCCCATAGCTTTGGTGCTCCGGTAACCGTCACAGCCCAGGCGTGTGACAAAAACCCGTCAAGGGCATCCATATTTTCACGCAACCGTCCTTCAATATGATCAACCGTATGGATCAGCTTTGAATACATCTCAATCTGACGCCGCCCGATTACGCGAACCGACCCCGGTTCACACACCCTTGACTTGTCATTGCGATCCACATCCGAACACATGGTCAGTTCAGCTTCATCCTTTTTTGAATTCAATAATTTGATAATTTGTTCAGCATCATCAATTGCATCCTGGCCCCGCTTGATCGTGCCTGATATCGGGCAGGTTTCAATACGCCGACCCGTGACCCGAACAAACATTTCCGGCGATGCGCCTACCAGAAATTCATTATCACCCAGATTAAAATAAAACGAATAAGGAGAAGGATTCATGGCCTTGAGTTTGCGCGAAATTTTGGAGGGACTGGTCGTGCATCGTTCAAAAAACATTTGCCCCGGCACAACTTCAAACAAATCTCCACAGCGAAATTTATGTTTGGCCTTTTCAACATTCTTTGCATATTCACCCGGATTGTGATCCCCCCTTGGCGGAATAACATCACCGCCGGCAAAAGGTGCATGAGAGCCGGTGCGTTCTATACCCCGTGTTGTTGCCCTATCAATTTTATATTCATATCGTTGATGCCATGCCATCGCGCGGTGGTGGTCAACAATAAGAATTTCATCGGGTAGATAAAGCACCAGATCACGCTGGCTTTCCGGTCGTGGCATTTTGAAATCAATCTTGTCGAACTGGAATGCCAGATCATATCCAAATGCCCCATACAACCCGAGACTCTCATCCCCGTCACTTCGAAACAGATCAACAATTGCGCGCACCACGCTGAAAACTGTTGGCGAGCGGGAACGCTCCTCTTCTCTGACGACTGGCACGCGCGGGACAATTTCCAGTATGATTCGATCATCAAAACAATCGCAACTCGCCAAATGTTCATGCCGGTTGATAAAGGCGTAAATACCGGGAAGCAAAATCCTGCCGCGCGCATTATATGCAATTATTTCAACTTTTCGCCCGCGCCCCTCAATACCCAAAGGTGGATCAACAATTGCGGTATCCCAACGTGTATAACGACCCGGATATTCATAGTTGGACGAAAGCACCGCGCCACGCGATTGATCAACCCTGTCCAGAATTGAATCGATAGCAGTTTCATAATCAACACTGACACTGTGCCGGCTGATTTCCACACCGCCATCGGTTACATAATTCTTGTCTACAGAAGCCATGCTTCCTGCCTTTCCCTTTGCCAGCATCGTCAGGTTTTTGCATGCGGCAAAAAAAATGCCGCCTGAAGAACACTTCGGCGGCTTGCGATATATTTCCAGTTACACGCGCTGGTCAGCCACCCGATTCAGATGTCCACCACCATGCCCAATTGGAATTAATTTTGATCATGCGCCTGTCTACATTGAAGTAATTATTCACGCAAGATAATTTTTAGCATCTGAAACCAGATGACAGCGGCCACACCCTATAGCGGAACACCTTTATAATGATCACACAATCAGGAGCGAAAAGCGACCGGCGCCGGTGTGCCGCCCCCGTGGAGGCCGGGCGTTAGCCCGAATAGCCGTGAACGAAAAGGTATGAGCATACTTTACCTAAATCCTGATCGAATCATGCTCTCCTGCCTTATATTCCGGCTCGACATGGATGATTATTCGACTGTTGGGCAGTTCTCTGAGTAATCTGTCTTCGATACGGTCACAAATTTTGTGCGCTTCATTAACGCTCAAATTTCCATCCACCACCAGATGAAATTCGATGAATGTTACCGGTCCCGAGAGTCGCGCTCGAAGATCATGCGCTTCCAGCGCCCCATCGCCTTCCCTGGCGATGGTATTACGGATGGAAGTGATAATTTTTTCATCCGGTGCGGTATCCATCAAACCTGAAACAGATGTTTTCAACAGTTTCCATCCCGACCACAAGATGTTTGCCGCAACCAGCATCGCCAGCAATGGATCAAGAATTGCAATCCCGGTTATTTTGGCCGCCAGAATGCCCGCCAAAACCCCGACCGAAGATATTACATCTGAAAACAAATGCCATCCATCCGCCTCCAGTGCAGCAGAACGCATCGCCCTGCCCTTGCGAATTAACACAAAGCACCAGGCGCCATTGATCACACCTGCCAGTATGTTTGCTGCGAACGCCTCTAAAGGCACATCCAGCACATCGCGGGCGGTGTAAGAAAACCAGACCTGTGAAAAAATTGCGAAAGCCGCGGCGCCGATCAACACAGACTCCACCATGGCAACAAAATACTCTGCCTTTTCGTGTCCATAAGGATGGTTGGAATCCGGCGGACGGGACGCTATCAGAATTGCCACAAATGCCGCAATAGCAGTGGCGACATTAATCACGCTTTCTATCGCATCTGAATAAAGCGCCACACTGTCTGACAACCAGGCGGCTAAGACCTTAAAACCAAGAACCACCAGCGCAACGATGATGCTCTTCCAGGCTATTGATATGGCTGTGGACATGGACTTGCCAATTGCTCTCGGGATAATGCGATTTCAGCGCTAGTTTCTCAGCACATCACGCATTTCGGTCAGGTTCGCTCGCACGCGAAGCAAATAGAATCCCATCGTCGCCAGATGAGATGGCATGATCCAACTCGCTTCACCACCATTGGAAATAATCATCGGTTGTATCTTCAGCGTCGTCCTCAATTGTTCCAAGGCACGTTCCCATATCCGAGTAAGATTTCTCTCCCGTGATACCGATTTAAAGTCGCTGCGAGCCGCCGAAAGCAAACCGTAATAGGCATAAAGCTGGCCATAGGCGAACCAGTAGCGATCATCAGCCCTTCCATCGAACCAGCCTGCATTGCTCTCCTCCATACGGCCTCTCAAAATGTCAGACGTTGAACCGATGGCGCTTGCGATTTCGTCCAGAAATTTCTTAAGGTTGTCAGCACGAACATCAAACTGAGCTTCACACTTGCTAAGTGACATATTAAATGCATCCAGGGTTTCGATAGCCTCGCGATAGCGCGTTGGCGTCGTTACCTGTGGTCCCTTCCTGCTAATGTACCAGGCCTCTTCAGGATAATTGAGCTTTTCACGTGTAGTTTGCAGATCAGGATCGATACGTGAGGTGCCCCGCACCCTGCCTAGTGTATCGACAAATTGCCGTGACACCCGGCGCAATGCCTCATTTATCCCGCGTTGAAAGGCAGCCTTGTTGTCAAAATAGGGCGTTCGTTTCCAATCGAGCCCAAAAAATCCCAGCTTTGACAAAATCATGGAAGGAATCCAGACATTGCGATTGACGTTGAAATCAATCAGATCACGAGATACCTGGATGACACTTGAACGCCCGCATGCAGAATCCGAATTGCCGGCAGATGGAATAGGTTCCCCGGGTTCAGCCTGATTTCCCTTGAAATCATAAGAAGCAACATAATCGGGATTGAATCCGGACCAGTATTGAGTTTGCCAGAAGAAATAACCATAGGAAATCAGCCAGCCCAAAAACAAAATGCCAAAAATACCCCGCAACACCCAGCCACGCCTGGTGTACCAGCCACTCACCCAGACAAACGGCCAGAGCAGCCAGGTAATCAATCTGCCTGTGGCTTTAAACAGCAACGCAGACATTTGTTTGAAAAAAGCTAAGACTGGATCAAGCATGGATGCTCCTAATGATAATATTGCTGGCGATAACCAGCTCGGTCAGACAAATAATCCCGGCTGATTTCCTCAACCACAAATTCCCGGTAACTCTCCGGCCATTTTTCAAATTCTTTGTAGAATGCCGGTTTGTTATAGATATAACGCATCATATAGTCGAATGGTAGAAATTCGGAAACAAGCCGGTTGATCAAAAAACGGTCTTTGTGCTCAGGCATAGCCCTGCACAGAACAAAACGGTGCTGCGGATTGATTTCATCCATATCCAGCTCGGACCAGTCGCTTAACTGCGCACTGGCCCAGGCAATTAACGGAATACTGCCTTCATTTTCCACCAGTCCAGCATTACGCGCCACCCAGGACTTCATCCAGCCCTGCCCGGCCTGATTAAAATCGAGTTCCGGTTCAAGTTCTCTGGCCAGCCACATGGCAACCTTTGTTGAACGCATTTCCAGTAGCCCGGTGCGTTCAATCCACGAACCGCGAGGTAATTCAATGCGCCCGCTGTCAACCAGGAACCGGTACACAGCTTTCGGGTCGTTGATATCCAGATAACTCACCTGCCAGGGGCGCGAACGGCGGAATCCAGGCGCAGATGGATTGCCGATCACCGTTGTTGTGTCTTCATCAATAAAAACGTAAATGCCGCCAAAATGCGCAGTCCAGTAGGTATCATGCCTGAAGATCACCTCATCAGGCAACAAGGTATTGGTGCGGATATCCCCGGTGATTTTCACCGTTTCCACCATCTCATTGAGCAATTCATCATTACGCCAGGCATCCGGTTCCTTGCGCAGGCGCTCCATCATGGTTTTCAGGTTACCCGCCTTTGCCAGTAATTTCGTCGGTGTGGAAATCTTGAATTCCACCTGCTCAATGGCGAGCAATTCCTCGATATCCTCGACCGTAAACACTGAATCTTCTATTTCCCCGTAAACCACATCCTTGATTGTCAGCGCGTATAATGCCCGTGCATTGAGACTAAAAAAATCCACCATCAGGTCTTCTGTATTGGAAAAAAAAGTATGCACCACCGGCAGATCAGACTGGCTTGGAGTGAGAATAATAAACCGGCGATTAATCCCGGCAGGATCCAGATATAGCACATCACCCAATTCTTCAGCTATCTCAGGTGAAAAACCGGTCATATCAATATCGAATTTTTCCAGCTTGGTAGGCGGCAGGCCAAACCCTTCCAGAGCGCGATTGTAACGCTCGATCATGTGCGGCTCATCAACCGTATAAAGGCCGCCGAATATCAGGTTTTTGTCACGTAGCAGATTCATGTCATACCCCGAACCGGAAATATGACGCAGCCAAATAGATTACGAGCAGTACGACAAAAATCTTGGCAGCGCGCGCTGTAATGAATGACACGGCTACAAGCGCATCGTGTTTTTCCTGGATTTCTACCGCTGGAGTTAAATTGGGCAAGAGAAATTTTCCCTTTCCCCATGAATCCAATAACATCATCCCACGGATATTTTTCTGATATAATGGCCAATTATTCACATATGCCAACAAAAATGCTAAAAAAACAGCTGCAATAACATGCCAAAATTCAATAGCCTGAATAAACGCCCAATCCGCCATCAAGCACCCCACCGCCCATCTTCCTTCATCTCGCCAATGATCTTGACTGCCTTCTCCCGCTGCCTTTCACGACGGATAATTTCTTCAACCGCCGCATTGTCGGATTTATCCGTATAGCGGAATTCTGAATCCGCATAGCGGTTGATTTCCTGCATCACCATCTCAATGCTGAATGGCCCGCGCAATTCGGAAATCATCTCTTTTTTCGCATCATAGGGCTTGTGCATGAAGTCTTCGGGTTTTTCAAACCATTCATCCGGCAGGTCAATATCCATCGCCCGCATCTTGATTGCATCGGTAATGTTCTTGATTGCCCGTCCGGTAAATCGTGGTTCGGCCTTTTTGATCATGTGCAGATAAGTGCCGATATCCGCCATGGTGGAAAAACTGCCATGTTTATCCATGAAATGATCATAGACATCTTCCAGGCCATCCTCCTGGGGTTTTGAATAATCCTCATAAGCTTCCGACACCGCCTTTTCGATAATCTGCGCTTCAAACAGATCATGTTTACCCAGATCAATCCGGTGGTTTTTACCGGCGAGCAGAACGAAAATATCAATGTAATCTGCGCGCGTCTGTGGCCCGTCGACCAGCCAGCGCGCACCGGCCCTTTGGCGCAGGGCATCATCAACATTCTCGGGATAGTTTGAAAACATGCCAAACGAGCAATTGCCGCGCACCACCGTCGTTGCCCCGGCAAAGCTTTCCATCAACACCGCTGTCACCTCCTGCTGCCCGGCCGAAGCGCGGTCATCTGAACGTTTGGCGGCAACCTGGTCAATATCATCAACCGTGCCAAAACCGATCGTACGCGTGTTCAGCACATTGGTGACAAACTGCTTGCAGTTTTGTCCGGATTTGCCCTGATAGGAAGAAATCTGGTCAACACCGAAATTCTCGTAGGTAAAGCCGTAACCGGCCACCTGGCAATAATCATAGACCAGACCGGCAATCATCTGGATGAGAATGGTTTTACCGGTTCCAGGCGCCCCGTCACCGATAAAGGTGAACAAAAATCCGCCCATTTCGACAAACGGATTCATCTGCCGGTCGAAATCATAGGCCATCAGCATTTTTGCCAGTTTCATTGCCTGATATTTGGCAATATGGTTGCCGATGATCTCGTTCGGCTTTTTGAATGTCATCACCAGCGGCTTGGATTTGGTCCCCGGCGCCACGTCAAACCCGTTCAGTTCAAACCCGTCACTGTCAAGCCGCAAATGCGTCTGTTCAAATTCCCCAAGCCCGCTGAACCGGTTTTTTCTGCTCAGCAGGTCTTCCAGCGCCTCATCACAAAACGCCCGCACCCGTGCCGCCAGTACCGCATCATCACGCGCCTCTTCAACCACCGTCTCAAGTCCGGCAACCAGGGTTTTAAGCCCGTCCAGCGGCGTATCAAAATTCCAGTCCGGTGGCGCCACATCGCTTGCCGTTTCACTGCCCGCTTCCACCATCTGCTTGAGATAGGCAGCAGCGGAAAATGCCGCGACATAAGAACCCGCTTCCGTCAACGCGCGAAAGAGTTCGGCCTTTTCGCCCTCAAGCATCGAAGATGCATTGCGCTGTCTTAGTGCATCAAGACCGGTTTGCTTGGCAAACAGATCAGACACCGCCAGCGCCACGCTGATCGCCCGCCTCGTCTTGAACAGGATATTATGCTGCACTGGCGACAGCATCCTGTCTTCGCTGGTCACCGCACTTAGGGTTTTTTCCAGTTCTACCTTGCGTGAGGAACGTGCTCCCGCCGTTGACACGGTTGAAACAAACCGCCTTCTGGTTCCCGCCAGCTGCGTATTGCTTTTCCCCTTTGCCGCCTCAAGCACCACGCACTGGGTGACCAGGCTTTGCGCCGCGGAAAGATGTTTCCTGATATCTTCTTCGTCAAGTGTTGTCAGTCCAATATCCATAAAAATCCTCTAATGCGCCAATTACACCGGCACTCTGGCACTCTGGCACCCTGCAGTCACTCACATATTCCGCAATATCTGGTTGCCCGATACAATATTTTTCTGATAACCGTCAAAAATCTCATCAGCCCTGCCCGAAGCATAAATCGCCTGATAGGATTCATGCGGCACCAGGGCATTGCGCAAAAATGCACTGACACCCTGTCTGGCACAATCAACATCGTCTGTGTTGATATAATACTGATTGCGTGCCGGTTCACCCCCAAAAAGCCCCCATTTTGCCGGCGTTTCGCTGATCGAGTAAATCTCCTGCATCGTCCAGGTCATCAGCCAGGAATCCTCCGGCTTGCGTACCTTCGCCAGAATTTCCTCCACCAGATGGCCGTGCTCGGTAATTCCCGCATGATAAAACGGCCCCAGCACAAATCGCCGCAATTGTTTGGGATGCAGAGAAACAAAATCCTTGTCCATCGAACTGGCAATGGTCGACAGCGTCAGCGAATAGGACGAATTCTTCTCGCAGAAATCATCAAACTGATGGGCCAGCTTCGGATTGAGCAAACCATCCACCGGCAACGGAATTTTCACCTTTTTGTTGAACTTGCCTTTGTTATTTACCAGCATATTAACAATATCGGAGCCGGAATCCTCAATCACCGCCATATAGACCAGCGGCAGATTGGCACTGCCATCAAAATAGCCCCAGTGAACCACATAAAACGGCCGCCCGCTTTTCGGATTGACCGATACCCGAATAGTGCGCGGCAGCACCAGCGGGGAAAAATGTTTCTGCTTTAGCACCGAACTCAGATAGGAACGCTCGGCCAGTGATTTCTGCAACTGGGTCGGGAATTTTTTCTTGCGCATGATGAAGTCAATCATCTCTTCGCGCAGATCATCTTCCCCCGGCATCGTCTTTAGCCGGCCCTTCGCCGTCTGGCGGTCATTTTCCAGTTCCAGCACATTGCGAAATCCGGGAAAACCGCTCTCCGCCCTGGAAATCTGGAACCGGTCTGCGTAAGCGATACGGTTTTCCCAACTGGTAAAAGAACCGCGCAAACGCCCCAGATAATTGGAAACCACCGCACCGATCAGATCATGCTGGTAGAGCGGAGAATCATCTTCACGCAAAAACGTGTCCAGGCCATCCAGAGCCTGGCCCATGGCGCGAAAATACTGGTTAACCGGTGATTCCAAATTGGTATTCTCCGTGATCAGGCAACATAATTGGCAGAATTATGTTTCTCCATCACATCTTCAAATCGCCGCAAAAATGCGTCATCGGCAAGTTTCTTGCGCCGCTGGATGTCTTTCGTCGACAGCATGTTTTTCTCATGCATCTCCAAAAGATCACCAATATGCGATTGCGCCGCTGCGCCAATACCAGCCATGGTCTCTTCAGCCGCCGTATCAACCTTGTTGCCCAAAGTGTTGATTTTGTGGGCAACATCCTGCTGGGCCGCTGTTTTCAGGGAATCTTCCAGTGCCTTGTACAATACCACCCGCTGTTCTGTATCAATCGTCAGCTTGTTGATCAAAGTCTGCTGGGCGGCGAGCTGGTTATTGAGTGAATCGACAAAAGTCTGGAACATCGAGGTATAACGCTCCAGTGTCTGGCTTTCGGCCAGCAACTCCTGCTCTTTTGCCTGTTGCTGGTTATATTCCGTTGCCAGTTCCGAGCGCTCCGCTTCCAGTGCGGTGCGTTCTTTCTGTTTGGTCGATGCGGCGATCTTGTTTTCCAGATCAAGCAGCAGCGGATTGATTTCCTCGATCCTCATCTGCGTTGCTTCCAGAGAATCCATTGTCCCCTGGCGCCGGTCGATGACTTTTCGCAGGCTCGCTTCCGATGCGCCGTAACGGCTGTCCAGGGTCGCCTTCTGGTCTTGCAGTATCCCGACAATCTTGTCGGATTTACCCAGCAGTTCTGCCAGATTGCCAGCCAGCGAGGTATTGCGCACCCGCTCCGAGCGCATGCGCTGCATTTTTTGTTTTGAGAATATGCCAATCATCTTTTCCCAGCCCGAATAACCTTTCATGCTTTCAAATTCGGCACCGAAAATATTGGTTGCATCCTCCAGCCCGATAATCAGGTCGGCAATATTGCCTTCCATCGTCTTTTGCTGGGCCAGCACATCGTCAATGCGGGCATTTTCAATATCAAAATCGACCTGGCCAATGGTATCCGTCTCGGCAAATTTATCCAGAACGATGCCGCTTCGTTCAAGCTTGGATTTCATCTCCTCGACAGTGGCGCGGGTCTTTTCAATCTCGGCATCAAAATTCTGTAAACTGGCCATAAATAAATTCTCCCAAAGGCTAGCGTTGCATCACGCCTGAAATTAACGGGCTTTGCTTGACTACAAGCAAATTTTCAGGAAGGTTTGAACGAATTAAACAACATTGCCACAACATAGGCACTGTGACCAATTTTTTTTAGATTAGCTCCAACAAAATTGTGGGTTTTATCTATTTG
>JAAEMP010000257.1 GCA_024225445.1 Hyphomicrobiales bacterium | reverse complement strand
GCCGCAAATCCCCATAGGGCAAGTTGCTTGGTCCGCGAACAATCTCATGCGATTTCCTGCATTGGTGCTTCTCCGACACCGGTGAGAACACAGATCGTTCCCGCCTACACTGTGCCAGCGGTGTCCGAGAAACCTACACAATAGTGTCCTATAATTGATTAGAAAGCTACCCAAGTACCGACATCCTAAATTTGGTAGAAGTGGGCTCGGAGCAGCCGCTCATTGTCGTATAACTGAATGTATGGAATTTGGCACAAAATCCGGCGATTGTGTGTGAACGTCCGGCGCAGCCTGCAGATCAGCCAAAGTGGAAGCGTCGTTAACAACCATAGGCAAAAACGAAGTGTTTATGAGGAATTGATTGGCGTCCGCGAAATGCCTGAAGGCTACCGGATTTGCGGTCAGCTTCGAATCAGGAGTTTGAACTCAATATGTTGTTCATCAGACAACATTTCGTTGGCCTCAGTTTCCAGATCCAGAATGTCTGCCGCTGCCAGTTAATCTGTGTTATTCAGTAGCGTAAGCGGTGCGGAATACACTTCTTCGCCAGGAACTACATTTGTTTCAACAGTGTATGTCACCGGCAAATCAGATTCGGCACTGGTATTTTCATAGCTCGCCGCAACGCTATCGGGGTAACCGGGATTATCACGGACACCCGAAACTGGAGGCTTGTCTGGTTTCTGGATGCTGAACAATTGATCCAGAGACAGGCCACGCGCAGTCAATGACGCGATTTTTCCCTGAATGTTATTCGGCAGTTCAATTGCACCTCCCATTTCCTGAATCGCGGCTTTGGCCATGTGTCCGACGGATTGTGCTGATTTGACACCGGCCTCATCGCTAGCGTTGTTCACGGGTCTGTGCATGTGGCCCATATTGTTGGCTGGGCCGGATATTGGTGCTGTCATCATTTCGTTCCAGTTCTCAATTCAGTCGTAATGAAGGCACAAAACAGGCGATAATCCTCAAAAATCCGCCGTGTATCCGCATGCCATAAATTCAGTAGACCTGACCAAGCTTGCGTTGGCCTTGTCATCAGGAACAATTCTTCTGAAATTCTTGAGCCTGGTTTTGTTCTGGTAGCAAGAGAGCAGTGGTGAAGGCTCTTGTTTCGAGAATATTAAAGGTACCCGGTTTTTAGCTTTGCTGGAACTACAGTCATCATTTGCCTAATACACCTTGTTATTCTTTTCCCGGTACATTTTATCAGAACTCAAATCCGAGAACTCACCCGCGCCTGTCCAGCATGGTGCGCATTATCAGGATGACCGGAATAATGCCAGCGGCCATAACAATCAATGAAGCGAGGCCGATTTCTTCCACTCTTGAGCGTGAGGCGTAGTCGTAGATATAGGTGGAAAGGGTGTTGATGCCGAAGGGGCGCAAGGTAATGGTGGCGGAGAGTTCCTTCAAACTGTCGATAAATACCAGCAGAAAGGCGGTTGCCATGACCGGCTTCAGGATCGGCAGCAATACCAGCCGCAAGGTCTGGGATGAAGTTTTGCCCAGAGATCGCGATGCCATGTCGATGCGCGGCGAAATCTTCTGCATGCCATTTTCCAGGGATCCCTCGCCCATCGCCATGAAACGCACGACATAGGCAAGGATCATCGTGGCGCCGGAACCGGTGATCAACAGGCCGGTTGAAATGCCGAAGCCCTGGCGCATCAGGCCGTCAAAAAAATTGTCAAACATCGCCAGGGGCAGGAAAATGCCCAATGCAACAATCGTGCCGGGGATCGCATAACCGATGGAAGCCAGGCGAACCAGCAGGGCGACGCCCGGGCTGCGGCTGACGCGCACGCTATAGGCCATCACCAGTGCCAGCAATACCGTCACCAGCCCGGCGATCGAGGCAAAGGCAAAACTGGTGAATAGCGCATTGAGCAGGTCGGGATCAAAGCCCTGATCAAGATAATCCCAAGCATAACCGGCCATGATATAAAACGGAATACCAAAACCGAGCAGTACAGGCAGTGCGGTAAAAGTTGTTGCCAGCAAGCCCTGCCAGCCGTCCAGTTGCTCACGCCGATATCTGCTGGACAGGGAATTCGTGCTGCTGTCATAAAACTGGCGGTTCTGGCGGGCCCAGCGCTCCAGCCTGATCAGGACAAATACGACAATCAGCAGGAACAGCGCCAACTGGGCCGCACCGGCCATATCATCCTGATTGAGCCAGATGGAAAAGACAGAAAAGGTCAGGGTTTCAACGCCCAGATATTCCATTGCCCCGATATCGTTGATGGCTTCCATCAATGCCAGAGTGACACCAAGCACAATTGCCGGTCTGGCCATCGGCATCAAAATGCGAAACAGCACGCGGGCACGCCCGGCGCCGGTCGAGCGGGCAGATTCCACCATCCGCGCACCCTGAAAGTGAAATACTGTTCTCACCGCCATATAGACATAGGGATATAACACCAGTGACAGGACGATCGCCGCGCCGGTGGGCGAGCGAATATCAAAAAACCAGTATTCACGCATGGAAGTATAACCGCCCAGTTGGCGGATCAGCGTTTGCACCGGGCCGGTGAAGGAAAAAAACTCAACAAATCCGTAAGCTGCCAGATAGGTCGGCACGGCCATCGGCAGCATCAGCGCCCAGGAAAATACCCGCCGGCCGGGAAACTCATAGAAACTCACCAGCCAGGCACCGATAAATCCGGCGAGAGCAGCAAGTGCGCCGGTTTCCACCAGCAGAATGATTGTTGTCGGGCCGGCGCGCGGCAGCACATTTTTGACGATATGGGCAAAACTTTCGCCATCCCCACCCAGTGCCAGCACGATCAGTGACAGGATCGGCAGGATAATGATCAGCGATACGGCAAAGGTGAATATGACAAAGCGCTTTTGCCCGCGAGCAAAAACAGGCGAATGATTAATTCGCCTGTTCTTAAATGGATACTGAAAAGACTTTTGAATATTGACACTCAACTGGTGGGTCCGTCGTTATAGGCTACTTTATCGACCAGTCTTGAGGCTGCTTTTCGATTTTCCGCGATAGTCTGCAAGGAAAGCCTGTCGGATTTCAACCGGCCAAATCCACGCACCAGATCAGACATTCTGGTACCCGGTTTAACCGGATATTCAAACACCTGCTCGGCATAAATTTCCTGGGCTGCACCGCTGGATAAAAACTCCATCAGGCTACGTGCATTATCCGCATTGGGCGCATATCTGGCCATGGCCATGCCGGAAATATTGACGTGCGAGCCGCGCCCGTCAACATTGGGAAACAATATCTTGATGGCGGCTGCCCACTGTTTTTGCTCTGGCTTTTTCTCATTTGTCAGCATTTTGCCGACATAATATGTATTGCCAATGCCAAGATCACATTCACCGGCAAAAATCGCTTTTGCCTGGCCACGATCATTACCCTGCGGTTTGCGGGCCAGATTGGCCTTCACGCCACGCAGCCATTTTTCCGTATATTGTTCGCCATGATGGGCGATCATTGAAGCAAACAAGCCGATATTGTAGCTGTGCTGCCCCGAACGGGTGCAAATTCGCCCCTTCCATTTTGGATCAGCCAGTTCTTCATAGGTGATGCTGTCCTGGGCAACCCGGTCTTTTGCGGCAAAGATGACGCGCGCCCTTGTCGTCACACCAAACCAGTGACCGGTCGGATCACGGTATTCAGAGGGGATATTGGCGTCAATTTCCTTGCTGTCAACAGACTGGGTAACACCGGATGATTTGGCATTGGCCAGCCTGCCGATATCAACCGTCAGAATAACATCAACGGGTGAATTGACACCTTCGGCCTTTACCCGGTCAACAAGGCCTTTTTTCAAAAACAGCACATTGGTCCTGATGCCGCTTTGCGCGGTGAATTTTTCCAGCAACGGGGCGATCAGTTCGGCCTGACGATAGGAATAGATATTCACCTCTTCACCGGCCCGGGCAATCTGCAGGCCAAGGGTGGTTGCAACAGCAAAACCGCAAACAGCAAGGACCGCATCAAATTTCTTCAGTGGTTTCAGGCCGGACATGAACTCGCCTTCCATTAACATGATAATTTGTGTCAGGTTTATCCTCATTTTGCCCGATGTCAACAGAAAGAATCAAAAACCTGACAATTTTTGTCTTTTTTTCTTGGAACAATTCTAAACTACCGCTATAATCTCCGAAATCACTTTTAAAACCGGAAATTTTTCATGCGTCTGACCAAGCAAACCAATTACGCAGTCCGCATTCTGATGTATTGCGCAGCGAATTGCGATACACTCAGCCGGATTCCCGAGATTGCCGCTGCCTATGATTTGTCGGAGGCGTTTTTGTTCAAGATTTTGAAACCGATCGCCGATAACGGGTATGTTGAATCCGTTCGCGGCCGCAATGGCGGCATCCGGCTTGCCAGACCGGCTGACCAGATTACGCTGCTCGATATCGTACGCGTCACCGAGGATAATTTTACCATGGCTGACTGTTTTGACGATGGTGATACCAACTGCCCGCTGGTCGATGCCTGTACGCTCAACGCGGCCTGGAACGAGGCGCTTGCGGCATTTTTTGGTGTGCTGGAAAACTATACCATCGCCGACCTGGTCAAACCCTCGCCCAACATCAACACACTGCTCGGGCTTGACAGCCTGAACGAATTACCCGCCTGATAAAACCGGTTGAACCAGACCCCGTTTGGATTTATGTAACCCCTGCAGTCGAGCTGCATTGCCGCATTAGCTCAGTTGGTAGAGCACATCATTCGTAATGATGGGGTCAGGTGTTCAAATCACCTATGCGGCACCAAAGGCTTTCGCGAAGCGAAATGCCAACAGCATTGACGCCTGATAATTAGCGACAGTCGTTTCGCAGAAACGATGAGAGCTTGCAGAGTTCTAAGTTTCACTCTTTACCGCACCATTATCGTGACAATAAATATCTGATATTATTATATAAATTAAAGTATCACTTATCTCACTCTGACACTGGTTCTTACTCAATGGTTTTATGTCCATTGAAAAATGCATGATAATTGCATCTGGACTGATACCCGAAAAGCCCCCTGCCCTTGATGCCCGGGCAATACGATTGCCGGAAATCGTTGAGGATAGGGAATCAGCGGATAACGTGGTGAGAATTGCGCAGATATTCTGGTCAAAGGTTGTGTTGTTATAATACGCAAGCACCAATCACCGGGCTGTGGTGAATTAGCGCGACTTGGAAGTGTGCTGTTCGGGTAGCGCTATTGTTTGGGCCGTTTACCCAATCGCAACCAGTAAAACCATCCGGTCCATAGACCTGCGGCTATAGCGCTAATCAGGAATGTTGTTGGATTGAATCCCTGATCATCGCCTGTGAAATACGAAAAAAATGCGCTGGAGCTAGCTGCCACAATGGCCGTTATGAGAATATGCCACTTGGCTCGGCAAAAAAATGCGCCTGCAATGCCAAAGACAATGATAATCGGTGCAAATAACTGGTTTAAGAAAACTGTAAAAATAGCGGACATTTCACCCCTCTTGCTAAAGCGTATTCAACTTGCACAAACGCTATCCCCGATATCTCCACGGATGGAACTGATAATTCAAGTGACAATACAGTATCCCCAGTTTCCGACATCATAGCTCATAACTACGCAATGACAATGCACCGTGAGGGGTGTTTATATAGTTCGGTTGTGGATTTAATGCAGCTTGGCGAGCGCGCGACCCGGATCGCAGCTATTATCGCAAAGACATAGCTGGTGAGTTTATTGCAGTATATGTGAACAGGGAGAGCAAACCCGAAGTTCCCCCGATAGCTTCCGCAAATCCCGAGTATGTGTTTTGCCAATAACTGCCTAAACCTATGTCAAACCCAAAGACAACCCTGCGGATGAGACAGCCTTCGATTATCCTGTGTTAGCCCCATTCATAGGATTCGACAATCACCCATTTGCTCCGGCGCAACGCATCAACAAATTCGGCGTGGCGGTCGCGAATGTGGGACGGGATGGTGCCGAGCTCGGTGGTGGTTCGCTCCAAACATTCTTTGTCAAAGGCGAAGGCATCATCGACGAACATGAGATAGGCGCTCTTCTCGTCGACCGGATTGCTGCAATCTACTTCTCGAGCCTTGTATCGGCTAAAGAATTCCCGACGATCCCACCACAGGGGGAACTCGAGGATTCGACCGGGCTGTGATTGTCGGTCCAAATGCAGATCGGGATACAGGTAGAGCCGTTCGGCACGGGCAGGCATAAATGGTCCTTTCTCAACAAATTCGCCAGTAAACCGAAAAGGATAGTGACGTCCAAGCGAATTGTCCATGCTGATTGACCCGTCACCGGACCGGAGCACTCAAGGTAAAATATCAAACCATGGTCGATGCAAACAAACCCAAAAAAGTTGCTATTACCGCAATCATGCGCAAGCTAATTATCATCGCTTATGCACTGATCAGGGATGACAGAAAATGGTCCGAATTTACCGCCATTTCGACCCTGTTTATGGGTCTATGACCTAGTCTGCATACCTGTCGAGTAATGCTACTCAAGCTTTGCCAAACAATATTTTCCCAACCAGTATGTCTCTTTTATAAATATCCTTGTGAAAGGTCGCCTTTCCATTATCACTTACCCAAACTGTAAAATAGGTCAGGTGAACGGGAACAGGTTTATTCAACTTCACGCGGGTAGTTTTTTTAGATGCGACAATAGCATCGATCTTGTTTCGGCGGAGTGAACTGTTCAAACTATATAGAGTGGCCGCAAATTCAAGTGGTTCGTGAACACGAATACAGCCATGCGAAAGGGCACGTGCCTTTTTCTTAAACAGGCTGCGTGATGGTGTATCATGAAGGTATACATTGAAACGGTTGGGAAACAGAAACTTTACCTGCCCTAAAGCGTTGCTATCCCCGGGAGGCTGGACAATACGATAAGGAAAATTCCTTGATGATACGGACTGCCAATCAATAGAATGGGCATTCATCACCGGTGCATCAGCCTTCCAACTTGTATGCAGCAGATAGCCGCGTTTTGCCAGATAAGATGGGTCTTTTCGCAATTTGGGCAATATTTCATTACCGGCAATACTTCGCGGTACTGTCCATGTCGGGTTGAAATCCGCATATTGAATTTTGTGTGAGAACATTGGTGTCTTGAAATATGGCTTTCCGACAATCACCCTGCGTGAATCGATCTTCTTGTTGTTGTTGTAAATATCCACGCTAAAAGCTGCCTGATTGACCAGCACATAATTTTTTCCCAAATTGGAAGGCAACCAGCGCCATCGTTCCATGTTGACAATTATCTGGCGCCGCTTGGCATCTGACTTTGTCCGGGCAAGCAGTTTTTTCAATCGGGCATATTGTTGGTGTTTTGGCGTTAATTGATCAACCAGTTTTTGCGGTCCTTTCCTACTGGCGGATTTCAACAGTTCTTCCAGTGATATTTTTTTTCGCGAAATCACTATATCCGGCTCACTGACGGCCGGGGTTGTTCTGCCGGCAAATAAATCGCGACTGAAGCTATAAAAAGCCTGCGACAGATACAATTCTGCCAATGCCAGGTTTTCATCTTTTAGCGAGGACTGACTGGAGGGAAAACTGGATAAATAATCTTTAGGCACAAGACCGTCAGCCCCGGCCTGTTTTAGTATTTTTAACAGGGAATTTCCATTTTTATTCAAACCGGTTTTCGAAGTCCAGACGCCTTTCCCTCGCCGTGATTTGTAGAATTTCTTCAAAGGTTCGACGTTGATCACCTGGCCATTCCAGTTAATAGCCTGGCTCGAGAGTAACCCGGAAACATTCACAGCACTGGCAGGTGAAGTTACCATGAAGATTGAACAAACGATAAAAAAAATTCTGGAAAGCACAAACATATTTACAATATCCTTCGAGTGGTCTGATTGAAGCTGGCAATCGGATTTGGTAGATATTTCCCAAGTGAGTTGGTTTGACGACAGGGCACAGGTAAATCGTACTCTTCTTTCCGTATCCACCGTTGACAAGGTGACGCCAAAATCGGTTTACCTGTTACATTCCCGGCAACTCCGTATATTTCATCTGCCAATTCTTCAGCGGTATGCCGGATCAACCAAATAACAAGAACCACAATTAGAGATATAACAAATCAGATTCAATCAGATTTTTATTATTGTTTGTCGCAGCGAGGGCTGCGTTTGAAAACTAATTTGCAAGCTTTGGAACTTCAGTGACTGTGCCCAAAGCATTGGTGCCCAACTGTGCATAATCAGGTGGTTTTATTTTCTAATGAACGAGTGACCATATGCTCACACACCTGCAAAGTAGTTCTATGGCGACAACCCGTCAAAACGGTTAATATTGTGATCAGCGATACTTTCGGTAAATCAGGATATCCAAACAGGTAGCAAAGGGGTCAACTTGGGCCTATCGAACCTACCTGTTAGTCAGTCAGCTTTACCCAATATAGCGACCATTGATAAAACAGGAAATACCCCACCAAATGGCAGGGTAAATGTGTGCTTCCTCGTATTTGATTTTAAGTTGTCAGACTTTCTCAACAGTACGCTGAATTGCAATCACCTGCCCCGTTCCCAGGGACCCTCTCCGGCATGTCCGCCTCATTTGGTGACACCTGGCGGAGATCCTGCCGGTGTCGGCTTGAATCCTTCAGACGACCCCGAGGTCATGTAATCACGCATATGGGTGGTGAATGCCGCCAGGAGGGGGCTTTTGAGACTACCCTTCAATTGCACCATGCCAACCGTCATTGATGGAGATGTAAAGCGAACCGGCAGGATGGATAGCCCGCCCTCCGGCTCTGAGCGGCAGATCGCGTATCGTGGCAGGACGGTCAAAAAGTCAGTGGTGCGTAACATCTCGAAGATGGCACCGGCGGATTCACTTTGAAACGCGAAATTCAGGCTTTCCACGCCAAAAGTCGCCAGCGCGGTCACCATGTTCGAGCGCAATATGCTTTGCTCGGACTGGCTGATCCATGTGGCTGCCTCGAGGTGCTTTGCGGTAATTTCATCCACGCTAGCCAGTGGGTGACCAAGTCGCCCGACGACGACATTCTCATCCTGAAACAATGGTTCGACCGTCAGCTCCGCTCTGGACGAGGCCAGCAATCTGAGCGGGCCAATCACCACGTCAATCTGTTTGCGCGAAATGGCGCGTTCCAGTTGAGGAAAATAGTCTGAGACCAACTGAACCTCGACACTGGGCCGATGCCTCAGAAAGACAGAAATCGCGTCTCCAACCAACCGCTCGCACAGAAAAGGAGGAGCTCCGATCTTGAGCTCACCGCTCATCCCGCGTACCCCAAGCTGAATATCTTCGTCGGCGCGCATTCGAACGGCCTTGATGGCCCGACCGTGATCGGAGAGTTTTTGTCCAATTTCCGTCGGCACCAACGGGCGACTGCTCCGCTCGAACAATTGCACACCTATTCGGCTTTCCAGATTGCGGATCATACGGCTAAGTGCGGGTTGTGAGGTCCCTAGTCGCCTGGCCGCCTCATGCAACGTTCCGTATTCGATGATGGCGGCGAGCTGTTCCAAATGTCTGGGGTCAATTAACATATCAAAATCGCATATTATCTTATGTTATCAATATTGGACTGATATGATGTTTTCGTCAAGAATTGTTCTCAGGAAACAATTGGAATAAACATCAATTGGAAAACATGAAAATTCGCTCTTCTTTCGTCACGGTGATGGCTCTAACGGCGCAGGCATGTTGTTCATCAATCCGGGTCTTTTGAGGTGATCCATGACTGACTCACCGAAAAACGTCCTGTGGATCATGGCCGACCAGTTGCGGTGGGATTATCTTAGTTGCTATGGGGCTGACCATATCGACACCCCAAACCTTGACTGGCTTGCCACAAAAGGCATGCGCTTCAACAACGCATACGTGCAATCACCGATCTGCGGCCCAAGCCGGATGAGCTTTTATACAGGCCGATATGTGCGCAGCCACGGTTCCACATGGAACGGGTTTCCCCTGCGTGTGGGCGAACCAACCCTGGGCGATCACCTGCGCGAAATCGGGGTAAAATGCTCGCTTGTTGGCAAGACCCACATGACGCCGGATCAGGAAGGCATGAAACGGCTCGGTATTACCCCGGAAAGTACGATTGGCGCACTGGTCGCCGAATGCGGATTTGATGTCTTTGTCCGTGATGACGGAACCAACCACAGTGATTTTCCCAACAGGCACGGGGAAGACTATAACCAATATCTGCGCGACAACGGAATGGACGGTGACAATCCCTGGGAAGAATGGGCCAATACCGCAATTGGCCCGGACGGAGATATGCGTTCAGGCTGGCTGCTGGAGAATGCGCCGCTTGCTGCGCGTGTCCCAAAAGAGCACTCGGAAACTGCCTGGCTGACGACCCGGGGGATTGAGTATATCGAGGCGCAGGGGGATCAACCATGGTTGTGCCACTTAAGCTACATCAAGCCCCATTGGCCATATATGGCCCCCGCGCCCTACAACGACATGTATAGCGCAAAAGACGTACCTCCCGTTAGTCGCAGCAATAGCGAGCGGCAGTCCGACCATCCGCTGATGCAGGCGTGGATGGACATGCGGGTAAACCAGAGCATGTCGCGTGATGATGTGCGCGATCTGGTTGCTCCGTGTTACATGGGATTGATCAAAGAACTTGATGACCAAATGGGGCGACTTTTCTCCTATCTGCGTGAAACGGGCCGTATGAACGACACGATGATCGTTTTTTGCTCCGACCATGGCGACAACATGGGCGATCACTGGTTAGGTGAAAAAGACCTTTTCTATGATTGCTCTGCGCGTATTCCCTTTTTGGTCTACGACCCGCGTGCCAAAGCAGACGGGACACGTGGAACCGCAACAGACGCGCTGGTCGAAGGGATCGATCTTGTGCCGACTTTCCTTGATTTCTTTGGCGGGGCATCCAAACCGCATATTGTGGAAGGCCGGTCCTTGTCGCCCTTGCTGCATGGAGAGACACCGGACTGGCGTTCATTTGCGGTCTCTGAATACGATTATGCAACCCGTGATGCGCGTCGCAATGTCGGCATCGATCAAATGGACGCACGCATGACAATGGTTTTTGACGGACGCTGGAAATATGTCCATGTAGAAAAGATGCGGCCGCTTTTATTTGATCTCCAAAACGACCCTGGTGAACACAATGATCTGGCAACAGACCCGGAGTTTGCAGATGAGCTTTCGAGGCTTGGTGCGCTGCACTTTGAGTGGGCTCGGCAACATCACAATCGCACCACAAGATCTGCTGCTGTTATCGAAAAGATGACAAATAGCAAGGAGCCGCCCGGCATTATGATTGGATATCGGGACAAAGAGGAACTCGAAAACGATGGTCGAAAAATGCTAGACCACGCTTCGGGTTAAAGACGTTAAAGGGAGGAACTTATGTTCAAATTTAAAATACTAGCGGGTGTCATTGCAGCGCTTGGACTGGCTACATCAGCTCATGCACAGGTAAACCTGTCAGGCGAAACAACCTCACCAACACAGGCGGCGGCTCAGTCCATGCTGGGTTTGGCTGAACTTACCGCTGCCTCCGGTATTGCTGATATTCAGATAGCAACCGGGCAAACACTGACCAACTCTGTCCAAAACGCTGCAGAAGGCAAGACAGACATTGCCTCTGCACCGTTTGTACTTCCATTCCTTCTGTCCAAAGGTGCCGGGCCATATGCAAGCATCGGCGCTGAGCGCGGCGCAGAACTGGCGTCGAACCTGGCGGTCCTTTACACTTACCGTCTTGCGGTTTTTGGTCTTTCTGCATTTGAGAGCAAGAAATTCGGCGGCTGGGATGCGATCAAGGAAGCAACGATCTACAATGGCCCTCCTCGCGGCGCGGCGCTCAACAAGGCCCGCGCAATGGTGCGACTGGCGACTGGCATGGATGAAGGTAAGGGCTATTCAGGCGTTCAGGTGAACTGGGGACAGGCAGTCACCACGATAACGGACGGGTCTGCGGATGCGCATATTCTGCCAATGGGATTTCCGGATGCCCGGCTATCGCAAGCCGCTGCGTCTGGCAGCATGAT
>JAAEMP010000256.1 GCA_024225445.1 Hyphomicrobiales bacterium | reverse complement strand
CTGTTTCCTGAAAAGAACGGAAACCTTGAGATCGGTTCATTCGTCCATCATCTGACACTTCTGGACGAAAACAACCAATGGTTTGAACATAAAATCAAATCTGATCCGATCCGGCTTCAGGTACAGCCAGCACCGGATACTGCTGATTGGTGGTTTCCGGTACGCAAGCTTGAGATATCAGACAGATGGTCCAATGCACCCGACCAGTTGAAACAAGGCGAAGGTGTTCTGCGTGTTATCACTCTTACGGCAGTTGGCGTTGGGCCGGACATGCTGCCGCCTATGCCGGAATTGAAATCTCCAAGCGCCCATATTTTTCCCCATCCCGAGAAACGCTTGGTTCAATTGTCGCCGCAAGGGCCGATTTCCATCGGCATTTGGCGCTGGACAATCAAACCGCGCAATCCACCCTCAGCGATACTGGAGCCGCTTGAATTTTCGTATTTCAATACTGTCGAGCGGAAAATGAAATCAGCTGTAATTTCAGCCCAGCGGATTGCTATGGTCGAAATCGACACCCCTTCAGCAAAGCAGGAAGAGGGAAGGCCGCCGGTCGCCTTGAAGTCTGTCTTACTGAGAATATTTGTGGCTATGGCATTAATCGCGGGACTGACGTTAATATTGGGAACGAAGCGGGTAATTAGCCTTGATTTCTTGCAGCAACGATTGCGACAGTTTAAACTGAAATCGAAACTCAAACGCGGTGTGAAGGCGCGTAATCTGCAGATAATACGGCAGGCTGGCCGGGCATTGCATAGCCATGCAAAATCGAGCGATGATTGCCGGCAACTGCTCGATCACCTTGATGAAAGAATCTTCAGCCGCACGAAGGATGAATTTGATGTCAAAGGGTTTTATAAGCGATTCAAGGCAACCCTCTAATCTAAAAGCGCTCTAGCAGTCCGTCGGGTTTGCAGTTGTTTGTCTATTGAATAATAGACGGGTGTTTTATCAGGCGGTCAGTTTTGACAGCCGCCTGCAGTTGTGAGCCAGGGCGATCAGGGTCCATTCGTTTTTAACATTTTCGATGCCGCGCAGATGGAACCTGGTAAAGCCCAGAACCGATTTGATGATACCGAAAACAGGTTCGACGGTTTGTTTTTGTTTACGGTATTTATTCTTTGCCTCGTCTGTCTGAAGTTTCTCCTGCATCACTATTCGCCACGGGGCAGTTATTTTAGGTGGTGGTTTGGTGATCTTTTTAGGTGGCTTGAAATCATAAGCGCGCTCGGCTTGTTGATGCGAAACAGCAATGAGTGCTCAATGTTTCGTGCCTCAAGAGCCGCAATGATTTGTTCACCAGCATAACCCGCATCGGCAAGCAATGTGGAGGGTTTGCCAACGCTATGGCAAAGGTGCCCGATGTGAGCGTCAAACTCTTGTCGGTCATTGCTTGTGGAAAGAACATTGGTGTTCAGGATTAGCGCGCTACCATCAGCATCGACTATCGCCTGTGCGTTATAAGCCTGACGATATTCGTGGGTGCTTGATTTACGCATTATCGCACTGTCGGGATCAATCAGATTAGTTTGCTTCTCCGGTTTGGGCTGGATCGGGTCTTTGCCGGGATTATCACTGTTGTTATCGTCATCGTCGTCCTTTGCCGCCTCTTAGAGTCTTCTGGCGACGGCATCCAGCTTGTCTTCAAGGCTTTGGCGACGCGCAATCTCATCAGGCAGAGACAGGCCACCAGAAATGTCGAGTTGATCAGCAGCTTGTGCCTGCGCCATCAAGTCCGCAATATCGGCTTCAAGCCTGGCACGCAAAACCTCAATGCGGTCATAGCGCAGCGATTTGATCTTCGATGCATTGGCATCAATCTTTGTGCCATCAACCGAAACCATGCCGACTTTCAGGATATTCAACTCTTTGGCAAGTAAAAGGACCTGTGCAAAAGCCGCCTGAAATGCAACGGCATTGTCGCGTCGGAACTTGGCAATCGTGTCATGATCAGGGTGAGTATTGGCAGCGATGAAGCGAACCGGTACATTGCGATAAGTCCCCTGCTCAATCTTGCGCGAAGAAAAAATCCCGCTGGAATAACAGTAAACCAGCAAACCAGGCATCATGCGCTGGTGATATTGCGCCTTGCCCGAACCAGTTCGAGAAACGCTGAAGGCATGCATATCAACACGTTCAACAGCCTCAGCAATAAAATGAGCCAAATCATCTTCAGCCACCCATTCATTAAGATCAAGTGGCAAAAGCAACCGCTGTGAGCGGTCATAGGAGCGAAAATTCTTCATGGAGAATCATAGCAAATCGTGCCAATATTGCATCATAAATGGTAAAACAAATCCGACAGACTGCTAGCGCACTTCCGGTTGAGATAATTCCCCTGGTGAGGCTTGTCATACCAGCAAATTATCTGCTGTGCTCATTTTCCGACCGGCGCTTTTTTTCGTGACATGCCACGGGCCGGGTCATAGCCGATCAATGAGCCGGCCATGAAAATGGCGAACGAAACCACCGTCCAGATAAGGGCCGCTCCATTGAAGCTTTCGTATAATGAGAAACGGATCAGTTCGACCGCGTGGGTAAAGGGATTGAAATAACAGATATCCCTCAGCAGGGTCGAGCTCTCGGCCATTTTCCACAAGGGATAAAGCGCGGTTGACATGAAGAACATCGGGAATATGACAAAATTCATAACCCCGGAAAAATTTTCCAGTTGACGGATTGTCGATGAAATTAGAAGCCCAAGCGAACCAAGCATCAACCCACTCAGGATAAGAGCGGGAAAGACAAACACATAGCCCAGTGGTGCCATGGTGATGCCGGCAAATGCTGCAAGCCCTAGAAATACATAAACCTGCAGGATCGAAACCACCACACCTGCCAGCAATTTGCAAAAAAGCAGCCACCAGCGCGGCAGGGGACTGGTTAACAGCAAACGCATTGATCCTATTTCCTGGTCGTAGACAAGCGACAGGGACGATTGCATGCCATTAAATAGCTGGATCATGCCGCAAAGGCCCGGCACGATATATACCTCGTAAGTGATATAGGTCTCATAAGGCGGCACAATTGAAAGGCCAAGGGCCGCGCGGAAGCCTGCGGCAAATACGATCAGCCATACCAGCGGACGCACAAGAGCTGCAAAAAAGCGACTGCGCTGGTTAAAAAACCGCAACGCCTCGCGCATCACTATGGCGCGTAGCGAGACAAGATAGGGCATCATGCTGCTTTAACCTGATCTGTCATGGCGATAAAGGCATCGGTGAGCGTTCCTGCGCCAGCGATTATTTTGGCGGTGTCGCGAACCAGCACCTTGCCTTCGTGCAGGACAACCACATGGTCCTGATCACCGATCTCATCGACAAGATGGGTTGCCCACAAGACAAGCAGTCCTGATGCGGCAAGATCATGCACATGCGATGTAATTGCCAGTCTGCTGGCAGTATCAAGTCCCACGGTGGGTTCGTCAAGAAGCAATACCTCGGGCTGGTGGACCAGCGCACGCGCGATTTCCATCCGGCGCCGATGCCCGCCATTCAGCGTGCGAACTTTTTCATGCGCCCGCTCGCGCATGTCGAGGCGGTCCAGAGCCGCATCGATGTTTTTTCTGGCGCCGGCGCCCGAAAGCCCTTGCAAAGCCGCAAAATAGTTAAGGTTTCGTGCGACGGTCATATCAAGGTCGAGGGTCTGCTGCTGAAACACCACGCCAATTTTTGCCAGCCCAGCGCGCGCGTCTATGGCCATGTCAAAACCAGCAATCGAAATCCTCCCCTCATTGGTTACAAGCAGCCCGGTTAACAGCGCAAACAGGGTTGATTTTCCCGCGCCATTTGGCCCCAACAGAGCGCAAAAGCGCCCAGCCTCCAGGTCCATCGAGACATCATCAAGCGCTGGTTTCGACCCATAGCGGTAGGTGATATTTTTGCAGCTGAGGGCGATCATAAAATTCTAGCGAATAGTAATCTCAACCCGCTGCCCCTTACCGCGTGATCCCGGCTGACGCAGAAAATAGTTTCCCGGTTTAATGGCAACAAACTCAATCTCCATGGTTCCTTCATTGTCAAATTCAATGCTTTCGAGTCCAAATGGCCGGATTTCCAGGCCATTGATGACCACTTCATTTACCCAGATTGCGCGAAAAAAGCCAGAGCCTTCAAGGGCAAGCTCGCCGGTACCATCAGCCTCGATCTCGATTTCATAGGCCATACCTGATTTCAGTAGTAGTGGTGCCTGCGCAATCGGCTTGCCGACGGAAAGGATAAGCTTGGGTAAGTCCTGCTTGTTGGAACTCGACAGGAGACCGGCAAAGCCAAGATCATGAGAATGGGCTGGCGTAACCATGCACAATACGACTGATATCAATGCTACTGGTAATTTCATCGACTTTTCTCCCTTTATAACAAATTTGGATCAGGTGAATGAGGCAGGTGATCCGTTGAGTTCCAAAACACGGTTCGCCAACCGCTTTGCCTCTTTTCTTGAGTGCGTGACAAAAACTGTTGCCGGTCGTGTCTCACGGATGAGGTCTTCGCTCAACGCCAGCATTTCATCTGCAGTTTTTTCGTCGAGTGAGACAAATGGCTCATCCATGATCAACAATTGCGGTCGTCCGGTAAAGGCCCGCGCGAGCGCCAGTCTGCGCTGCTGCCCGAGCGATAACTGGCCGGGGAACATATCCCCCTTGCCGCCTAAGCCGACCCGCTCAAGAGCGGCCATGGCATCATCGTTGCCAAGCCCTTCATGCACGAGGGTGATGTTCTTTAGCACACTGCGCCATGGTAGCAGCGTAGGTTCCTGAAAAACGATTGCCATATTGTTCGGGCGATCGACCTTACCAACAAAGTCAGGGTCTGTGTTGGCAATCAGCCTCAACAGGGTGGTTTTGCCAATGCCGGAAGGACCAAGGATGGCCACGGTTTCACCCTCTTCAACGGAAAAGGCGATATCCCGCAATATCTCGATTTCCCCAAACGACTTGGTTTTAATATCTACGCGGATCAACTGTCCCTCCATCGACGTATCTGGCGCTCCCAGGGTTGTAAGAACAACCATTCGACAGAAAGCATCACTGCGATAAACGTGAGTGAATAGACCAGAACGAGGGCAACATCGAAAAGCTGGAAGTAAAGATGGATCTGAAAGCCCACACCGTTGGATCGACCAAGAAATTCGACAACCAGTACAATTTTCCAGATCACCGCAATGCCCGAGCGCGCGGCGGCGGCGATGAATGGAGATAATTGCGGCAAAACCACGTGGCGCAGATACACACTGCGACGCATGTGAAACACTTTTGCCATCGCTTTCAGATCAGGATTAAGGGCACGCGCGCCTTCGCGGACAATCACCGTGACATTGGGGACTTTATTCAGCGTTACCGCCGCAATTGCCGCAGTTTCGTTCAAGCCTATCCAAAGATAACATAGTACAATCAGCACCAGCGCGGGCAGATTCAAAAATACCACCAACCAGGGATCCAGCCAACGGTCCACTTCCGGAAAATATCCCATAATCAGGCCAAGACAGAGGCCAATGGACATGGCCAGGACAAAAGCCCACAACACACGTAAAGCGGTCATGCTCAAATGAAAAGGCAATTCGCCAGATGCAAACTCAGTAAAAAAGGGTTTTATCAATGCCATCGGCATTGGTAAAATTTGTGGGTCAGCAGTCAGGGCTGCGGCAACTATCCACAACACCAATAACGCCAGCAGAGATAGAACCCGGATTGTTATCAAACGCAAATGAGATGTCATTCAACATTTGCGAAAAGCCCTGCGGGAAGAGTTGTCGCTTTGCCCACAAGTTTTGCTCCGCCTAGCCTGGCCATCAGTTGCAGGAATTTGTCCGCACCTTCAATATTGATTTTTCCCGCCTTGGGAATACCTGCCCTGAAATCGTTACGCAAGGTCTCATATTGTTTATCGTTTTTTACCCTCATCCTTTCGCGCAGCGGTTCCCACGCCGCATCATTGGATGCAAGAAGATCCTTGGATGCCCGAGATGCCAAATAGAGCGCTTTGGCAATTCCGGGGTTTTGGGCGACAAAACTTTCTTTCATCACATACCCCAGAAGCGGTGTTTCGGGATCCAGTCCCAAAGCCTTCGCTGCATCAGCAACGCTGATTAGTTCACGCATGCCGGCAGCTTTCATTTTTGCCAGAAAGTGCCAAAAATTAATCGTGCCATCGGTTTGCCCCTGTAGTGCCGCCTTAAATACCAGCGGCGGTGAGCCGAAGATCTGCTCGGTATTGGCGGCAAGGTCAATTCCATATTCCTGCTGCGCATAAGCCAGAAGAATCAGCCAGCTTTTATCCACCGGACCACCTGCTATACCTATCTTTTTGCCCATCATGTCTTTCAAACTCTGCGCCGGGCTGTCCTTTGATACCACCATGCCGCCAACCGCTTTGGAATAGGGAATAAAAACATAGTCTTTGCCCGCTGCACGTTGACGAGCAACCCAAATCCAGTCAGCAACAGCAACATCAGCTTCGCCTCCTTCAAGCGCCACGCGTGTGGCGCCGTTGTCTGCAAATGGCTGGATAACCAGTTCAAAGCCGTTGGCCTTGTCAAAGCCATTTCGTTTAATTGTATCAAGTTCCCAATTCACCGTTCCGATTTTAAGAACGGCGGCGCGGATTTGCGCCATCTCCGCTGCCGATGCCATACTGGTCAGCAACATTGAAACCATTGCTATGACAAAACTCCGAACTAACTGTGTCAATCTACTTCTCCCTGAATACGTATAATTACACTAATTTCCTGAATTTCATATATTGGCAGATTTCAATTTTTAATGCGACCTATACAAAAGATGTAAAAGCGGGCAATTGCCTTTAATCCGGTGCAACCACAACACCCCATGGTTGCTGACCTACCTGCACAGACTTAATCGCTTTTTGCGCATCGACATCAATGATCGTCACATCATTGGAATTGCCATTTGTCGTGATCAGATATTTTTGGCCCGGTGTGAAAGCAAGTTGCCATACGCGCTGCCCAACAAGAATATAGTCGACAACTTCGAATTTTTCCACATCAATGACGGCGACGCGGTTGGCTGGTCCAAGCGCCACGAAGAGCCACTTGTTGTCAGACGTTACCCTCATACCCACAGGCTGCAGCCACTCCGGCTCCACACCAGCTACCTGGAACCCGATTTTGGCAGTCAGCTTGGGCCCCGCCTGTTGGGTTGTATCGATAACACTTATGGTGCCGCCAATCTCGGAACTGACAAAAAGTATGGAACCGTCATCAGAATAACGCGCATAGCGAGGGCGTTGATCGACCAGAACATTGTGCTTGATTTTATAGTCATCCGTGCTGATGAAATGCGCCATGTTGGTTGTTTCGGATGTATTCACCACAAATCGGTTATCCGGGCTGAGCGCCATGCCCTCCGGTTCAACGCCGACCGGAATCTCAGCAATAATCGTACGCTTTATCGTGTCAACAACCGTTACCAGATTGTCATCCTCATTGGAAACATAAAGAGGGTTGCCCGTTGGGTGCAGCACAAACAGTTCCGGGTCGGGACCTGACGGCAATGTCCACAGCGCCTCATAGGTATGCGCATCGAAAACTCGAATGGTATCATCATCAGAGGCGCAGATATAAAGATGGGCGCCATCGGGACTAATACCGATTCCGCGAGGTCGATTACCTGCATCAAATTCTTTCACCACCTCCCAGGTGTCGCTTTGAATCACAGTGACCGTATTGCTCTTCTCGTTACTCACATAGATTTTATTGGCAAAGGCGGGCAAGGCGGATAGCAGCGCATAACTCAGGATTGCAGTCAAAATTTTCATAAGTCACCTCGCTTTTTGAATTCCGTGCAGGCGGTCTCGGGTTCATCCAGACCCAAAGTATCAAGTGCTGAACGGCGATGCAAATATCCTTCTTGCGGGGATACACTGATAGTGATTTTGCTGTCTGTCAGAATGACCGGCTGACGCATTTGCCCGTTCCAGCTTCTGAATGTCACCTTGCGGCCTTTGAAAGCCGCCAGTTCGAACGCATCGCTGAGAATATAATCGCGCAATTTTTCAGGACTGCTACTATTGATACGGATCACGGCCTCACCGATCACGCGAAGAGCCAGCCAGACTTCATAATCAGCTTCCTGCAGATAGCGCCCCGACAGTTTTTCAAAACGGCGTTGATACTGCGTGGCACCCCATGCTTCATGCGATGGGTGGAAAGTTACCGGGCGCAGGCCGCCGGAACCCAGCACCGGACGCGGATTCCAAGTGTGAAACGGAAGATAGAGACCAAAGACATTCGATGCGTCCGCCGCGATGACAACGTCATGATCTTTAGCATTTTGAGTAAAAACCGGAATTTGCCGTTGAACAAGAACATGACCGGTATCGGTGCGCCGCGACCCACCAATGTCCTCAAATTCACGCTCTTCCACGATCCTGGCGCCGAACTTTTTGGCGGAACGCCGGTAAGCGTCCCTCAATTCGTGATCCTTTGGATTAGACCCATGAATGAGGAACCAGCGTTTCCATCTTTTCCACATTGCAAATTGTGTTACGGCGTCTGCGATCATCGCCTGACTGGGCGCAATGTGGATTACATTTGCCCGGCACTGGTCGTCTCTGAGGCTTGTGTCGCGGGCGATTGCATTCACCACCAAAGCTGCATCGCCGACCCGGTCAGCAAGCTTGAGCAGATCGTCGCTTTCTGCCATTAAAACGATCAGATCGATTTTGTCTGCCAACAGCGTATCGAAAGCGATGATCACTTCTTCAGGGGAAGTGGTGACATAGGTTACAGAGAATTCTATTCCCAAAAATGCTCCGGTTGTCTGGTTATCCTTATTGGCCAGAACACCACCCGCAAAGCCGAGATCATCCGGCTTGAGGTCAAAACGCGAAATCGGCAAAAGCGCTGGATAATCAATCCGCAAAACGCCAATTTTGATTTCCATGGCGATCGCAGAAACTGGATTATAAAGAAAAAGAACTGAAACTACGAAAATAGCGAGTTTCATATGTTTTATCTCCTGATGTTTCAAATACTAGTGTGCCCGATTTCGTATATGAAATAAAACCGATACTTTTGGATCATTGCGCGATGTTGGACTTTATCTACGATGAAATTCATGAAATCGCTATTGATATCTGTGATGGTACTGGCTTTTTGGGCACCGGGCATGGCACAAGAGCTGGACCGGAACAGATCAGTCGTCTTTTTGGGTTTGACCTTTATTGACACCTCCACGGAGGGAGCTTTTGACGGGCTGCGTGCGGATCAAACCGCGCGTCTTGAACTGGTTGAAAACGCGATTAGTGCGAGATTTATGGAAGAAGGATTTGTTCTGCTCGGCCTCGGCCCGATAGCCGATGAGCTGGATAACACTGTAAATCCGGCAAATTGTTATGGTTGCGAACTCAGGATGGCAAGAAAACTGGGTGCCAGCTATGTTGTGGTTGGAGTTGTCCAGAAAGTATCCAACCTGATTATTTCAATGAACCTTGTCATGCGGGATGTTGAAACCGGAGTCGTAATACATGCGCGCGCTGTGGACGTGCGCTCTAATACAGATAAATCCTGGTTACGTGGCATGAATTATATTTTGAAACACACCTTCTTCAAAATGTGAGAATTCGATGAAATGGTATCCGGTAATTGCAATCCCTGTCAGTCTGATCAATACTGAGAAATTGAAAGTGACAGGCGAGATTGCCACAGCAGTCGGGTCGCGGGCTTTTGGGCAGTTTGTTAATATAAATTCGGGAGAGAGCAAACAATGCGAATGATTTTAATTGGTCTCTTATATTTTGTGGTATCTGTGACATCGGCTACTTCCAACGAACCAAGCTGGCCGGATATTCAGGCAATGCTCTTCGAAAAACAGCACCTCATCGCGGCAGGTGACACGATCACAATCAACACTCCTTATCGAACCGATGATGATGCCCGCACCCGGATTTCGGCGAAGGTTGCAGCGCCCGCGGGCCGGATGCTCACAAATGTAACAGTGGTATTGGATGAAAATCCGATGCCGGTGTCTGCGATTTTCAATTTTGATAAACCCGTCACGGATTTTTTCTTTGATCTTACTATGAGGATCAATGGTCCAACACCTATTCATGTGATATCCAGGACCGCTGACGGGCTGTTGCTGATGGCCGATGGGTATGTGAAAACTTCCGGAACCGGGGCTTGTGCGGCGCCACCGGGAACAGACCCGCAAATGGCGCTGGCAACCTTGGGTGACATGGATATAAAGATCGCCAGGCATAACAATACCGCCACGCTGCTTGACCGGATCACATCACTGACCAGCGATAAGAAACAGGTTGATGTGAGTATTAGCCATCCCAGCCATTCGGGCATGCAAAGAGATCAGATTTCGCTTCTGTTCATTCCCATGCGCCACGTGGAAAATATAGATATTGATCTCAACGGCCAAGGATTTGTAAATGTTACCGGCAGTATTTCACTCAGCGAAAATCCTGAACTGAGCATTGCGGTACCCGCACAAACCCATACGGTGGATGTGATATT
>JAAEMP010000255.1 GCA_024225445.1 Hyphomicrobiales bacterium | reverse complement strand
TAATTTCAATGTCATGAGTGCGTACCTCCGAATCAAACGCACTCATATAGATTCAGACAAATCCCCGATTGTGAATCCCTTAAAGTAAATTCAAATATTTAGCGTTGAACAGCCCTGCGGCATTGCCGACGTTAATTCAGGTCTTAACAAGTAATTTCTCTGAATTTGCACCGCATCGGCCGATGAATTTGATAGTTCTTGCAACAATCAGGCTATATTCGAGCCTAATTGTGGTTATTTATCTAATCCTACTGCGTCACTTAGTCGGAATTTCATTTGATTTACTCCACTTGTCTACGACAACATGGACAGAATTCAAGGGTGTTGACGAGAGTCTGTGCGATGATAATGCGAAGCGTTGCGATTGAATAGGGATTATGCCTTTGCAGTCTTGCGGGTGGTGGCTGGTTTCTACGGTGCTTTGGAAAGGGCAAATTGCGCGATGATCCGGGTTTTAGTCGCTGCTGAGGGGGAAAAGACCGCCTGTTGGCAGATAAGGAATCCATAGGCTGCGATGCAAAGGGAGACATGGTGATGGAAGCCTCGCCAGCCTCGCCCTTCATAGTGGTTCAGCCCGACTTCCTGTTTTAATTCGAGATAATCGCGTTCAATACGCCAGCGCAGTTTGACCGTATCGACCAGGTCCTCCAGGCTGGTTTGTTCCGG
>JAAEMP010000254.1 GCA_024225445.1 Hyphomicrobiales bacterium | reverse complement strand
CAAGGCGTGCGAACATCTTCGAATGGCGTGTCCCTCGTTACGAAAAAAAACGTTGTGATCTCCACCAACTGCTGTGTTGCCGGACCATTCATAACCGGGAAATACAGTAAACCTGCCCGGTTCATCATATATGGCGGTTTGTTTGTTCAAATGTTTCCAGAATTCAGCAGTAACCTGGAAATCGTTTGCCTGATGGCTGGTCACATCGAGAAATGCCTTGTTGCGGGCAAAGTCGAAATAACTTTCGATAGTGTTGGTACCGATGGTTTCACCTGTTTGACCATGCAAATCACCCCAGAAGCCAGCCACTTCCCCCTTCTTGATTATCAAAGGGCCTGCAATTGCTACCTGCTTGTTATTAATAAAGGCCTTGATCCAAATCGTGCCTTCCTCGCCAATCGTCAGGTTCTCCAAAATCATCGCTCGGTCTTCAGGGGAGTAATCCAGTTCCGCCGGTAACCCTTTCACTGGCATGGATGATTCAAAGCGTAATTTTGCATTAGCCTGCGCGGTGGGATTACCCCATTTGTCTTCTGCCTTGATGCCGAGATGAAATTTTTCGCCTGGTCTTCGTAATGTTGGAATAACGATGTGCCAGCTTTGGGCCGGGCCCGCAACAATTGGTACAGCCAGTTGGGTATCGGGGAGTTCAAAGAAATTACCGGTTGCCTGAACATCTGCAAGAATCCGAAATTCCCGCCCACCCTCGACAAATGTCTGGGCAAGCATTCCTGGTGAACCTTGGGAAGTATCGCCAAATATGATGGTGATTTTGTCACCTTCTTTCAGATAACCTCCGCGTTGGATGATCGTCAGGATTTCATTCCACGGTCTTTGGCCCCCGTATTTGTCGTATTTGAGTACAAGTATTCCTTCACCATCGCTCGACGCAGTGACAAAGTTGGGTGCGCAAGGATCAGTTATCTGGGGAAGTCCGCAGTCAGTGACCCAGCGCCAGGCAACCCGGATTCCACCTGTATCGTCCAACCCCAATTTGCCAACTGTATAGGTAAGCCGGAAAGTCTGGAAGCTGCGTACTTCAACCGGACCGATTGGCTCCATTACGGCGGAACCAAATAAAGCCGGATCATCTCCAGACCGCACGGAAGGGTTATTATCGCCGACAAGATTACGCGCAACTGCACCATAGGGGCTTGGTTTTTTCAATTTCAAAAAATCCTTTCGATAATAATTTGACGCAAAATGGCTTTATTAAAACTATATGGTTTTGAAAATCCTACAACCGCAATTGTGAATTGGATATTTACAAACACCAGTGTTGAACAAACAGGGGAGAATTCATGCAATCACTGACCAGTCCACATTTATCATATTTTTGTTACATACAGCTTTTGCGGTTACAGGTGTATCAGCCAAGGGACTAAATGATGGTTGCGGTTAGGCAAAAAACCGAATAGTCAGATCAACAACAATTGGTCATTTCCGGCGTTGGGGTAGTTGAAGCGCTGGCCAACGAGATGAAAAGGGTGACCGGCGCAAATAGACGCACCCAGCGCACAGCAGCTCCGATGTCCTGATGCGAGGTGACCTGCCTCCATCGGAAAAGAACTGATCGGGATATTGGGTGCAAGTCTGGGAACAGTACAGGCGGCACCGGGTCAATTCAAATTATTTGGTGTTATAACCCGCAGACGCGGTGAGGGCAGCCGCGTTAGCGATCAGGAACCGCTCAAGGAGACGAAATGGCATTTTCGTTTCTTGTCGAAGAGCGATATGGCGCCAGGGGATTACGGCAGGATTTTTGTTATTTGTTTGGTGGCTTGTTATTTCACCATCCAGAGCATGTCGACCGGATGCTTTTTCTTGCCGGCATCCTCGCCAATAAGCAAAGCTCCATTGCTGAGTGCCAGAATATTGTCCGGGTTTGCAGGCCGGTCTACTTCGCATTTTCCATCTTCGGTGGTTTTACCGATGACATAGGGTTCCAGTCGGGTAATGCTGTAGTCAGCTCCGGTATTGGCAACATAGACACCACCACAATCTTCCTTGTCGAGGGCGATTGCACCGCCTTTGGTTTCATCGCGTTTGCCGGTCATCCAGTTTGGATCACCCCAGGTCTTGTCCATGGTCCAGGACAATGCCGATGCGCTCACATAGACGGTGTTTTCATGTGAAGTTACACCCTCCAGCTTGTCCCATTCGTTGGTTGCACCAAGGGCCGCTGCAGCACGTCTTGCTTCAAGGAATGCCGGACGGTCATCATTGTAGGAACCGATGGAACCGTCGTCGTTCAGGTCTTTACCGGATTTGCCTTCTGCCCAATTGTTGATGTCTTCAATGGAGATATAGTTTGACTGACCTTCAACGTAATCAGATACTTTCACATCATCATATTCGGCAATCCATCCTCCAACCTGGGCATTGTTGGATTTGCCAAGCATAACCCACTCGACATCAAATCCGGTTTTGTGCGGGTCGCTGGTGCGATCTTGCGTGAGTTTCGCAGCATATAACGTGCCTGTGCTCAAATCACCCTTGATGTCTGCGACAAATTTGAATAATACGCCGCCGGATGCGGTATTGTAGACCTTGTGGTTATATTTGGCTGAATCATCGTCACTCATGTAGACAGTTTTCATGTCTGGCATGATCGCTGCTGTTTCGTGGCTCAGGCGCCCGGTGACATAGTGCTTGACCAGTTCTTCGCCGTCTGCCGAAGCAGCATTGTCAATTTCAAACATATAGCCGTAGCGATATGGGTTGGCCATTTTCCCGAGATAGCTGGTCATGTTTTTTGGCTTGATATAGGTGATGTCATTGCCGCCCTTGTAACCGGGTCTTTCATCTTCATCGTGGTTGAGCGGGTGATTCCACATGGCCGTGTTAAAGAAGAAATATTCTTCGGCCAACAGGGGAGTTCCCCATGGGGTCACCACACCTGAGCAAATAACCTGTCCGCCATCGATCGAACTCAGATCTATCATTTTTGACTGCTTGAGATCGGCCTGCCATTTACCGTCGACGCGGCTCAGTGATAGCCTGCTGACTGCTCCGGCACCATCGCGACCGGCGCCCTCCCAACCGGTGTAGAGATAGGCGGAATTCGCTCCACGGGGGATGAAGCCGTTATAATCTGGGGCATTGGAGATATACATCAACTCGCCGGAAGTGCTGTATACACCGCCAAGGACTTTGCCGTCGCCAAGAGCATCGCCGGCCTTGCCGAAGGTTACATAGTTACCGCCGACGACATTGACTTTGCCTTTTTCGCCATCACCCGGTACAGGCATGCTGCCCCCAGTAAATGTAGCGATATCAAGGCCTGCCACATAACCGACGAGAGCGGGAGACTTGCCTTCTTTCATGTAATTGCTGCCGCCCGGATGCTGGGCGTTAATAAACAAATCACCAATGCCATTGGTGGTCAAACCTGTGATTTCCGCTCCCCTGGGCATGGTGGCGATACGTAACAGCTTTTTTTCTTCTGCAATTGCCGAGAAGCTTGTCATTGCAAGCGCTGTCAAAATTATTGTGTTTGACAGCCAGGATGTGGCTTTCATGTTTTTCTGCTTTTCTCCCGTTGGGATAGTTCGGTGGAGTGGTATTGGTATACTTCGTTTCTGGTTACCCAAGACCGGATTTCTTCAGATTATGGATGTCGTTGAAATCGGCTTGTGGCACCGGCAACAAGGCGCCAACCGCGCCTTGTCAAAAACCGGCTAAACTCCGGTCATATGGGTTAATATCAACTTTGTTTGGTATTAACCATCCGCTACGGCCTAGAGTTTGATGCGATAACGGGCAAAACCGTCCGGACCATCACCGGCTTCCTCGATATCCACGCCCCTGACGTCTTCAAGGTGTGCCTTTCCCTTAGGTCCGGTATCAAACAGAACCGTTGCTCCGTCGAGCTTCTTGAAGGACCAGTTGCCATCTGCTGATGGATTAATGGTGCCCTGATCGATGATATAACGCACGATTACATCCCGGTTGGTGTCCGGCGCCACAAAAATAATGTTTTCACCCTTGGCACCTGGGAATTTGCCGCCGCCGCCAGCACGATAATTGTTGGTGGCAATAACAAATTTCTGGTTTTGATCAATCGGTTTTCCTTTAAATTGCAGATCGACAATTCGATTTGCTCCCTCGTTGATCAATACCCCTTTTGGATCATATTTTGATGGCTGTGAGAGGTCGATTTTGTAGGTAACCCCATCCATGACATCAAAGTTGTAACTTGGGAATTTCGGATTGAGCAATACCTGATCCCCCATGCCGGGTTTGACCTGATTAAACATTCCCGCTGAGCGCTCGAGCCAATCCTTTACAGTTGCGCCGTCAAGCAACATGGCACGAACTGTATTCGGATACAGATACAGGTCAGACACATTTTTGATGGCAATATCACCGGTTGCCACATCGGTGAAATATTCAGGTCCACCACGTCCACCGGCTTTGAATGGCGCGGCTGCAGACAGGATTGGCAGGCCTTCCCATTCGGTACCTTTCATCATGTCCTTGATATACCAATGCTGGGCCTGAGATACAATTTGCACTGATGGGTCATCCGCTACGAGGGCAAAATAGGAATGCAACGGAGCTGAAGTCTTACCCACGGAGCGGCGTACATAAGCAAGGGTTGCTTCATGTTCCTTGGTTACCGCATCAAGGACTTTCTGCTGACTTTCCACCAATGGTATTTTCTTGCGTCCGTCGCGTTTGTAAATAGGGCGTGCCTCAGTTTCAAATGAGACGATTTTCCATTCATTACCGGATTTTTCCACGAGTAAATCTATCAAACCGAGGTGAGAACCCCAGAAACCACCCATAGCGGCAGGTTTGCCATGTACAGTTCCCTTTTCCGCATCGACACCGGCATTGCCCTTGAACTTGGAACCAGGGAAAACAAGGTGCTGATGACCGGTCAAAAGTGCATCAATGCCATCAATCTGGGCCAGAGGAACAGAGGCGTTTTCCATGCCATCAGTGTGTTGCGCAGAGCCAATGCCGGAATGCGAAAGTGCGATAATGATATCAGCGCCGGCTTCTTTCATCTGGGGCACCCAGGCTTTAGCGGTATCAACAATATCTCTTGTGTTGACGTTACCTTCCAGGTGACGCTTGTCCCAGTTCATGATTTGTGGGGGCACAAACCCAATCAGCCCGACTTTGATCTCGTGCATAGTGCCGGAGCCATCTTTTATTTTTTTATCAAGAATTACATAGGGTTTAACCAATGTATCGTCTTTTGTCGGGTTTCCGGCGAGCGCTCCTTTGGCCACATTTGCTGAAACGACCGGAAAATTTGCACCGGCAATTGTTTTCATCAGAAAATCCAGACCATAATTGAATTCATGATTACCCAGTGTCGATGCTTCAAAATTCAACAGGTTCATGGCAGAAACTACCGGATGCATGTCACCTTCTTTCATGCCTCTTTCATAAGCGATATAGTCACCCATCGGATTTCCTTGCAGAAAATCGCCGTTATCGATTAGCATGGCATTTGAAGCTTCATCGCGTATCGCCTTGACCAATGTGGCAGTTCGCGCCAGTCCTACTGTATCAATTTTGCGGTCGCTGTAATAATCATAAGGATAAACATGAACATGCAGGTCGGTTGTTTCCATGATGCGTAAATGAGCTTGGTTGGCCGCCGCATTGGCCGAAAACGGATGAAGCGCTATCAGTGCGGCGCTTGCAGCGCTTCCAGCAAGAAAATTCCGCCGCGAAAGTGCGGTATTGGTGAATAATTCATTGTTTTTCATAACATTCTCCCTTTTGATTATATTTCCAATTTAGCGAATTTATCTGCATTCCAACCATCATTGGATGGTAATTTCAAATCCAGCGCCTGACTTTTTTTACGTAGGTGCGCCATTGTTTTCCAAAGTGGTGCTCGAGGTGCTTTTCCTCTGGTACGATTTGCAGAAAATTTGTTAGCAGGGCCGCTAAAATTGCTCCGACAAAAAACCATGGATTTGCAAGGGAAATTCCCAGACCCAGCGTGATGACCGTATTTCCAAGATAGATCGGATTACGCGAAAGGGCAAATGGACCATTGGTTACTAAATGATCGGCTCTCCTGATGGGGCTGACAGTGGTTTTATGTTTGGTCAGGGTACGAATTGCATAAATGACAAAGGCTAATCCGCCCACAGCCATCATGATACCAACCGCGAACAAGCCATCGGATATTATTGTGGGCAACCAGGGCAGCGGATAAAAATTCCCCAGAATGAATGATACTATGATGGCGCTAAGGTAAATTAGTGGGGGCCAGGGAATGCTGCTTGGTTTGTCCATGAAATTCTCCTAGACCCTTTCGTGGTTACATTGAACCGTTTGATGGAGCCAGATCAGTCCAGTATGCAAGGCGAGACACGCAGCGCGATCTGGTTGATCGGGCAAGTGTCGCAACGTAGCAGATGGGCTGATCTGGCCCACCTTACAGGCCGGTTTTTGGCGCTCGCTGGACCGCGTTACGTTTCGCTTGTGATCAACCAGACCACGGCGCAAAACCGGCCTTGCCAGCAAACACCAGAAATCGGTCAAACGATTCAATGTAACCAAGAAAAGGTCTAGCATCCTGATAAAATTAAACGTTCAAGATGAGTAAATGTCAATGGCAAACAGACCGGTAACTGAACCTGCCTGATCAGGACATGAACAATATCAGTTTGCTCTGGCATGACATCTAAAAACCAGTCAGGAACTGATTTTTTACGAGAATATAAATTGCTCCGATCATGACCGGTTGATGCACCAGGTAAAATATCAAACTGTTTCGCCCGAAAAATCGCAATAATTTGCTGATATGGCTATCCAATGTAACATGACTGAGTCGGCTCCAGACCTTCCAATTTGAAAATAGCTTTGCTAAGGCAAGACCCACCAATACCCAACCGAACCACGGGAATATCGGAACATAGTCATTGGCTTTTGGTGTGATTTGTGAAAGGCCGCTCCACCACCATACAGGGTGGTCGAGCAGGGGGGTTCTGGCCCACCAGGGGGCGGATATTGTGATTATTGCACATATTGTTACCACGGGAATTGGCAGACGCAGAAATAGCAGAATTAGCAGGCTGGAAAGGGTGATGTTGTGCAAAATGCCAAAAAATATGAATCCGCTCGGTGTTGCATATAAAGTTGCAATAGTGATGATCAGCGCTGCACCTCCAACAAATAACATTCTTCTTATCAATGTATGCACCGCCAGGCCATTCTGATGGGCTAACCAGGCACCCAGACCGACCAGAGTGAGGAAGCTTGCAGCAATAGTGCGGGCAAAGTATTTCCATTGTGGTTCGAGTGTCATTGCCTCCCGGACAATTCCAAAGTCTTCAAGATCCCAGCTAAAATGAAATATTGCCATCGCCACAAGGGCAATGCCACGGGCAAAATCGACTACAGGAATACGAACACCGGAGCCGGAAATATCATCTGTATTATTGGGTTCATGGATCATCTAGAGCACATTTGATGAAATATGAATCGTTTGACCGAATCGAAATTGTTCACCTGCAAGGCGAGTTTCGCGCAAGATGGGTTTTTGGGGTGCCGGGGTACCACAAGCGGAATTCAACGCCGCAGTCGGACGATTTCGACCGGCCCATTTATCACATGTTTTCAATAACTTCCATAGCGGACAGGGTGCCGCAAATCGGCCCATCAGAGTCGTAATCGGTGTTGGGGCGAAGCTAGCGCGATGCACAAGCATCGCGCTACGCTCCACGTCTGGGCGAGTGGACCGATATGGGGCATTAAACGGTTCATATTTCATCAAATGTGCTCTAGTCGATTTCATTGGTAATATGCGCAGCAACAATTTTTCGCGAATTGGAGAAAAACTGTCTGCGTAACAGGATCAATAATGTCAGTGCTCCTTCGGCAATGAGTGATTGTGGCGAAACAAACCAACCCAGATAACCCATTGAAAAGAAAACGCCTCTCTGGCCTGCATTAAAGTGCCTTGCATTAATCGCATTAATATTCGCTGCCTTGATAGCCTGCAAATGTGCTTGTTTTTTCTGTTGCTCGCTCTTGATGTCTTCTATGGGAGTAACGCCACCAACCAGAATTGAACAGTACATAAACAGGCGATAAGACCAGCCAAATTTGAAAAAAGAATAGGCAAAAATTACTGTAAGGCCAAGGATTTTTATTTCCCACAATTCACGGTTGGTCTGGATATCGATTGGAAAACTGCTCAATAGTTGTAATACATCATCTGTTGCTCCCAAAAGAGCAAAACATCCGCCGATCGCCAGAATGCAAAAAGAGGCGTAAAAAGCGGCACCTTGCTGCAGACCATTTATAATTGAGACATCGACTATGCGTAAGGGACGTTCAAGCATCACCAGCATCCAACGCTTTCATTCGCGTCCCATCAACCAGGAAATTCCCCGTTCGCGCATCGGTGAAAAATCTGCGATCCAGGCGAATAATATCCAGGATGCGATGAAGAAAGATATGGTGAAGAAGTCGAGATTTGACAGACCGGGCATGATCCTAAATCCAATGATGATGCAAATTAGTTAATATAAACAAATAGTTCAACAAATGTATGCATAATCAATGCAATTCTGACATGGCAGCTATTCCAGCTTGTCGTGCATAAGTCGCAATTTGTCCTTGCTTTCCCGGTTCACTCGCCGTTATATCAGTGCCGATAAACAATATGTCAGTCTAAAAAGATGGCAACCATTTAAAAATAGCAGGGCGTCATGGATAGCGATTTTTTGGAAACCCGTACGCGAAATACTGTGTGGAGCGTGGCAGGTGTGGCGATTGCAGTTTTTTTCGTATTTCTGTTTTTGTATAATTTGTTCAATTGATTGATTATCCAGATGAATTAATATTCCTGATTGTTTGATTTGCTTGTTTGTTCAGGTCATGTATGAAATGGTCATTTAATGGCAACAAATTCATGCTAGGTCGTACATGCCAATCACATCCGTCGAAACGCTGGTGCAACGCGCCAATGAGTGTGTCAAAACACTATCCCCGCAACGGGCTTTGGAACTGGATTCAGAGCAAAAAGCCATACTGGTAGATATTCGCGATATCCGAGAACTCAACCGGGAGGGCAGAATCGCGGATGCGGTTCATGCACCACGTGGGATGCTGGAATTCTGGTTTGACCCAGAATGCAATTATCATCGTGAAATATTTGATCAGCCTGACAAGACATTCATTTTGTTTTGTGCAGCTGGTTGGCGTTCTGCCCTGGCTGCGCGAACGCTTTTGGAAATGGGTTTTGCCAATATTGCTCATATTGATGGCGGATTTGGTGCGATGAAAGATGTGGGCGCAACAATTGTCGCCAGAGAAGAAAAATAGATTGTTATGTTGACTTTCCGTTCAGGTACTTGAAATAACAGCAGGCGCATTACCGGATGTTTTTTTCTGTCTTTGAATTGTTCAAGATCGGGATTGGCCCGTCCTCATCCCATACCGTTGGGCCAATGATCGCAGCCCACAGGTTTCTAAATGAGATTTTGCATGGGGACTGGCCCCGACCGGTTGATGCAAAAGTCGTACGTCTGGGTGCATCTGTACATGGATCATTGGCATTTACGGGAAAAGGGCATGCGACTGACAGGGCCATTGTTTTGGGATTGGCCGGCGAAAAACCCGATGAAATTGATCCCGCTGACATCTCCGGGATTCATGAGCATGTTATCAGTACCAAAATTGTCAAACCAAAAGGACATCCTGAATACCAGTTTGATCCGACACAAGATCTGATTTTTGACTATGATATGATGCTTCCGGGACATTCAAACGGAATGAGTTTTTCCGCATATGGTCAAATGGAGAACCTTTTGCTGAAACGGATATACTATTCAATTGGTGGCGGGTTTATTGCCAGGGAAGATGAACTGGCAAATCTGGATGACAACAGATACAGCGAAGAAATTGACTTTCCTTTTCCGTTCAAGACTGCTGACCAGATGCTGGAAATGGCGCGGCAGTCGGGCTTGTCGATCGCAGATATGAAACGACGTAATGAAGCATGCGTTACTTCACCAGATAAATTGCGTGACAGTTTGCATAAGACATGGGGTGCAATGAAATCAAGCATTGACCGTGGATTGGAAATAACCGGCAAATTACCGGGAGGACTTTCGATAAAACGTCGGGCGCCAGCATTGCGCGACCAATTGAACGAAGACTGGAAATCAAATCGCCGCAATCCACTGCTGGCGAATGACTGGCTGCAATTATATGCCATGGCGGTGAATGAGGAGAATGCTGCCGGGGGCAGGGTAGTGACCGCACCCACTAATGGAGCAGCGGGTGTTATTCCTGCGGTTTTATGTTTCTATTTGAAGTTCCATGACAATGCATTTCAAATGGGTGCAGATGAAAAAGTGATTGAGATTTTTTTGCTGACCGCAGCGGCGATTGGTGGCTTGATCAAGCATAATGCTTCGATATCGGGTGCTGAAGTTGGTTGTCAGGGGGAAGTTGGTTCTGCCGCCGCAATGGCAGCTGCTGGCCTTGCCGCAGTTATGGGTGGAACTCCGGAACAAATCGAAAACGCAGCCGAAATTGCTTTGGAACATCACTTGGGTATGACCTGTGACCCTGTCGGTGGTCTGGTTCAGGTTCCTTGCATTGAACGCAATGGTTTTGGTGCGATCAAGGCGGTTTCGGCAGCTTCGTTGGCATTGAAGGGTGATGGGACGCATTTTGTACCGTTAGACAAATGCATTGAAACCATGCGACAGACCGGCCATGATATGAATGACCGCTATAAAGAGACCAGTCGGGGCGGACTTGCTGTAAATATTGTGGAATGTTGATGAATATTGACTGGTAGATTTCCATAACCACCTGGATGGAGTTAAGCTGTGTCCATGCTGAATCTGGTTAAACTTTGCGTGGGAATATCTGCAATAGAAGAGTTGCAGGCGTATATTGACTTTCGCGTTGAACAAAAAACAGCCAAGGGCCAATCGACCGAACAAATCCATACGACAAGAATGGTGCCCAAAAGGCTTGGGCCATTACTTGATGGCGGCTCGCTTTATTGGGTAATCAAGGGAAATATCCAAGTGCGCCAGATCCTTTGTGACATCAGGCCATTTCAAGATGCGGAAGGAATTAGGCGTTGTGACCTGGTAATGGAGCCGCGACTTATCCCCACTATATGGCAACCAAGACGAGCTTTTCAGGGATGGCGGTATCTTACCGCTGAAGATGCGCCAGCAGATGCAGGCAATGATGCCAGCGGAATGTTGGGTTTGCCTGCAAATATCCGGCAAGAATTAGCCAATTTGGGGTTGTTGTGATTTCAAACCATTTGTCAGAAAAAGTTTGAAAATCTCAGAAAAATTAACTTAGGAAACAAATTTTTTTCAGATTTGGTATGTAGTTGTTGTGCTTGGCATGCGAGTTGGTCAATAATGAACGTGCTTAATAAATCAAGAAATTGTCCGGGAAAATGCTAACAACCAGGATAATAAAAAAAAGGGATTTGCGGAACGTGTTTTTGGACAGCAACAGGGCACCCAGACAGGCGCATGTGATTGTCTGCGGAAATGAGAAAGGTGGATCAGGAAAAACTACAGCTGCCATGCATGTTGCTGTTTCCCTGCTTAACTCAGGATATAAAGTTGCTACAATAGATACCGACACTCGTCAGGCAAGTTTGACAACCTACATAAAAAATCGTCGACGTACCCGTAAGAAATCCGGTTTGAACTTGCAAATTCCTACCCATTACCTGTGTAGCTCCAATGGAGCAGATAGTACCGCTGAGAATGAAAAAGCGGATTTGGGTGGGCTTGCTGAGATTCTAAATCAGGTGGAATTAACGCATGATTTCATTGTCATCGATACGCCCGGACATTACAGTTACCTGGTGCGATTGGCGCATTCGATGGCCGATACATTGATTACACCCCTGAATGATTCCTATGTTGATTTTGATGTTTTGGCCAAAATCGATCCCAAGACAGGTGATGTCAGAGATCTTTCTCACTATGCATTAATGGTGCGCGATGCGAGGCGCCATCGAAGGCGTGTGGATAACGGGTTGTTGGACTGGATCGTAGTCAGGAATCGATTGTCACAATTACGCAGCTATAATGAGTTTTCCATGATGGAAAGTCTGAAGGATTTGTCCATGCGTTTGGGTTGTCGTTTGGCTGACGGCATTTCGGAACGGGTTGTATTTCGTGAACTGTTTCCTCAGGGTTTGACAATTTTGGACGAAATAACCGAAAAAGTTACAGGTATACAACCGACCATTTCACATTTATCTGCATGCCAGGAAATCAAAAAACTTATCGATGTTTTACGGCTGCCAATCAATGCGGCAGGATTGAAGCGAGCAAAAGCACGAAGAGCATGGCTGGAAAATTCCAGCAAACCGGTAGAAAACCTCAGTATTTTTGCCGAATGACAGGTTTTGAATGACCTATATTTTCTTCACTTTGCTGGGATTGGTAATAATTGGTCTCATCTTATGGATTTTTGTAAATTCCGATGCCAAAATTCTGGCCAGTTCATTTCAAATGGCTATACCTGTCGCTCTTATGGCCGTTGGAGTGATCGCAACTATCGCCGGACGAGGGCAGTATGGCATTCCAGCGATAGGGCTATCGTTGATAATCTGGTATAATATGTTGCGTCGGGTTTAGATTTTCTATTTGGTGAATAGCTGGTATCTTGTGTTATTTTGCCACTCTCAGGCGAATGGCTTTCTCGCCGTCCGGCATGAAAACACTTATACCAACACGGGTGCGAGGCCGGCTGATCCGCGAAGCTCTGGCTCCGTGAGCCAACAAAGTTTTTATCAAATCTTTTGTTTTTCTTCCGCTTCGCTTTGTACCGTAATCCGAGAGTATGTCCTGCGTTGAAATACGGTGGTATATGGGCGCACGTGCATCGTGTTTATGTTTGTTGCCTAAATACAATAAACTGAAGAAATTTTTTTCTATCAACATTTCTAAATCCGTTACTCATAACATTTTCGGATAAATCAAAATCTGGAAGTTGGTTGTTTTTTCATTCAACCCTTTAAAGCGAGGCAAGAAATTTTTCGTTTTTTCATGGCCTTACATGCGGATCGGGCCAATTTTTTACTGTAAAAACCGGCAAATCGAGCTCGGTATAATGTCCCGCCATTTTTGACAATTGGCTCCAGATAATCATGGATTTCTCCATATTTGCTTGTGTTGGCCAGGTTTGGCATCTTTTTTCTCGTTTTTGAAAGTAGCAAAAGGGCATCGGTTTGATTTGGAACAGCAGCAATTTGAACCTGCCATCCGCCTGAAAAAACCCGGTTTTCGCTGGATTTCGAATTTGTGTTGTTGTTTGGCGTGCGAGGAGTTGCGGGAACCAATCCTACTGCAACTTTTGGTTTTATTGACGCTGTCAGGACAGCATCAATTTTTTTCACCTGTTTTTGCTGTGGAATCGGAGCCCGGGAGTTGTTTAACATGATCAACTTGTTGCGGATTGCGCTAACACTGTTTTTCGACAACGGCTGTTCATTTGGTGCATAAGCGATGCTTGCAACATGAGCTTGTTCAATACGCAGGCGGGCTGGATCATCGATTTGAGCCCGGAATACCGGCATTGGACCGAGTTTTGGCAACACAATTGAACTGGCCAGCTGGTTGCTGGGCAAGTTGATTCTGGCTACCAAAAGACTTCGTTTTGATTTTCGCGTTGCTTTTTTCAAGTGGGTAGAAATTAGTTTTTTCATCTGGGCATTGCGGCTTTTTCCAGATTTTCCTCCCAGGACAACGGCGACAATTGAGCGTTTACCACGTTGAACGGAACTAACCAGGTTAAATCCGGATGCTCTGGTGTAACCGGTTTTGATACCATCGACACCTTTGACATTACCCAACAGGCGATTATGGTTTCCGTATTTGCGTTTGCCATATTTAAACAAACGCGTCGAAAAATAGTGATAGTATTTTGGGTAATGTTCTCGCAAAGCAACGCCGAGCAGTGCCATATCTTTGGCGGTCGTAACCTGGCCTTTCGCAGTTAATCCAGATGCATTGCGAAAAGTGGTTCTGTGCATTCCCAGTTGTCTGGCTCGTTTAGTCATTCTGGCGGCAAAATTGCGTTCACTTCCGCCCATATGTTCAGCAATGGCAGTTGCCACATCATTGGCGGATTTGGTTACCAGTGAATAAATCGCCTGTTCGGCGCTTATTGTTCTGCCCGGTTTAATACCCAGTTTGGAGGGGGGTTTTGATGCCGCATATTTCGATATCCGTATACGGGTTTTTTTTGTAATAGTCCCTTGATCCAATGCTTCGAACACCAGATACAATGTCATCATCTTGGTGAGTGAAGCCGGGTAACGGGTATTGTTCGCTTTGTGAGAATACAGAATTTTGCCGGTTTTCGCATCCATGACAATGCCGGCATATTTGGGTCCGGCATGGGCGAATGTGACTGCAAAAGCCATAAACGTGAAAATGGCTATTGTGACTACCCGCGCGCTAAATCGCGGGATTTTGAAAGAATGGGTACGCAAAACTTGATCCCAATATCTGACCGCAGCGGGTCGTATCTATGATAAAAGTTGACTACTTATCCTATTGAACTGATAGCCAGCAAGAACAGATTTCAAGATACGACATCGTGGTTACCAATGGGTTTACGAAAAGTTTAAAATGCGTTTATTTTCTTTTATATTTGATTTACCGCCTCTCTACTTCCTGTAACCTGTTAAAATTGGGCATATGATCAGCCTGATCGTGCTGACATTTATTTGAACCCAATTCGATATTTACCTCTTTAAACCGGAAAAAAAGTGTTTACATCGCTAGGGGAATTGATGATTTTTACAATTTGCTGGAATTTCTTGAATTAGTTGTTTGCTCCGTGATCGATTGAGGTGCATAATTAGCAGGAGCGGGCTGGGTTCGTTTGCCGGACAAGCATGGTTGTAAAATCAATTGGGTTCAACCTTGTGATTCCCATGCTGGCGGAATCCTGAAAGCTGAAGGCCTGCGGGTTGAACTGAAGTGAGATGGAATTGAGCAACAAACACATCAAGATGCAAAATGATAGCGAGGGGGAAGAGGGCAGTGGTACCGCCATTGTTACGCGTGAAAAATCCAAGCTTAAAAAACCAAGCCTTTATCGCGTATTGCTTCTCAATGACGATTTCACTCCAATGCATTTTGTCATTCACGTTCTGCAACGCTTTTTTGCCATGAATGAAGAGCAGGCTACGCGAATCACGCTGCACGTTCACAATAAGGGAATTGGCGAGTGTGGTGTATTTACATATGAGGTAGCAGAGACAAAGGTTACCAAAGTGATGAATTTTGCGCGCGACAATCAACATCCGTTGCAATGTGTGATGGAAAAAAAATAAGTGTGTAATGGAAAAATGATCTTCCCTAATCGGTTAAAGCCGAACAAAGTATAGTTACGGAAATAGAACCCACGGAGCATTCATTGCCATCATTTTCTGAAAGTCTTGAGAAATCACTTCATGTTGCCCTTACCTTGGCCAACGAACGGGCACAGGAATATGCGACGCTGGAGCACCTGCTGCTGGCTCTTATTGATGACAATCATGCAGCTGCAGTGATGAAAGCCTGCAATGTGGATTTGGATCAGCTGCGCGAAACGCTGAGTGATTATATTGATACGGAATTGGCGAACCTGGTGACGGGATATGAAGAAGATTCCAAACCAACGGCTGGATTTCAACGGGTTATCCAGCGCGCGGTGATTCATGTGCAGTCTTCAGGTCAGGAAGAGGTGACTGGCGCCAATGTTCTTGTGGCAATTTTTGCTGAGCGCGAAAGCCATGCATCATTCTTTTTGCAGGAACAGGACATGACCCGCTATGATGCCGTGAATTTCATTTCTCACGGTATTGCCAAGAGGCCCGGATCTTCAGAACCTCGACCCATTCGTGGAATTGAGGACGGTGAAAGTGCAATGGGAGAGGAAGAAGGATCTTCTTCTCAACCTGATGCCTTGTCTGCCTACTGCATTAATTTGAATGAGAAAGCCAAATCCGGTAAAATTGATCCCCTGATAGGCAGGGATGCAGAAGTCAATCGGACTATTCAGATTTTGTGTCGCCGCGCAAAAAATAATCCGTTATTCGTTGGTGATCCCGGTGTGGGAAAAACCGCTATTGCTGAAGGGCTGGCCAAACGTATTGTTGAAAAACAGGTTCCCGAAGTATTGGCGGAAAGTGTAATATATTGTCTGGATATGGGAACCTTGCTGGCTGGAACCCGCTATAGAGGTGATTTTGAGGAACGTCTAAAACAGGTGATCAAGGAGATTGAAGAAATACCTGAGGCGATTATGTTTATTGATGAAATTCACACAGTAATTGGTGCCGGCGCCACATCAGGCGGCGCAATGGATGCGTCAAATCTGCTGAAACCGGCTCTGGCCTCTGGCAATATTCGCTGTATGGGGTCAACAACCTACAAGGAATACAGACAGTTTTTTGAAAAGGATCGCGCACTTGTCAGGCGTTTTCAGAAGATCGATATTAAAGAACCGAGTGTGGTTGATGCGATCAAGATCATGAACGGTCTGAAACCCTATTTTGAGGATTTCCATGAAGTCAAATATACTAATGAAGCCATCAAATCAGCGGTGGAATTATCCGCCCGCCATATCAACGATCGAAAACTGCCTGATAAAGCAATAGATGTTGTAGACGAAACGGGTGCATCTCAACGGCTGCTTCCCGTGGCAAAGCGCAAGAAACAGATCGGTGTCAAGGAAATAGAAGCAACCATTGCGACGATGGCGAGAATCCCGCCAAAATCCGTATCAAAGGATGATGCGGTATTATTGTCCAATCTGGATGAGCAGTTGCGTCGGGTGGTATTTGGTCAGGATATGGCTATTGACGCGCTGGCCGCTTCAATCAAGCTCGCACGGGCCGGATTGCGTGAGCCTGAAAAACCAATCGGGTCCTATTTGTTTTCCGGACCTACGGGCGTGGGAAAAACCGAAGTTGCCAAGCAACTGGCCAGCGCGCTTGGGGTTGAATTGCAGCGGTTTGACATGTCTGAGTATATGGAACGTCACACCGTTTCCCGCTTGATTGGTGCACCTCCAGGATATGTTGGCTATGATCAGGGTGGATTGCTCACCGATGGAGTGGATCAACATCCTCATAGCGTATTGCTGCTTGATGAAATCGAGAAAGCCCATCCCGATGTATTTAACATTCTGTTGCAGGTGATGGATAATGGCAGACTAACGGATAATAATGGAAAACAGATTGATTTTCGCAACGTGATTTTGATCATGACAACCAATGCCGGTGCATCCGAAATGCAAAAATCGGCAATCGGTTTTGGCTCCACAAAACGTACCGGGGATGATGAAGAGGCCATAAACCGTATTTTCACACCCGAGTTTCGCAATCGGTTGGATGCGATTATTCCGTTTACCAGCCTGCCGACACCTGTTGTGCACAAAGTTGTTGAGAAATTCATCATGCAGCTTGAAGCGCAGTTGGCTGAGCGTGGCATAACATTTGAACTGAGCAAGGACGCTATATCATGGATCGCTGAAAAAGGATTTGACGAACGAATGGGGGCACGTCCACTTGGGCGGGTTATTCAGGAATATGTCAAAAAACCGCTGGCTGATGAAGTTTTGTTTGGCAAGTTGAAAAAAGGTGGAACAGTGACTATAAATCTGGTCGAAGACAAGACTGGCAAAAAGTCCCTGGCGCTTGAAGCAATTGAAGATGTGCCGGCAAAAAGACCTAAACGGCCCGTCAAGAAAACCAGCAAATCGGCCAGTGGGACAAACGCCAGGATATCGAAGAAAGGTGGTAAAGGTGGCAGCGTACCGAAAATGCCACTCAAAACATAATTGTAGTCAGTTCGTTTGTAGAGTAACAAATTGTATGCCATATGATGGGGTGTGGCATCGTTATCATCGACAATAATAGGTGGTACTTAGGATTGGAACAGTATTATTGCGCAGTTGAAATTTCCCAGGGGGCGTGATTTACTGATATATGAAAAGTTCAGGAGAAAGAAATGGAACAAATTGATCAACTAAAAAGTATGCGAGATGCCGCGCAAGTCAGATTGCAGGCCAATCCTGATTTTAAATTGAAACACTCACTTGATGCATTGATTGACGATCTGGAAGCATTTATTGCTGCCGATGGGGCAAGCACTGTTGAAAGCGCGGTCGATGTCGAAACCCAGGATGAACTGGTTGCTTCTGACGATGAGGAAGAGCAGCAGCAGGACACTCCTGTGGTAGATGAGCCTGTGATTGCGATAGATGAATCTGTCGTAGAGGCGGATGAAGAAGTTTCCAGTGATTTAGCCTATGCGGATGTTGAGCAAACTGATGCGGCCATCGGGATTGAAGAAAATTCAGATGGATCGGACGAGGAATCTGAAATCGCTGCGGCAATTGCAGCGAATATTTCGGTTGAAGAAATCAGTGGCGATGGCGACATCAATGGTATGGATTTTGTAAATCCGACCCAATTGGATCTGGAAGCCGAGGCGGCAATTGAGGCGCTTGAAGCGGAACTGGCACAGACTGATTCCGCTAGCAATCAATCAACATCCAATTCCCGCTGATTGGGATCAGATGAACTTCAATTATCTGCGTTGAATAAACGACAACGCAAAATATGTGACGTTGGGCTTGTAAACGGGCTTCCGGCTGGAAGCCTGGTTGCTCTGGTTTTGATCCGAAATCACTTTTACACGTCGTTTGGTATCCACTTTAATATTTGTTAAGTGCTCGGTGTAATAGTTCCGTCAGGAATATTTAACTGGCGGTGGACGCTTATGCAGACGGGTATCACAGATACATCACACTTGGATGAAATTGATTCTGAAATCACTATTCCTGACAGCAGTCTGATTGGAATATCCGCCCGTTTGAAACAGGCACACTGGCTTCTGCCGGCGGAAAAGACCATGGCCGGAGTGGCGATTGGGGCGGCTCTGATTGATGTTGTCCTGATTTATATCAACGGATCGCTGGTTGATTGGCCTGGCTATCTGGCTATTTTGGCACTGATCAGCGGTTTGTTGATTACGGGTTTTTTCTACCGTCTGTCCGGGCGAAGTGGCCGTATCGGTGCTGCCACCATCTGTGCGGGGCTGTTTATTTTCTATTCACTTTGCCTGTCGATGTATAACTACCAGTTGCTGCCACTATGGCGTGAACCCATAGATCCTTATCTAAATGCTGTTGACCAAATGTTTGGTTATCACTGGCCATCGATTATTGAATGGGCTGGGCGCCATCCGGCAATCAATAATATCATACGTTTCGCTTATATGTCGACGATCCCCCAATTTGCCGCAATTGTTGTGATTTTGGGGTTAAGCGGCCGCATAAAAGAACTGCATATCCTGATTGTATCGATAACGATTACCGCAACTTTTACCATCTGTTTCTGGGGGCTATTCCCCTCGCTGGGAGCAAAATCACTTTATGATTTGCCGCGGGCCATGGAAATGCTGGCTTCTCCGGAAGTAAGTACCGCCTATGGAGATCATATGCTGGCAATGGCAAAAGCAGGGCCCGGGCTGATCAGTCCAAAGGAAATAAAGGGCCTGATTGCTTTTCCATCCTATCATATCGTATTGGCCCTGACCGCAGTCTATGCCGCACGCACGGTGAAATGGGCGTTTCCAGTCTATCTGGTGCTCAATGCGCTGATTTTACCAGGAATATACCTGCATGGCGGACACCACATGATTGATCTTCCCGCTGGTATGCTGGTGGCGTTCGCCGGAATATACATTGCGCGCAAAATGGTGGTGAAACATTACAAGGAAAATCAGTTGCCGGAATTTCTTGAAACCTGATCATGTGTCGCCAGGGCAGGGGTGTTTACTGAATACACCTGTCAGCCAAATATTTTCATCGCGATTATCTGCAATCACATCATATTTTCGTACAAGTAGCCACATTAAGTGAGTTACCTACCGGCCTTTTTCCAGCCTGCGGCCCGTGCGGCTGCTTGCGAGCAAAACCAACGCTCACCTCTTTGTCTGGAAATCACTGTACTTTCGTAGTCCCGCTGACCAGGAACATGATAGATTTTCCGCCCCTTATTGTAGCTGATATTACCTTTGATATTGCAGGGTTCCTTGCTGGTGAATTTCGAAAATGCAGCATTCGCAAATTGTATTGCAAAATCACTTGAATAGAAATAACCACTGGCAGAAAATGCAATCATAACAGATATTGCCAGCGAAAGTATTTTAGAGTAACAAAACCCGCTCGGTTTAGATTGTATATGCCGCGACTTCTTTTGCCGTACGCCAAATATTTTTTTCGCTCTCATGGCGATATTTTGAACCAAGAGGCGTTACTTTTTGTGTGCAGCAATACTTAAAATTGTAATCGTAATTCAATACATTATGGTTTTTCGGAACTCTGGGTCAAATGCCGTTCCAAAGCCTGTTTGAATAATTTCCGGTTCGGAGCGACAGATCGTCTGTATACAAATCGAAGCAGCCAGCCGGGTATGCCGATTCCGCGTTCTTCCTTGTCCACACGAGCCCGTGGATGTTCCATGAAGCGCAGTCCCGCAGGTCGATATCCGTTGTCACTCAGCATGAAGTCGATGCGTTTGAGGTGCTTTGGGCTTTTGTATGCGTAGTGGGCTGGCGCAATCAGGCGAAGCGGCGCACCGTTTCCGATTGACAGCGCTTCTCCGTTCAATCTGTCCGCAAGTATGATGTCATCGGCCAACAGGTCATTGAGCGGCAAACTTGAGCGATAACCATCCTGACAGCGAAACACCACAAAGGAAGCTTCCGGCCTTGGTCGAGCCAGTGGCAGGACGATATTCGTATACAGGTCTTTGAAACTGATACCCTCCCATTCCAGTCCCAGGCAGCTCCACGTTGTCACACAATGAAAATCGGAAATTTGTTTGACACGCGGAAGGGTCAATAGTTTATCAGCAACCTCCACTTGTTGCTCTACGTCTCCACCAATATCAAGGTGTATCTTTGTCACGTTATCTGGAAAACGATCAGCGAATCTGGGCAACCCAAAACGAGGCAATTCCCCGATATCATACTGGCCGGCAGGAAGCGTCACTTGCTGAACTCCATCATTGAATGAGAAAAAACCCGCAGGTTACTACAAACATTTACTCAATGCCCCGGCTGGCTGACTCTTTTTTGCGTTCTTCACACCGCAACGAGCGGTAGAAATATTATCAATGATATTGTGAATACTATTGCCACGAATTGTAGCTGCTCACCCATTTCTGTCAAACGGTTTGTGGTGGGCGAATTACGGTGGCCAAATACGGATATGGGGTCTAAAAATCCGGTGGGTTTTGCCAATCTTCATGGGAATGGCGAACACGAACAATCAGAATGTCGCCAGCATCATCAGCCAGATAGACAATCAGATGTTAGCCGTGCGGATGAACACGGAACGGGAGGACCAATTTCCATGCGTTCACGCGCCATAGCCGGGTTATCGGCCAGAAGGCCAAATTTACGCTCCAGTTCACAGTGGAATATGGTGACGGTAACCGAAATTATTACAAATAACCAAAAACGACGACATCGTAATCCCGCGGCTCGAATTACCCGTCTTGTTGTTTCTGGTCTGCCTCATCACGCCACCCAATTCGGCGACGATGGGCCCAAATCATAAAAAACATATAATTTCGGTTACTGTCCCCGTAATTTCAGCACCAATATTTGAATCTCTGGGGTCTTCGCCCATCGACTCCTTACCTGCCACCTGCTTGTAAAATTGAAGCGCCATTGTATCCTGAGCAGCTCCTGGCAGGCCCATGCCAAGGGAATAACCGTAATTGACGTCCGGCAGAGGGTCATCGGTCCCCCGGTAGGAAATAACCGTCTGGCCGTTAT
>JAAEMP010000253.1 GCA_024225445.1 Hyphomicrobiales bacterium | reverse complement strand
GCTCCACCGGTAAACGCGGCAATCAAATCATCAGCCTCGCTCGCATGGGAAAGCGTAGCGCTGCCAATAATCGAAGAGCCGCCAACAACTGCGCCCAACCCCATACTGCCCAACCCCATACTGCCCAACCCCATACTGCCCAACCCCATACTGCCAAGTCCAACGCCACTGCCAAGCACCTTGCGTCTGGTTATTCTCATCTTCATTTCTCCCTTCTCCTTTGAGCCGTTTTTACAGGCGAGTATAACAGATAATAAATTCTATCATATGAATAATTGAATGCAATTATCAGAATCATATTTCAAAATTGCAATATGACTACTGCTGTCCTGCCAGGCTCAAGGTAGTATGCAACTATTTCATGAAAGCAAAATGTAATGAGATACGAAATTGGGCTTGTCTTGAATTAAAAAGGGTGCGGCGTTTTACACCTGGCTCATTGATAACAAATGTATTGTTTCCCATATTAAGTACATTAAACTGACTGGTTTCGAATTAAATTTGACTTCTAAAAATTTTGATGCAAGCATTCATATACAAGAATGTGAAAATGGTAACAAGATGGTCAGAGCCGTTGCAATATTAAGTTTGGCAGTTGTAATGAGTGAGGTGACTTGCGCCAATAGTGCTGGTGTCAAAGGCGATTTTGAATATGGACAATATTTGGCTGCCGAATGTGTTACATGCCATTCGACTGTCGGACTGGATAAGGGAATTCCGGCAATAATTGGCTGGGAGGAAGCAAGTTTTATATCTGTGATCAATGCCTACAAATCAAAGGAACTGGAAAATCCTGCAATGCAAACCATTGCCGGTCGTCTTGATGATGAGCAAATTGCGTCATTAGCGCTATATTTTGCGAGTTTACCGGAGGAGAACTAGGCCGATATTTTTGAATGAAGCCAACAACAACAATTTTTCGGAAGGAATAATAATGACCAAATTAAACAGACGGCAATTCAGTACTTTGCTGGGCTCAACCGTGGCTGCTGGTGCGTTATCAATGCCAAATATTACCGGTGCCGCATCGCATGGTGCAAAACCAAAAGTGGTAGTCATTGGAGGTGGCGCAGGCGGCGCTACTGCTGCAAGATATATTGCAAAAGATTCAAAGGGGGCTGTTGAAGTCATCCTGATTGAACCGACCAAACGCTATTACACCTGTTTTTTCTCAAATCTCTATCTTGGTGGATTCCGTGATTATGACTCAATTGGTCATGGTTACGACGCACTTGCCAATAATCATGGAATAAACGTTGTCCACGACTGGGCAGCCTCTGTGGATAGTTCCAACAAAAGCGTAACCCTCGCATCTGGTGCGTCTATTTCCTATGACAAGCTTGTGCTTTCACCGGGTATCGACATGAAATATGACAGTGTCCCGGGTTACTCGGTTGAAGCACAGACAAAAATGCCTCACGGTTGGAAATCCGGCACACAGGTTCAAATCATCAAACATCGCATTGCCAGCATGCGCGAAGGCGGTACTTTTGTTATGGTTCCCCCGCCCAATCCGTTCCGTTGCCCTCCTGGCCCTTACGAGCGCACATCGATGATCGCTCACTATCTGACAAAGCATAATCCAACGGCAAAAATTATTGTACTGGATACAAAACCGAAATTTTCCAAGCAGGGACTGTTTCAGGACGGTTGGGAGCGTCATTATGCTGGTATGATTGACTGGATTGCACCGGATGTTCATGGCGGTATCAAAAATGTCAACGCGGCTACCATGGAAATTGAAACGGATCTGGATACATTCAAGGCTGATGCGGCTTGTATAATACCAGCGCAAAAAGCAGGTGCAATTGCCGCTCTTGCTGGGGTAACCGATGGTGACTGGGTGCCTGTTATGCCTGCTTCAATGGCTACAAAAGCCGATCCGAATATTCATGTTCTGGGTGACGCATCCATTGCCAAATCCATGCCAAAGTCAGGTTTTTCGGCAAATTCGCAGGCAAAAGTTGTGGCAAACGCCATTCGGGGTGAATTAACCGATTCAAAAGTATTTGATGCCCGGTTCGCCAATACCTGTTGGAGCCTGATTTCCGAAAATGACGGTATCAAAGTTGGCGCAAGCTACAAAGCTGGTGCGGAAAAAATAGATGTTGTCGACAAGTTCATCTCGAAAAATGGTGAAGATGAGGCCACGCGCAAGGCAACTTATGAGGAATCCGAGGGCTGGTATGCCGGTATTACTGCCGACATGTTCAGCTAAAGGATGATCAACGATACAGGGGCTGCGTATTAATCCATACGCAGCCCCTGTATTTTTTGCCTGACTTGACAAAAATTATTTGTCTGCGGCAAGTCCCAGATCCATCAGTGCCTTGATATCATCGATGCTGGTTCCGGCAACAATCCGACCTAGTTCCTTATCACCTCTCAACACCAGCAGGGTTGAGCGTCGTGGGATATTACGGCTGGTGGTGACCTTATCACTGCGATAAAGATCCCAATCAACCTTGATGAATGTCATTGCCTTATTATAGGCAGGGTTTTGCGAGCGAAGCTGATTAATTACCCTTTCCTGCCTCTTGCAGGTGCCGCACCATTCGGCTGAATAATCGACAAATACGGTCTCGCTATTTGCCAGGGCTTTCTTGATGTCACCTGGACTATAGTCAATTGTGTCTTCGTTTGCCCGGCTTTGCGGTATTAGTTGTGTGGCTAGCGTTAGCATCGACAGAATGCCGATGACAAAGGTTCGTTTTAGCATATTGGTATCTCCTGAAATTGCTCTAAATTACTACCGACAAATCCTGCAGCCAGAACGGCATCAGATCAAGCAGCCATGCTTCGATCAACTGGTTCCACTTGAAAAATATCATTATTCCGACGACAAGAAATGTTGTTCCCATAATCGGTTTTGCCTTTTCAGCCAGTAGTCTCATGCTGGCCTGACGTTTCCTGATTGCTTCACGCGCTCCATAAGCAAGTGCGAGGATTATGGTTGAAATACCCGCCGCAAAACTTGTCATGATCAAGGCTGCCCAGGTAAGACTGTTACCTTGGGAAGCAAGGGAAATTGCACCGCCCAGTGTTGGCCCGATACATGGCGACCAGACCGCGCCCAAAAGTACTCCACCCAGCAACTGGTTTGCGATGCTTTTTTGATCCATCGAGCTGACTGCCATGTCAGCGTTGGAGGATAATCCGGCAGTAGCGGTGGCAAATCGGTCATTCAGTGCAGGGACCAGCAAGATGATACCAAATACCATCATCAGCACAGCGCTTGCCTGGGAAACGTTTTCTTCATTCAAACCGAAGGATGAGCCTATTGCGGTTAAACCAACCCCCAGTGCAACAAAAGTAACGCTCATTCCCAGGGCCAGCCAGATTGGCCCTTTACGATCATTTTGGACAGCGGACGCGAGTGCTATTGGCAATACCGGCAATATGCAAGGGTTAATTAACGTCAAAATCCCGGCCAGATAACCTAACAGAATTTCCATGAAATAGATAATTCCTCCGTCGAACAAGTGTCGACTGTTCGATATTTATTACGTCTGTACTTCCATATTTGATTTTGATGGTAAAATGCTATTCACAATCCTGTTATGCGACATTAACGCAACTGAGACGCGTTTTCAGTCTGACCCTTTGTGGAAAGCGGACAGTCAGTTTCGATGGTTTTCCATAGCTGTCTGAAATAGAACTGCACTGTGCCTGCTACATTCTTGAACAGACTCTCAGGTCTTTTTCGAGATTGGCTCACAGTAAATTTTATATAGTACACTCACCATTGCCTTTACTTTGTCACAGGACACAGAATAGTAAATTGTCTGTGCATCGCGCCTGGTGTTTACAAGTTTTCCGCCACGCAGTTTTGCCAGATGTTGGGACAGCGCTGACTGTGACAGTCCGACCAGCTGGGACAACTCCATCACGTTTTTTTCTCCCTCCAGCAATCTGCACAATATCAGGAGCCTCTTTGCATTGGACATCATCGTAAGGAGGCTGGCAGCCTCTTCCAGATTGTTTTCCATCTTATGTATATTCATGTTTGCTAATTTAGCAATATCTGTTGTATGCTTCAAGAGGTAAGTAGTGGAATAAATTTGAGTGAGACCTGGCAATTATTACCGGTCTTGGTGTTGCAGTGTCGGCGGAGTATTTGACGCAAAAAGCTGTATGCTTGCACACCCGGCAATATCCATGTTGGTAATAATCCGGTATATTCCAGATGACTTGACAAATAGGCGCTGATGGATTCTGGTTTGTTTATTGAAATCAATAGATTAGGCGACGGAAATGGCGGTTTATTTGGGTGATGCTACGGGTGAAAGGGTTTCTGCGCCTTTGACGGTCGGATTTGACCAG
>JAAEMP010000252.1 GCA_024225445.1 Hyphomicrobiales bacterium | reverse complement strand
GATTGGTTCACCAAAGGCTGGTTATTCACGCATTCTGGACAGCGTTATGATTTTCTTGTGGTCATAAAGACCAAGGCGAAAACCATGCCTTGCCAGCAAACGTGAATAACCGGTCAAATGCTTCCGTGTAAACAAGAAACGGTCTAGGTCACATTTGATGACATATGAACCGTTTGATGCCCCATGCCGGTCAACTCAGTGAATGCGCTCAACAGTCCGCTCCAGGCATCTGGAGAACCAAGTTTGAAGGCCATTAATTCGGCCCTTTCTCCGTATGCCTCCAATTGTCGGTGTTCAAGTTCCACCATGGTTGAGGTGCTGTTTTCGGCAATAAACCTCACCTCGACAATTGTCTCGAGGTCCGGATCATATTTCCAATCCGTGTTCAGCCTCCAAACAAGTACAAGCCGGTTTGGTGGGTCGTAAGCCCGTACACAACCCCATTCAAAGAAATTGATTCGACAAGTCAAATGCAATACAGGTCGCCAATAAAGCGTGAAGGAAAAGATTCGCATTTTTCTTGATTGATGATAATTGGTGTCAGGCTTTTTATTGTGAATCCGGCGCGTTGTGAATTTGGATTGCCCAGTCGGTGAATAGCCGAAAACACCAGAAAGAGAGAGAGGAAATTGAATGTATTTTCTGCGCCGGTTTACCGTTCGCCATGCGCGGTTTTTTGAGGGTCTCTACAACACCATGGAAAGTACCATGATTGCGTTTGATCCGTTGTCGCGCCGGATTGGTTATAACCGATTGGAACGCCCTGTCGCAATAGTTGAAAAACTGACCAAGGGATTGCTGTTTGACTGCCAGATGTGTGGTCAATGCGTACTTTCTTCTACCGGCATGTCATGTCCCATGAATTGTCCGAAAAACCTGCGCAACGGCCCCTGCGGTGGCGTGCGACCAGGCGGATTATGCGAGGTGATACCGATGATGCGTTGTGTCTGGGTCGAGGCGTGGCAGGGTGCTGAACGGATGAAATATGGCGTTGAACGCATCAAGGTTGTGCAACCGCCGGTCAATCGCGAACTGGAAGGATCATCAAGCTGGCTGAGGGTTGTGCGAGAAAAAGCTGCCCTTCAGCGCAGCTTGCGCCCGTCCTCGGATCGTTCCAAACACGCCATTGCCCGGGCATTCCGCGGGGCAAGAAAGATTGAGCCAGCTGCAGCACCGGTGGCCGTCGAGCCGAGTGCTGCCCTTTCCGAGCAGGCAGTAAAGGAGAGCACTGCTGTTTTTACCGACCCGAAAAAATTCGGACTTGAAAAATGACTCCAATCCAGACTCCTGAACCCTTTGATCCAATCATCGATGTACCGCCTAAGGCGCCAGAGGGCCATAAATCTGCTTCCAAGCTTGAGCGTGTACTGCGCGCAGGCGAGTTTGCCGTTACAGCCGAATTAAATCCGCCTGATTCTTCCAACCCCCTCGATGTGCTGGAGGCGGCCCAGCCGTTGCGAGAGGTTACCGACGCAATTAACGCGACCGATGCCTCGGGTGCAAACTGCCATATGTCATCCATCGGGATATGTTCTGTCCTGAGCCGGGTCGGTCTCAGTTCTGTTTTTCAGATTTCCTGCCGTGACCGCAACCGGATCGCCATACAAGGTGATGTGTTGGGCGCCGCATCAATGGGGGTTAGTAATGTTCTCTGTCTCACTGGTGACGGTGTCGGTGTCGGCGATCAGCCCGGAGCACGGCCAGTGTTCGATTTTGACTGCATGTCGCTTTTGCGAACGCTCAGGACCATGCGCGATGAGAGCACGTTTTTGTCCGGTCGCAAGCTTAGCACGCCGCCACAGATCTTTCTTGGGGCGGCTGCGAATCCCTGTATTGAACCACTTGAACACCGGGCCGACAGGTTGGCTAAAAAAGTGAACGCCGGCGCTGATTTCATCCAGACAAATTATATCTTCGATATCGAACTCTTCCGCCGGTATATGGAACGGGTGCGTGATATGGGCCTCGACGATAAGGTTTTCATCCTCGCCGGTGTCGGTCCCCTGGCTTCAGCCAAATCAGCTCGCTGGATGCGCTCTAACGTACCGGGAATTCATATCCCCGATCCTGTTATCGAGCGGCTGGAAAAGGCCGAAAAGCCCGGTGAGGAGGGAAAGAAGCTCTGCATTGAGCTGTTACAGCAGATACGCGAAATCAGGGGTGTAAAAGGCGCCCACATTATGGCTTACCGCCGCGAGCACCTGGTTGGCTCAATTATCGAGGAGTCTGGCATCATGAAGGAGCGTACAACCGGGAAACAACCGGCAGCGCAACAGCCAGACCTGAAACAGAATTGAGGCTGTTGTGCGCAGGATATGCGCTCCAGCAGTGAGCCAGGGCTGATTCACCTCCAGGATAAGTCTGCCAGATCGACGTGGAAATCAATCCGCCAAAAATATTACAAGACCCCCCAGCCTTCAGGCGGCTTTCCTTTTCCCGGATGGACAGTAGCGCAGTTTGGGCAGGTTCGTGCTTCCAGACTGCTGTGGAAAGCATCGTAGATTTTCGGCAGTGCTGTCACGATTCCGCTTGGATCGCTCAATGCAACTTCTTCGCGGTGCACGCGTGATTTGCACTCAAAGCAGTATCATTCGAAACCTTCCTTCATGCCTGCCATGCGGGGCGATTCTACAACGATACCAATCGAACCTTGCTGTGGGCGCTGGGGCGCATGGATGTTATGGGCCGGCATCATGAATACTTCGCCTTCCCGTATTGGAATAACATAAATCTCGCCTTCACTTGCGATTTTCAACATCATGTCGCCATTGATTTGGTAGAACCATTCCTCAACAGGGTCGTCGTGGAAATCGACCCGGGTGTTCGGGCCGCCGACAACCATTACAATCATGCCGCTGTCATCGTGCAGGAGTTTGTTGTTAACCGGTGGTTGTAGTTTGTCCTGATTGTCCTCAATCCATTTTTGGAAATTGAAGTCCTTCAATTTAGGATGTTGTGCCATCCCCTGCTCCTATCGTTGCAGCTTGCATCTCACAGCGCTCTTGTATTTGTTCTGCAGGCAACGTACCGCTCTCCAGCTCTCTGGTAAAACAGTAATAGTGAAATCAGATATCAAATAACTGTATATCCAGATTTTCCAGCAATTTTGAAAACTCGCATTTATGGCGCAATTGGTGGTATTGCCGGGGTAGGGCATGGGTAGATGGAAACATTGGTTGCAGTATTGTCAATTCCGGGTTGAGGAGCGCACCGCCATTGCGATGAGATAGGCTGCGTAGATTGCCGCCAGCATATATGGCAGGCCATGCGGGCCAAATCCGCTCATCGCCCAACCGGCAATGGTAGCACCAGCAAGTGCACCTGTTCCCCACATCACCGAGAAGGCAGCCATTCCGGCGATAAGCTCATCGCCATCAAAGCGATCACCCAGTGCTGCAAGCGCCACCGTATACATGCCATAACCGGTGGAACCTGCAAGTATTAGCACCGGCCACATCCAGATACCGCCCATGACGTGGGGCACCAGCAGCAGTAGTAGAAGGGTCAAGAAGGCGCATCCGGCGAGGACTGCTCGTTTTGCCACGCGGTCTGCCAGCCAGCCGATCGGGTATTGCAGGAAAATATTTCCGGCGATCAGCGCCGTGAGTGTATAGGCGGCCGTTGCAAGGTCGAGGCCGGTGCGCACCGCATAAACCGCCATCAGGCTGAGGGTGGCTGCGTCAAACACTGCGAATGTGGCGACAGAAGCTAGCAGCATCGGTGCTCTTGGAGCAATGGCAAAAAAACTCGAGGAGCCCGGTTCTTCCGACATTTCGCCAGGTTTGTCGATGACCAGAAACAATGGCAGGGTACCCAACAATAGAACGCAGGTGCCAATGATAAAGGGCCACCAGCCCTCAATCCCAATCCAGCCGACAACGGCAGGACCGGTAGCGAAACTTGCCGACAGGACACTGGCATAAATGGCAACAATGCGGCCTCTGTGTTTTCCATTGGCGAATTTGACGATCCACGATTCACTCAGAACAAACAGTGTTGAAATCAGCATGCCATGGACAAGGCGCAAAACAAACCATGCCTCAAGCGATGGAAATATCTTGTAGCACGGAATGACAAGAGCGGTCAGCAGGGCTGCAACAATCGCCGTAGGTTTGGCGCCGAATTTCTGTGCTGCAACCGGTATAACCGGTGAGAACAACAAAACACCGATGGGCGACATGGCGGCGTTGACACCGATCATGCCTTCAGCAACGCCGCGTGATTCCAGTATAAGCGACAGCAACGGAAGAGTCATGCCAAAGGTAATGCCGAACACACTGATTGCAGAGCAGGCGGCGATCAAATTCCGCCAGTTGGACTTTTCGCCACCATGTGTTTTCACAACCGTTTCCATCTGCTTAGAAATATCTGGCGCACACTCTAGCTAAATCTCCTTTAGCCAATAGACAGATTATCGCACTGATTGACATCCGGTTCCCGGCCTGTTTTCCGTCCTCCTCAACGCTCAACGCTCAACGCACATGGCAATTCCCATGCCACCGCCGATGCACAATGTTGCCAGCCCCTTGCTGACGTTTCGTTTTTTCATCTCGTGCAGGAGCGTTACCAGAATACGCGTGCCCGATGCGCCAATCGGGTGCCCCAAGGCGATGGCACCACCGTTGACATTGACTTTTGCCGTATCCCAGCCCAGTTCCTTGTTAACCGCACAAGCCTGGGCTGCAAATGCTTCGTTGGCCTCAATCAGATCAAGATCGTTGATATTCCACCCGGCTTTTTCAAGTGCCGCCTGGCTAGCCGGAATCGGTCCCGATCCCATCACCGCCGGATCGACACCCGCTGTTGCCCAGGATGCGATACGGGCCATTGGCTCTATGTCGCGGCGCTGCGCCTCGTCTCCAGTCATCAGTACAACCGCTGCTGCCCCGTCGTTTAGTCCCGAAGCACTTCCCGCCGTGACAGTACCGTCTTTCTTGAAAGCCGGTCTTAAACCGGCCAGTCCCTGTGCCGTTGTGTTTGCTTTGGGGTGTTCATCGGAATCGACAACAGTATCACCCCTGCGCGTACTTATTGTCACTGGCGTTATTTCATCGGTAAACCGTCCGGCACTGATCGCAGCAGCCGCCTTTTGTTGTGATGCCAACGCGAATTGGTCCTGGTCTTCACGGGTAATCTGCCATCGGTCTGCGACATTTTCTGCCGTCGTGCCCATGTGATAGCCATTGAAGGCATCCCAAAGACCATCCCTGATCATCGTGTCGATCATCTGGTAGTCACCCATTTTAACACCATTGCGCAGGTGCTGGCAGTGCGGTGAAAGGCTCATGTTTTCCTGGCCGCCGGCAACAACGATCGTGCTGTCTCCAGCCTTGATGGCCTGAACGCCCATGGCGACGGAACGAATGCCGGAGCCGCAAACCTGATTGATCGTAACCGCCGTGCTTTCGTTGGGAATTCCCGCGGCGATGGCAGCCTGGCGGGCCGGATTTTGGCCACATCCCGCTGCCAGGACCTGGCCCAGAATCACCTCTGAAATCTCCGCTTCCGCCACGCCGCTTCTTTCAAGCGCGGCCTGAATGGCAACACTGCCCAATTGAGATGCGGACATACTCGATAAGCCCCCGGTAAATGCTCCCACCGGTGTGCGCGCAGCGCTTGCAATAACAACATCCGTCATTTGTTTTCCTTTTTCTTTATCTGTTTGATTCCTTCTTACCATCGACCGCAAATATGTGAAAGTGCTTTGCTCATAGCCCGGTCCCTGATTGCCTGCGCAATATCCGCGATCCTGGACAATCCACTGATAATGTCAGAACTCCTTGCGATTTGGGATTGGTTCAGTGGCAAATATTGACAGTAATCCATTTTGGAAGTTGTCGGGGGTTCGGGCTATAATCGGTATGTATCGACAAAGTTCTTCAGGATGCGTTCCGGTATGTGTACGTTCTGTTGATGACAGGCCTCAATCAGCTTGTCAGCATCCGATGGTGGAAAATAACCGTAATGCTTATAGAGGCTGATGCGGGTTTCAAATACGACACTGTCAGCCTCAGGGTGAAATTGGGTGGCATAGACGTTGGTTTTGTAGCGGATCATCTGATAGGGACAGGATTTTGAGCTAACCAGATGGGAGCAACCGGTTGGCAATTCCTGTACCGCTTCCTTGTGACCTACAAATGCCATGAACTTGCTCGGCAAACCCGTCAGCAACCGATCGGTCTTCCCCTCGCTCGTCATATGGCATTCTACCGCTTCCACAGGCTCGCTGTAACGTTCCTTGTTCACGCTTGCTCCCAGGTGGTGAGCCAGAATACCAATCCCGTAACAGCAGCCCAGATACGGAAAATCCGTTTCCACAATAAAAGGCATCAGTTTGAAAATTGCATCTTCGATCCGTTTATCGGTTTCGGATTTCTGATCTGCAGGATCGCTGACACATCCGGGACCACCACCAATAATCACACCCGCATAATCGGTTGTTTTCATGTCCGTTGGCAAAAGCTCACAGTCAAGTCTGATCCGTTTTGTTTCGGATTGAACCAGACCACCCTTGTCAAGGATAGCCTCGTATTCGTCATCGGATGCCTGCGTCTCGGGGCGTAGTTGCAAGATAAGAAATGGTTTTGTTTTCAAGAATGTTCTCCGGTTACTTTTCAAAATCAGCTACGGCAATCATTTTGCTGATGACTATGCCTGTCACTTTCGCCGTTTTCAAATGCCAGCACCAGAGCGTCTTGTCAAAAAAGTCAGATTTTATTGTTATCGTGGTTCCTCTGTCGACAGTCATTAGACCTTCTCACGGCAACGTAGAAAAACCAGACCCGGTGAAGTGTGATCCTGCAGCAGTCGGGTGATAACAATAATGTACATCAATATATTCGCCAGCAGATAGGGTGGTTCGTTAGCAACAAACAGCGGTCCGCAGGTGAAAAATGTCAGAGTGTTCTCACGACCATTGGCGTCATGCGGTAGATATCCTTGTGAAACTATGGCCGTTAATCGGCCGCCGTTGAGTACTGTTGCATGCGGCGCTCTCACTGGCGCTGAGTTTCAACACCTGGCACATTCTTGCTAGTTCCCATCTTGTTAGCGAAAACAACGCGATTGAACTGATGTTGCGGCTAACCTGTGAATGTTATAGAATATATCGTTTGACACAGATCAACGCGAATTGAATAAACGGTGTTAGACTGGAAGGTGTTGTATCCAACAGGGTTTAAGGGTTTATCTGACCTGTCTATCGGGGTTATTGGCAGGCTTGTCCTGTGCGGTGGTCTGGATGACCAGAATTATGGCGGAATGCCGCCCGGAAAATTTGAGAACTGGCTTTTGATGGGCCAAAATGGCCCATGCCCTGCATTGCAAGTCTTGCCCGATATACCATATCGCGTTGCGGTTTGCACCTTGGCGGATGAGCTGTTTTGACATTATCAAAAAGAAGCCCGCCGGGCGCAATACGCCCTAAACAAACCATGAAAACGAAGTGGAGTGAAACATGAAATTTTCCAGATCAGTCGCTGTGGTCTCCCTGGTAGCATTCAGTCTTGTAACAACCGGGGTAAACAGTTCAATCGCAGCTCCGTTCGCCAGATTGCCCGTTTCCTCTTTGGCACCGGTAGTTGATGACCAATCGATGGTGGTCGAAGTCAGGCGTCACAGGAGAGGCCACAGGCGATACAATCGCTCTCGCCATCACAGCAAATATCGCGGCCACAGGCGATACAATCGCTCTCGTCATCACCGCAGATATCGCGGCCACAGACATCATTATGGCGATATCTTGTACTCAATTCCATTCTGGATTGGCCCCGTTATCACTAAGCCCCGTCGATACAATCGATGTGACAGGTGGAGTCGCATGTGCTATCGAAATTGGGGTTCGGGACCGAATTATTATGGATGTATGCAATATCATCGATGCAGGTAGGTAAAGCATTGTAAAAGTTGAGGATCAGGTTACCGGGAAGTATTCCTGTCAGCGTCTGCAATACATCAGTAAAGCCAGGCATTGCGGAGATTATCATGGTATCAGAGTCGAACAAACCCCGAGCAGATGATGTCGAAACAGTTGAAAACGACAAAGGAACGGGGCATGATTTTTTTGATCCCGATCAGCGTAATATCTGGATGCGCGGCCTCATTATGATCATCTTTGCGTTATTTTTTGGAATTGCCGAGACGCTCTTGTTTGTCTGTGCTGTTTTCCAGTTTCTTTGGATGCTGGCTTCAAAAGCACCCAACAAGGCCATTGCCAGATTTGGCATCAGCCTTGGCAAATGGTTGAAGCGTGTTGCATTGTTTCAAACCGGTGCATCGGAAAGACTGCCATTCCCCTGGAGTGAATGGGAATAAAGAGTGCTATAGCAGAATACCTTTATTATGATCATGCAATCAGGAGCGAAACGCGACCGGTGCCTGTGCGCCGCCCCGCGGAGGCCGGGCGTAAGCCCGAATAGCCGTGAGCGAAAAAAATCAAAACTGAATCAAAAGAAAGGTGCTCTGCTATAACGAATAACAATTGCAGGATCGGTTCAGCGCGAACAGATGCCAACCTTGTAATGGGGACGGCGAACCGGTCTGGTTATCCATCGGGTGCATATGCGCTCCGTGCGACCATCCGAATAACCTCTCACTGCCCATTCCACGCATGTCCTCATTCTGGCGACAAGTACGTGTTTGTGATACTTGCCATAGTGGTTTGCGCAATTTGAATGCATGCGGCTATGAATCTTAAAAACGAGGGACGATGGGGCCTGAACATGGTCATTAATAAGATTGGCAACCGGAGAGAACGGTGCGGCCGCAAACGTGGGCGAAGCAAGGCCAAGCCAGAGAAATACCGCAGGAACTGCGACGGCAAAGATCGGGAAAATTGTAATAGGCCATTTCACCATAATGACAAACTCCATTTGACCAGATTGCAATGTAAACATGGGTTGTTTTCGCCAAATTCCAATTGAGTGGTTTCGTCGCAGCCAGACGCTTCAGTTTCCTCAGTATCCGCAACCGGTAAGATTTTGTTAATGAGAAATGAGGAGTGGGTCCTGTCGTTCGCGAAGTTTGTTTCTTTATTGAAGGCAAGCGCTGCCAATAACGGTGTGTGGGCCGGCGATAACCCGGTATCCAGCCATCCGCATGAAAAGTATAATTTTGTGCCGTTATTCATGACCGCATTCGCAATAATTTCCTAATAAAAGTTTACTCAAATTGCCCAGCGAAAGTTCATCTGTTTTTAGAAATTAGTAACCTAAATAGAGTCCTAACCGTCACCAAAAAAGATTGATGGGATAGATTTGCAACATTGTTTCGGATACGGAAAATATGAATAATTATCTGGTTATGTTTCTGGGCAGGCAAGGGTCTGTAATTGGTACAACTTATTTGATCGCCATGGGATTTGTTCTGTCGTCATGGGCTATTTATGATCTGTTAATCTGAATCTTCAGACGCTCCCGTAATCAAACCCGTTGGCGCAATCGCTGGTGGCAACGAAACCGTAGGCATTATCGGATCATTCGCCATTGTTTACAGGAATTTGCCCAGTCTCTACAACGAAGCGACCGCAATAGGCCTGTTTGCCGGCTAATTTTCAACTGAAATTTGTAGTCAGTGCGAACTTCTTCGTTAGTGTACATGAAGTGCAAGGTCTCGTAACTTTCCCGGTGAATTTTTCCTGGGACCCCTTCAGTCAGCCGCAATTCCGCGTGATAGTGGACAAAAGTGCGCACAAGGCCAGAGGACAAAAGAAATTGCACAACCTTTTCACATGGCTGTTCCTGCAACAATTCGAAGCGCACATAACCGGGGTTCAACCGACCCTTGAGTGAAGTAAGCTCGACCACCATCAACTGGCTGAAGAAGCGCTCATTGATAAGGGCCGCGGTTTTATCTTTTTGATGCCATACCAGGGGTTCGCCAAGGATAACCCACTTGTCAAATCCGGGAACAGTGATTGCTTCTTCTTTGATAAACCGGGCAGGGTTGACGCGGTCAATATCCGAAGTATCGCCTACATTGAGGCCCTGCCAAAAAGCTGTATCATTTGAAACCGAAAGTACATCATCTGAAAATTGCCTGCTCATGCCCGTATTCACTCTCCTGTTTTTTCAATCTGGCCGGTTTTTCTGTCTGAAAGTACCATATCGGTCCCTATCTACGCTCTCCTGCACTAGCCTGGTGGCCTGGCGCAGATTTGATCGTAGGAAAAACGTTGCTGAATCAGACCGTTATACTCAAAAATATCAAGGGTTGCCTCAAATGCGGCCTGGGTGATTTCCACGTGTGGAGTCCAGCTGCCAAGTTTCTGATAAGTGGCAATACAATCGGCCAGTACACTTTCATCAATATCCGGGAAATACGATTTTTCCGCTCGGGCAATCTCGACTGCCGGGGTATCAACAATATACCGCCGGGTTTTCCCGTAAGCCCGCATGAAGGCGGTCGCCATATCGGTTTGCAACCACTCACGCGTTGCAGCCAGACTGGAAAATCCGCATGGGCCAATTTTCTCTCCCACCCGGGCCACCACATGGCCGATACCGTCAGCTTCCAATTGCTGGGGGAAGGGACCTTGCTGCTGTGCATACTGGCCTTGGCCGGCACGAAAGGCATTATCAATATCTGCTGCACCACCCGGATGGATCGCCTTTATCTTGTCAAAATCAATACCCGCCTTGTGACAGGCATATTTAAACATCGCCAGGGGCTGGCCACCGCCAAACAATACCACTTCTGCTCCCTCCAGCTTGTCCCATGTAAAATTGCTGTCAGATTTGCGGCTGGTCAGAAAAAATCCGTCCATTTCGTTAATTTGGGCAAAGTGCACTACACTCGTTGGTGCTCCTTTTGACAAGGGTCCAAAACCCTGACTTAAGGCAGATTGCACGATATGAGCCGAGCCATTTTCCAATGCAACGATTGCTGAAACTCCCGGCGGTGATACAGACCATTCTGGCTCCAGACCTTCAGCTTCCAGAAAGCCAGCCGACATGGTTGATATCAGCGGTGAATAAAACGCTGAAAACAAACTGAACTGCATTACAATTTTGGTCATACACGAATCCTCCCGGGTTGATGGTGGTGTTATTGCAAGTTAGCACATTGTAAGAATGGCTGTCATGAATTAGGTGATAATTTGGGCGCCTCCTTTTAGTGGACAAGTTTTCACAACGCATCCACTACGGCTCATTTGCAAGCTGCGCGGGGTTTTCATGTCATTGTCGTAATCCCATGGTAATCGTGGAGCTTCTCCATGAATTGCTGGAGCGGTAAGACGCTACAACCGGGTCGACCCCTGAACTGTGTTTGCTCAAACGTTGGTCCGGCGGCCTCTGTTACCTTTGCCGGACGATTCGGCCATGAACTGCACAATAATGCCGACAACCCAAAAAACACCTCCAAACCCGAATAAAACAAGCGGTAATGCAAACATCTCCAACAAGCTGTTGACCATTGCGGTTTCCGGGTTTGAGCGCAGTTAAAGAACCGATATTTAGTCTCCAGCATCAAATGCAAAATTTTTGCCGTATCCGATATTTGACAAAAACGTTATCTCCTCGCCATCCCCTGTCTTGAGCGTAATATGTGAAGAATGGGCTTTTTCATGATATGTGCTCTGCTGAATTGTGAGATTGCGAGATGTTTCCATTTGTTGCTGCGCGCTCACCGCGCCGACGGCAGAATCTGCCGGCATCCAGATGAACGCATTGGCCAGCTGTTTGGCTTCACCGGCAGTTCTGGAAATGTCCATTTGGGGTCAATGCTGTTGAAAAATCATCACGGTAATATGAGCTGCAGATATTCTCAGGCATCAGGTGTTGGCAATATCACAGGCTCATATCGATCATGCTGGAATTCTGCGCGCCATGGGGTTGCGTTGCTAACGAAAATCGACAACCATTCCATTATCGGTATCCCAACAGGAGGATGCCGGTCTGATCAATATTACAGGGAGAAACAATATGGTAAAATGTCTGACGCGTATATTTTGTGGTGCGACCGTGATATTTGCATTGCTTATGCCTGCAACAGCTGCTGACTTTTCCGGCGTGCTGGACAAGATCAAGCTGAAACCCGGCTTCAAGATTTCCATTTTCGCTGAAATGCCGAAACCCCGGCAAATTGAAGTTGGCAAACCCAATGGGGTGGTATTTGTGGGTTCTCGCCACGGTCATGTCTACTCGATGGTAGACAACAACCGGGATGGTGTTGCCGACGAGGTTCGCGAACGGGTGAATGGGTTAAATGTGCCCAACGGTGTCGCAATGCAGGATTCGATGCTTTATGTCGGGCTTCAGGATAGAATCGTTAACTGGCCTATTCCGGCTGAGTTTGATTCTACCTTGCCGTTGCAACCGCTTCTTCTCATTGCAGATGGTCTCAAGAATGAATTTCTGCATGGTTGGCGTGTAATCGGCTTTGGACCTGATCGCAAACTCTATGTATCACTTGGTGCGCCATGCAATATCTGTGATCTCGAAAAAAATACCGGCAAGATTGTACGCATGAATACCGATGGCTCCGGCTGGGAAGTTGTCGCTGACGGCGTGCGTAATTCTGTTGGTTTTGACTGGCATCCCAAAACCGGTGAATTGTGGTTTACCGACAATGGCGCGGATGGCATGGGCGATGATATTCCGCCCGATGAACTGAACCGGGTGACAAAGGCAGGCCAGCACTTCGGCTTTCCCTATTTTGGCGGCAAGTCGGTTAAACTGACCGGTTATGAGAACAAGACAGCGCCGGTTGATGTAACCCCGCCGGAGATCGAATTTCAGGCCCATACGGCAAATCTGGGAATTGAGTTTTATGAAGGCAACATGTTTCCCGCCGAATACAAAAACGACGCCTTTGTAGTTCAGCATGGGTCCTGGAACCGGACTGTACCCGTTGGCTATCGCATCATGCGTATCCTTTTTGATGATGATGGCAACGCCACTGGCAAAGAGGTTTTCGCCGATGGCTGGCTGAGCAACGGAGCTGCTGTAGGGCGGCCTGTTGACCTTGAGGAATTGCCGGATGGCTCACTGCTGGTATCCGATGATTTTGCCAATGTGGTTTATCGCATCAGCTATGCGAAATAATTTCCTTCACGCAGGCTGGCTGGTGCTGGCCTGCGTGTTTCTGGCGACTCCCGTGCTGGCACAAGACGCAAAGGCGGGACGGGCGAAAGCACAAATGTGTGCACTTTGCCATGGCCACAATGGCATCGCTGTTGCTGTCAATGCTCCAAATCTGGCTGGCGAAAACGCTGCCTATATTGTTTCGCAGCTCAAAGCTTTTCGCAGCGGCAAACGCAAGCACGAGCAAATGTCGATCATTGCGGCAGGATTATCAGATACTGAGATCGCAAATCTGGCCCGCTGGTATTCGGTTATCCAGGTGGTTGCCACACCCCCGGTTCTGGACTGATTTGCTCTTGTTCAGGTAATAGACCCCTTCCGTGTAAACCAGAAGGGGTCTAGTCGCGCTTCGACTACAAATTGCTTTTTACGGGAGCCCCCAGGGCGCGCAGAACACTGCGGGTGGCCTCCATCACCGAAGCATGGGTATCTTTCAGGATGGTGATCCTGTCAAATCTGCTCGGATCGCGATTCACCGCCTCACGAAGCGCTTGCCCAAATACCATGCGCAGCTCGGTTCCGATATTGAATTTGCATATTTTCGATCCTTTGGCGAGCAAAGATCGCTGCCTTACGGGCACACCCGAACCACCATGGATTACCAAAGGCACATCGCTCACCGTCTCGATCGCGCGAATGCGGGCCTCATCCAGCCCGCCTTCCTTGTTCTGTTGCAAGTGCACGTTTCCAACCGAGATCGCCATCGCATCAACACCCGTTTCAAGTGCAAAGCGGGTCGCTTCGTCCGGGTCGGTTCCGTAAGATTTTTCACCTTCCGAATACCCGACAAATCCGATCTCGCCCTCGCAGGAGATTCCTGCCGAATGGGCCAGTTCAGCGATGGCTGCGGTCTCCTCAATATTCTGGAGTAGCGGTTTGCGCGAGCCATCAAACATTATCGAGGTGAACCCGCTGTCCAGCGCCTGTTTGCATTCATCAAACGTATAACCGTGATCCAGATGCGCCACGACAGGAACGCTGGCATTGTCGGCCAGATGGCGAAACATCTTGCCCAGTACAGGCAAAGGGGTATGTTCGCGGCAGCTGGGGCCAGCCTGTAGAATGACCGGTGCGCCTTCTGCCTCGGCTGCGGCCACATAGGCGCGCATATCCTCCCAGCCCAGAGTGACAAGCCCGGCCACCGCATATTTACCTTTCAGCGCTGGTTGAAGCACTTCCGAGAGCGTGGCAATCGTCATTTGAACTTCGCAATCATGTCCTTGATGCCCGGAATCGTTTCGATCTGGTAGGCATGGGTTGGCTGGAAATACTGGACCAGTGAGCGCTGGCTGCGCCCGCCAAGGATGGTAAAATAATACATCTCGTATCCTGGCAGAACGGCACAGGGGTGATAACCGTTGTCGATGACGATCGTCGATCCATCAACAATATGATAGGCATCCCCGGGTTGATTGTCATGGCGCTGCAGCATCTGCAGACCGGAACCGTGGTTCGGGCGGAAACGGAAATTGTAGGTCTCATCGTGACGAGTCTCATCCGGCAGGCGGTCCGTGTCGTGTTTGTGTGAGGGAAACCCCGACCAGCCACCGCGACCGACAGTATATAATTCACTGACAAGCAGGCGACCAACCTTGTCATGGTGCTTCTGGCCAAGGATATGTTTGATCTTACGATGGGTCTTGGTGTCATCGGATCCATACTGAACCAGATCAAGCGCATCCGAGCGTACATCGAAAGGCTCCAGAACCCTGTCAAATTTTGCTCCAGCTATGAATGTTTCCGTCTCATCGGATATACAAACAATCGTCACTCTGGTGCCAACGGGCACATAAACACCTTCAGGTTCGCCGTCCCAGACATCCACACCGCGATTGCCCAACGCCGGATAGGAAATCCCCTCGACTTCGATATCCACCGTGCCCGTGGCGGGTACAATACAGGTCTCGTAGCCCGGAACCTGGTATTCAAACGCCTCACCCTTTTTTAGTTTGACAATGTTGAAATAGTTCAACGGCACCAACTCGCTGTCAACATCGACTATCGGCAGGTTCCGGTTATCATAGGGAGCAATGTGCATGGGATTCCTCTCAAATCTTTGTCGGGCCAGGATGCGAAGACAGAAAATCTTCCAACTCGGCAGATGTTGGCATGGCAGGGGCGCATCCGACACGCGAGACCACAATAGAGGCGCAGGCAGACCCGCGCAGCACAGCGTCTTTCAGGCTGTGGCCGACAGCAAGAGACGCTATAAAACCGCCCATGAAACTGTCGCCGGCACCAGTAGGTTTGAGTGCTGTAACGGGGAAGATGCCGGTTCTAAATTCTTCAGTTGGTGTCAGGGTAATCGCGCCCTCTTCACCCATCTTGTAAATTACGATGGCGGCCGTCGAGTGTGCCAGCTCGCGCGCCTTGTCGAGCCCTTTGCTGTAATCGCCAGCCATAAATCCGAACTCGACATCATTGCCAATGATAATATCACACAGGGCACCGGCGCGTGAATAGGTTTGCGCGGCGTCCTCGGTCGAGAGCCAGCTATAGGGGCGGTAATCCAAATCGAAGATCAGGGGCAAGCCCGCCGATTTCGCCAGATCGAAGGCATGAAACGCGGCACTGCGTGACGGCTCAGCCGCCAGTACCGTTCCGGTGGTAATGAGGGCACCATAGGCCGGGTAATTCACCGCCTGGACATCACTGATACTCATCTGGAAATCGGCAGCACCGTTGCGGTAGATCACCGACTGGTGATCTTCGACCCGGCTTTCAACGACAGCCAGCGAGTTGCGCCATTCACCGCCCACGGATTTCACATGGGTCCGGTCGACACCATATTTGTCCAGTTCGTTCAGGCAGAACCGTCCGATTGCATCATCTGCTACACTGGTCACCAGCGCTGTTTGACCACCGTGCCTGTTGATTGCAACGCCGATATTGGCCGATGAGCCACCAAGACAGGCAAAAAACTGTGTCACCTCTTCGGTCTTGGTCCCCGGCGGATCAGGATAGATATCCATCCCGGCTCGGCCGATGATTACAAAGGCATTCTGTTGAAGCCGCACCAGATCGCTCACAAGCGTCCCTCCGTATTGCCCGCACGCGCATCATCAAGAATCTCCGGATAGTCATAATGCGCGCCTAAAAGCTGGCGCAAATCATCACTGGCATTGTCCAGCAGGTTCCAGACCCGGCGTTGCCGATTGAGGGTTCCCGCGTCTTCAGCCGCGCCCTGGAAGTGAGTAACTTTTTCGGCATCATCTTCAGAATGTGCCATCACTATGCTCCGGGCCTGGGCGATATCGGCGTCGGTGAACAGACCCGATATTGCAACTGCGCCATTGCCGTGCAGGAGCTCTTCGGTAATTTCCTGCGGAGCGGCATTGTCGGCGGTGTAGTGGCGCATTTCAAACTCCTCGACGCTGTATTGCTCGGCTGGATTCCCAGTCTTCATTGGCGATGCTCATTTTTGGTTACCCTTGTCTGGGAGTTTTCGCCATACCGCCAGTTCCAGGTTGACGGATCCTGAACTATCAAGATATAAAATTATGCAACCGGTTGCAAACAAAATTTGCAATCGGAAACATTACTTGCGAGAAAAGAATAATGAAAGAGATCGGCATCGGAATTTTGGGTGGTGGCTATATGGGCAAGGCCCATGCTGTTGCCATGGTGGCAGTCGGTGCTGTGTTTGATACCAGCCTGCGGCCACGGCTGGAAACCGTTTGCGCCAGAACCATGGAAACTGCCGAACATTATCGCACGGCTTACGGTTTTGCCCGTGCCACCGATGACTGGCGGGTGCTGGTCGCGGACCCGATGGTTGAGGCGGTGATTATTGCGTCCCCCCAACAGACTCATCGTGCGGCAGCTGAAGCTGCCTTTAAGCTGGGGAAACCTGTATTTTGCGAAAAACCATTGGGCGCTTCGCTTGAGGATAGCCAAGCCATGGTCGCGGCAGCTGAAGCCAGCGGTGTCACCAATATGATTGGCTTTAATTATATCAGAACCCCTGCCAGCCAATATGCGCGCGCACTGGTTGCTGAAGGCGCGATTGGAGATGTGACATGGTTTCGTGGTGAGCATACCGAAGATTTCTTTGCCAACCCACAGACGCCGGCAACTTGGCGGACAACTGATATAGCCAATGGCACAATGGGTGATCTGGCCCCGCATATGATTAACGCGGCACTGGCTTTGATCGGTCCGATTACCTCTCTGATCGCTGAGGTTGAAACCGTGCACAAAACCCGTCCCGGTGGTGCAGTTACCAACGACGACCACGCCCAAATGATGTGCCGGTTCAAATGCGGTGCCATGGGACAGATGTATTTCAGCCGAATCGCAACGGGACGCAAGATGGGATATGCCTACGAAATATCGGGAACCAGGGGAGCAATCCGTTTTGACCAGGAGGACCAGAATGCACTATGGTTGTATCGAATGGACGAACCAGAGTCGGAACGCGGATTCCGAAAAATCTTGACCGGTCCGGCCCATCCAGACTATCTGCACTTTTGTCAGGGGCCAGGACACGGTACCGGATATCAGGACCAGATCATCATCGAGGCGCGCGATTTTCTGCATGCCATTGAAACCGGAGAGCCGGTTTGGCCAACATTCCGTGACGGGCTGGAGGTCAACCGGATCGTAGCTGCGGTTTTTCAATCATCACAGAAAAAGTCATGGGTCCCGATCGAAACATTTTCAGATTTGAAAGGCGAAGGAAAATGAACATCAGAATTGGCAATGCGCCTTGCTCCTGGGGTGTGGAATTTGCGGGCGACCCACGAAATCCGACCTGGCATACGGTGCTGAAGGAATGCGCTGAAGCCGGTTACAAGGGAATTGAATTGGGACCTGTGGGTTTCATGCCTGAGGATCCCGCAGAGTTGGGTGATGCGCTCGAGGAGAACGGTCTTGAATTGATCGGCGGCGTATTGTTCCGTGCTTTCCACGATCCTGCCCAATGGGATGATGTGATGGATGGTGCTGTGCGAACCTGCAAGGCGCTCGTGGCGCATGGGGCAAAGCACTTTGTCTTGATCGATTCTATCTCTCCGCGCCGTGCGCCGACTGCCGGTCGCGCCAATGAAGCCGAGCAGATGGACAAAGCAGAGTGGGAAGCTTACCGTGACCGAATCCTGACCGTGGCCCAATTGGGGGCCGAGGAATACGGTCTGATTCCCGAACTGCACCCCCATGCCGGCGGGTTTATGGATTTTAAACCGGAGATTGAGCGTATCCTGGAAGAGGTAGATCCGGAACTGATGAAGCTCTGCATTGATACCGGACACTGCACCTATGCCGGCTTCGATCCTGTAGATTTTATGAAGGATCACATCGACAGGATCACCTATGTCCATTTCAAAACAACCAACGCAAAGGTAAAAGCTGAGGCGATCACCAATCGAACCGGGTTCTATGACGCTTGTGGACAGGGTATCTTTTGCAACTTGTCCGACGGGGAGGTGGATTTCCCGGCGGTACGCCAGGTCCTTTTGGATGCAGGCTACGAAGGTTGGTGCTCGGTTGAACAGGATTGTGATCCCACGCTTGATCCCAATCCCTTGGGCGACGCCCGGTTGAACCGGGAATATCTGCAGTCCATTGGCTTCGAGTAGGAAAATTGGAATATGGCTAAATTGAAATGGGGTATGATTGGCGGCGGCGAAGGCAGTCAAATTGGTCCAGCACACCGTTTAAGCGCCGGACTGGATGGATATTTTGAGTTCGCAGCCGGTGCGTTGGATCATCGGCCGGCGGCAGGCCGCGAATTTGGCCAGCGGCTTGGACTGTCGCAGGATCGCTCATACGGTGACTGGCGCGAAATGCTGGAAGGTGAATGCGGACGCGATGAACCGATAGATCTGGTTACTGTTGCCACGCCCAATGCCACCCATTTTGAAATCACCAAAGCCTTTCTTGAAGCCGGATTCCACGTATTGTGCGAAAAGCCAATGACCATGACGGTGGAAGAGGGCGAGGAGATCGTAAGGCTTGCCGGATCAACCGGCAAAATCTGTGCGGTGAACTACGGCTATTCCGGTTACTCGCTGGTTCGCCATATGAAGGCCATGGTCGCGCGCGCCGATATTGGCAAGGTTCGCCTGGTCATGGCCGAGTTTGCACATGGACATCACGCAGACGCTGCGGATGCTGATAATCCGCGGATACGTTGGCGATATGATCCCGCACAGGCGGGTGTCTCGGCGGCATTCGCCGATTGTGGTATCCACGCGTTGCATATGGTATCGTTTGTCACCGGACAGCAGGTCGAGCAACTTTCCGCAGACATTGTATCCTGCATCCCCAGCCGGGAGCTGGAAGATGACGCCATGGTGAATTTCCGTATGGATGGCGGCACAGTTGGCAGGTTGTGGACCTCGGCGATTGCAATCGGGCGTCAGCACGGCCTGACACTTCAGGTTTTTGGTGAAACCGGTGGATTGCGCTGGGCACAGGAGCAACCCAATCAGCTATTCTACACACCCCTGAATGGCCGCATGCAAGTTATCGAACGCGGCGAGACGAACTTATCGCCGGAGGCGGATCGCACTACGCGTATCACTATCGGCCACGCCGAAGGCATGCCCCTGGCCTTTGCTAATATCTATGCTGATTTGGCCGAGGCAATCCGCGCTGAAAAGGAAGGTCGCACCGTAGACGCCGCTGCAAATTTGTATCCGCGTGCCTCCGATGGATTGCGATCGATGGCAGCTGTATTCGCCGTCGCCAAATCCGGTAAAAGCAACGGTGCATGGATTGACGCCCGCCCGCCAATGTTTCGTTAGACGCATTTAATTTATGCGAAGTCTGAGCGTTCCCCGCTCAACCACCGTGCAGGGAAACAGCCGAGCCTCCGGATACCGGTCCGGCTCATTCAGCATGGCGACAATAAGTTCGATCGAAGAGGAGATAATCTGGTGGATTGGCTGGCGAATGGTGGTCAGGTTGATGTTTTCCCAACCGGCCATTTGCATATCATTCAATCCGATCAGACCGACATCATCGGGTACATGCAAACCGGAATCCTGCAATGCGCTGAGTGCTCCGATTGACAAGACATCATCACCACAGAAATAGGCCTGCATGGATTCGTTCTGTAACAGTCGCAGCATTTCTCTTCGCCCCGCATCAAACGAATAGGCATCAGCAAAGGAGTGACTGACGTCAATCGCGGGGTGCTTCGCCAGTTCTTCCAGGAATCCCTGACAACGGTCCTGTGTTGAGGTTGCCGGTTCCGGTCCACCCAGGAATCCAATCCGCTTGTACCCGCGAGCAATCAGTTCACGCGCAGCCATTCGGCCGCATTCAACGTTGTCGATTCCAACCACATGCACTTGCGGCGAACTGGAATGGCGTCCAAATGAATTTACCACCGGTATACCGGCATCCCGAAATGCCCGGGAAAACGCAGGCGGCAGGGTCGAAGATGCTACGATGACACCGTCCACCGAATACTGTTTGAGCATCTTTACCGAGCTTCCCGGGTCGGTTTCATCGGACAGATTGACAAGAAGTGGACGAAGTCCCTGATCCTGAAGGCCGCGTGTAAACAAGGCAAAAATTTCGAGAAAGATAGGGTTGTGGAAGTTATCGGATACCAGCCCAATCAGCTTGGTGCGTCCGGTAGTCAGACTGGAAGCCAGAGCGTTGGGGCTATATCCCAACTCAGCGGCAGCTTTTTCCACTTTACGGCGCATCCTCTTCGAGACAGAAGCGCCGTCGGTAAAGGTGCGTGAGACCGCCGAGCGCGACACGCATGCGCGCTCTGCAACGTCTTTGAGGGTCACTGCCACCGCGTATGTCCTTTATTCTCCTGGTTTTGCACCATCAGTTGCCTGTCCCCCCTAACGGGATGAGGGGCGCCCTGAAAGCGGCGCCCCCATGAATTGGTTGCAGGCAATAGCTTCCAAACCGATGCCGACGAGATGTCACCCGGATCCTCCGCTATTCTCGCTGGTGCCTGGCCAGCCATCAAAGAAAAACTGCCATACAGCATATATCCCCAACCCGCCAAAAAACATGCCCCAAAAGGGCGCTGCGGTTGCAAACTCGACACCAGCCCAACCCAGGCAAACCACAACTACCAGAAGACGGCGCCAGATTGACAGGAAAAAGGCTTGCTGGAGATTAAAAATATGCATTCAGACAGGTACCTCACCCATATTTATCCGTCTTCCTTTGGCCACACACACCAACCCGACTCCCTGTACAGACGCAATAGCTGATACATGAACCTGTCCGGTACGACCCGCATCAAGGGCTGCCAGTCTGAGCGTCATTTGAGTTTCCTTTTCCGTTCACGGTAACGGTACTTTTTTTGCTGCCGTCCATGTGGGCAGAACCTTAAAAAAGGTGGCGTCAGGGTGCACCTACATATTCCGCACCGGTCTTGGCGCCTGTGATATAGGCGACCACATCCTGACCGTCTGTGTCTTCCTTCATAAGGTTCGCCACCATCCTGCCACGACGGAACACAATGATCCGATCCACCAGATCGAAAACCTGCCGCATGTTGTGGCTGATCAGGATTAACGGCTCGCCGTTGTCCTTGAGTGTGCGGATGATGTTCTCAACTTGTTCAGTTTCCTGCACGCCTAGTGCAGCAGTTGGCTCATCCATTATCGTCAGCTTGGAATGAAAGGTCGCGGTGCGTGCGATGGCCACACACTGGCGTTGTCCGCCTGACATATTGCGGATGGCGTTGTTGATATTGGGTATCTTCACAGCAGTCTTTTTCAACCCTTCCTCGGTTGCCTTGCGCATGCCGCGATAGTCCAAAATCGAGAATGGCCCCAGATTAACCAGGATTTTTTCACGTCCCAGAAACAGGTTATCTGGCACGTCCAGATCATCGGCCAGGGCCAATGTCTGGAATACAGTCTCGATTCCAGCCTCACGAGCATCAAGCGGCCCGGCAAAATTCACCTCGCTGCCCATGAAAGTAATTTTTCCGCGAGTACGCTGTTCCACTCCGGTGATCTGGCGGACAAAGGTCGACTTGCCGGCGCCATTGTCGCCCATAATTGCGACATGCTCACCTTTGCGCAGTACGAAGTCCGCACTTTCCAGGGCGTGAACGCCTCCATAATGTTTGGTCAGGTCTTCAGTTTCGAGAATAGTATCTGACATCTGATCAACTCTCCATTGCTCGTCTTCTTTGGCGATAAACGTCGGCGACGACAGCTGCCACGATGATTCCACCTTTGATCATTTCCTGATAAAAGGCATCAAGCCGGATGAAGGTGAAGCCTGAGATAATCACCCCGAAAATCAGCATCCCGATTGCCGTACCAATGACAGAGCCACGTCCGCCTGCCAGCGATACGCCACCAATGACGGTCATGGCGATTGCATCAAGCTCGTACATCACCCCCATACCCGACTGGGCCGTAAGGCCACGTGCAGCCAGCACCATCGCGGCAAGACCGGCCAGAGTACCAGCGATTGTGTAGACAAGCACCAGATGACGCTCGACATTGATGCCCGACATTCGCGCGGCGTCCTGGTTTGAACCAATAGCGTAAGTATGTTTGCCGTAGACCGTATAGCGCAGGATCAAATAGAAAAGAACGGCCACACACAGGAAAATGATGACCGGGGTCATTCCCTGACCAATCGCTGCGAACTCGTCGGTTGGGAAAGAAACCGGTTTGCCTTTGGTCCACCACTTGGCGACCCCGCGCGCTGATACCATCATGCCAAGTGTAGCGATGAATGGCGGTATCTTCGTATAGGCGATCAAAATCCCATTTATCAACCCTGCAAGTAATCCGCAACCCAGCCCGATTGCGATCGGTATGATGATCGGAAGATCGACCCAACCCAGATCAATAAACACTGCCTTGGGGTAGGTGCCAATCTGTGCGAAACTCATCGAGATCATTGCTGCAGCACCGACAATTGAGCCGGACGACAAATCGATGCCTCCGGTTATGATCACCTGCGTTACGCCAACGGCGATAATCCCGATAATCGAAACCTGCAGGATCATGATCTTCAATCGGGTCAAGCTGCCGAAAAAGCTTTGATCTCGAATTGCCCAGCCGAGAATCTCGAAAATGATTGCGATACCGATTAAGCCGATCAGCGCATTGAGTTCCGGTGGCCAGTGCCTCTTTTTCTTGATGGCTTCCATCTCGGCAGTCGCTGAAGATACCTCACTCATCGTTTCGCTCCAATCGTCTATCGGTTCATCGCCCAGATACTGGGTATATGGCTCGTAAAATCAGGCAACCGGAGCGCCGAGACCGCCCCGGCGCGCAGGTATTTATGAGGCGATCAATTTGCGCCCAGGAAGTCATCGATATTGGAGGGAGTCACCAGCTTGAATGGGATGTAGACTTTCTGATCGACATCTTTGCCAGCAATTAGTTCCAGCGCTGTATTGACCGAACCCGCACCTTGGCCGGCGGCGTCCTGGAAAACCGTCACATCAAGATCACCGGCCTTCATTGCTTGCAGTGCATCGGCAGTTGCATCGACACCGCCGACAATAATGTCGTTCATATCGAGCCCGGCAGCTTTCATCGCCTGAATTGCACCGATTGCCATTTCGTCGTTGTTGGCGATAACCGCATCAAACTTCACGCCAGCCGACATCCAGTTGGTCATCAGGTCCTGGGCTTTTACGCGGTCCCATTCTGCAGTTTGTTCTTCTGCTATGGTCATGAATTTACACATGTCCATGCCAACCACATCATGCACGTCTTTGGTGCGCTGAACTGCAGCCTGGTTGGACAACTGGCCCATCATCACCAGTATACTAGCACCTCCGGCCTTGCCCTTGGCCCGCAACAGCTTGCACACCTCAAAGCTTTCCAGCGTACCAGATTCGATCTCGTTGGATGCGACGAAAGCCTGGTTGTCCGGCAGTTCATTGACGTTCACCGGTTCACGATTGACATAGACCAATGGGATTCCTGCATCAGCTGCTGCTTTGGTCATGGCAACTGTGGCGTCGGTATCAACAGGGTTGACGATAATCGCATCGACACCAGAGGCAACAAAGTTCTGGATTTGATTTAGTTGTTTACCGACATCATCGGTTGCATCCTCAACCTGTAACTTCACGCCATCGAGACCGGCGGCATGATCTACCATGGCGTTGCGCATAACAGTCAGCCAATTGTCATCGAAACGCGCGATTGAAGCGCCAATATTCTGAGCCATCACCGAGGTTGTCAGCATTGAGGCAATGCCTGCAACGATTAATATCTTTTTCATTCGATTTCTCCCGTTGTTAGTGTCCGGCTCACAATTGATTAATACCGGAATGCCCGATTAGGGCGGCTTCTCATCACAACTGTTTCTTATGCGGCCATTTTGTTTAGACCTGATGCGATGATATCGAAAGATCCGGAAAGCTCTGCTTTCGGATCGGTTAAAGCGTGTACGGTAGGCGAAAAGACTTCGTATGAGACCGGCCCCGTATATCCTGCTGCTACAAACGCCCCGATCTGGGCTATATTTTCCAGCCGATCTCGTTCATCAACCAATACACGGTGCTCGTCGCGCATTTGCTGCACGGAGAGCTCGGGTTCGACGACTCCTGAGATGTGTATGATGCCGGTGTGCTCAGGAAAAATTGATCTGTCGCCAGACAGGTAATGGTGGAACGTGTCATGGACCAGCTTGAAGCGGTCCATCGCGCCGAGTGTTTCTATGACTTTAACAATCTCAGCCTTGTGGCGAAGGGATGAGGTTTCAAATCCAAGTGGCTCTATCAGTCCAATCAGATCATGATCTTCCAGCAACGGGTTGAGTTCGCCAAGCGCCAGATACAGGTTTGCCTGCCGGTCGCCGGTTCCAGGCTCTACTCCATCATTACGCGGAATAAGACTGATCGCCTCAGCCCCGCAGGCAACCGCTATTTCCATCAGCGCTTTGGCTTCCTCCAGTTTTGCGGAGGAGAAGTCATTGAAGTCCTTGACTTCGGATAATGCCAGAATCCGCAACCCCTTTCTCCTGGCGGCAGCTCCTGCAGATTCGGGGCTGTCGCCGTCAAACAGCGTTCGGGACAGATCGTTGCGCAACTCGACACCGACACAACCTAGACTCGCTGATAGCTGAAGCAACATCTCGTAAGATGTATGAGCGACCGTCATATGGTTGATAGCAAAACTAACCAACACCCTCTCCCGATCAACACGCGCTGTGGTCATTTTCTCAGTTAGACGCAACTATGCCGGTGACTGGCTTGGATTGCAAGTTTTTTTTGCAACCGGTTGCAAAAAATCAAAGCCCAATGATTTCACATTAGCCTATGGTGATGATCTGTAAACTCAAACCAATTGGCAGAGAAACAAGCATTGCTGATGGGATTGCGGCTTTGTCAGAGAAAAAATCAAAGGCAAACGGAAGTGCTCCAGCAGTTGGTCAATATTATCCGTTAAGATTTTGCGGGACTAAATTCTCGGTCGTTTTTTCTGTTCAAGGTGATGTTTGCTGATATCGGCTTTGATCATTCAGCGCCCACTGCATGATCGGAACTGGTTTCGTTCCTGTCGGGTTTTTCCTTGCCGTCAAGAAAACGGCGTACCCGAAGTTGCGTATCTTCATTGGCGAACAGCCTGCGGGTGCCGGTCAATTCATATTCAAATCCGTCTTCAGATTCATTGTGTGCCGCGCCAATGCAACGTTTGCATTCAGCCAGTGCCTGGCCTGACAATCTACTGATTTTGGCGGCAAGATCTTTGGTAAAGTTTTCGGTTTCGGCCTCCGGCACACTCCAGTGAGCAACTCTCAGTTCCCTGGCCGTTTTTCCATCGATTATCTCTCCACCAAGGATCAGTCGGCGCGCCACGTCATCACCGCATCGTCTGGTCATTCGCTGGGTGCCGCCAGCGCCAGGCAAAAGCCCCAAACCTGCTTCCGGCAAACCAATGCGCGCAGTATCGGCAATTACCCGCAAATCACAGGCGAGGGCAAGTTCAAGACCGCCCCCCATAGCCGCGCCGTTGATTTCGGCAACGCTGACAGCACTCATACTTTCCAGCCGTGTATAAACCTGCTGAATTCGGCGCACGAAAGAGATCATCAGGTCCTGACCATCCTTCGTATCGAACCGGCTGCTCATCAGGGCGAGATCAGCACCGGCACAAAACGCACGTTCACTGCTCCGAATCCACACAACGCTGACAGCGGAATTATCCCGTATCTCATCAAGAGCGGAATTCAGGCAATCCAGCCATTCCTCATTGATAGCATTAACCGGCGGGCGACATAGCGTGATTGTCGCGATGAACCCGTTGATGGAAAGTGAAATCATGTTGATATTGCTCCTGACTGATTGTTCATCCGTTCAAATCAAGCTTTGTCGATACCGGGTAGGTGTTTTTCCCAGTAACGGTGCCCCTTCGTCGTCAAGAATGGCATTATCAATAGTTTGCGCCCTTCTTCGACATAGCTTTTCAGATCAAACCGCTGACGAAATGCCCAGTGTTTGAGTGACCAGGCATGGGCAAAATGAACATATTGATAGGTCAACAAATCAAGATTGGATGCCTCAATCAGTCCCTGGTCACGGCAATTGACAAGGATCTCCTTGAATATCTGGTTGGTGCGGGTTTCGGCATTTTCGATGTGAACCCTTCTTCGCGGTGGTAATGAGCGGGTAGAGCGATAGGCCAGAACCGTGGCATCGCGCAATCCATCGACCACCCCGCAATAGGCTTTCAGCGCCGCATTCAGTTTCAACAACGGATGATTCAATCCCTCAAGCTGAGGTGGAATATCACGCTCATATGTTTCCAGCACCAGTTTCAGGGTGAGGAACAGAATATCCTCCTTGTCGCCAAAATACTGGTAAATCAGTCCGATACTCACGCCAGCTTCACGGGTGATTTGCTGGACTGAAGTGCGGTAATAGCCCTGTTCGGAAAACAGTTTCACAGCCGCAGCAATTATCTGGCTGCGTCGTGCACTGACCAGTTTGGGATCTGATACCAGACTTTCGACGCTATCGGAACCTGCCATATTATCCCCTCGGGACCCAATAAATGGGTGTTCTTGCTCTTCCTGATCAAAACACAGGCCAACGTACAGTGATTGCTTACCCCGGTAATTTCCTTTCGCCAGGTCTGTGTCGCATAATCTACCCGGCCATGGTCAGGCCACCGCTAACGCTGAGTACCTGACCGGTGACATAGTCGGACCTGTTGCTGGCAAAGAACAAAACAGCATCGGCGATTTCCGATGGCTGGCCCAGTCTGCGCAAGGGGGTTGCGCGAATAAACGCCTCGCGAAATTTTTCCGGAACCCTGGCGAGAAGCGGCGTGTCTGTCGGTCCTGGGCACACGCAGTTTACTGTAATATTATGGCGCGCCATTTCGCGTGCCAGAGACTTGGAAAAGGCTATTGCTCCACCCTTGGCAGCGGAATAGACCGTTTCACCCAGGCTTCCAACCCGGCCCGCATCGCTTGCCACGATCACCACTTTGCCACTCCCATCTGCCATCATGCCATCGAGAAAGGCACGGGTGACTGCGACAGGTCCCATCAAGTTCAAATCAATCACCTTGCGCCAGAATTCAGGAGTGTTATCGACAAATGGCTCGATCCTGCCCCAACCGGCGACATTCACAACAATATTAACGGCCGGGCACTTTGCAAGTACTTCACTTTTAAAGGCATCAATTGAAGCCATATCCGTGACATCAAGGAAAACAAAATCAGCTTTCTTGCCGGCATCCCGAATTGAGGCTGCGGTGGCTTCACCATTATCCTTGTCGATATCGCCTAAAAATACCTGCGCTCCCGCATCTGCCAGTGCTTCAGCCGTTGCCCGACCAATACCGGAAGCAGCACCGGTAACAATTGCTGCATTTCCATTTAGATTCATTTCATTTTCCTTTCAGGGCAGTGCTTAAATTTCCGATGCAGGTGCATCCGGCTTTTTATCAGCCATCCGCATTCAGGTATGAACAAGTCGATATATCAGTTATGAATGAATGTTCATTCATAAACAAGATATGAATGAAAATTTGTTTTGTCCAGTATAGCAGAATACCTTTGTGATGATCATGCAATCAGGAGCGAAAAGCGACCGGCGCCGGTGCGCCGCCCTCGCGGAGGCCGGGCGCAAGCCCGAATAGCCGTGAGCGAGAAAAATTCGGAACTGAATCAAAATAAAGGTATTCTGCTATATCTGAAAAATTGCACGAGGTAAAAATGGATAGTGGATATATCGGATAGGTGAGTGCTTGCCCAAGCTACATCCGGATCAGGCTTCAACTTTTGTCAAAGTCTGCAAAGCTCTCAATTTTTGGATAGTTCGCTAATCAGTCTGAAGTGGTATAAGATTCTTCGAGTGTATGTTTGACGCCGTTCTCGATATGCTGGCGCAGAAATTTAACAGCTTGATCGGCATCACGGTCCAGCGCGGCTTCAAACAGACGCCTGTGTTCTTCAACTGCTTCCCCACCGCGATAGGTCAGGATTTGCATCTGATATCTTAAGTATTTGTCATAGATTGTTCCGTGGATTTCCAGCAGGTTTCTCGATCCACAGGCCAAAATCAGTGATTGGTGAAATTCCCAGTCATAACACTTCCAGAGTTCCTTCTGCGATTCATCTCCTGCCAACATTTTCTGTTCCATGCGCTGTAATTTGTGATGTGCGGAAGCAACGGCACCTTCCCAGTCAGTATCTCCATTTTTTATTGATTGCCTTAAGGCGGTACATTCCAGCAGAATGCGCAGGTCGGAAATTTCGCGCAGGTCTTCAACGGATACCGGGGCGACGAAAAAACCCCGCTGCTCTTCGGCAACTACGAAGCCTTCACTCGCCAGACGATTCAGCGTTTCACGTAAAGTGGAAATGCCGGCATTGTAACTGGCCTTCATATTGTCGAGTTTAAGTTTGGTGTTGGGAACAAGCCGTCCAAATATGATATCGCTACGAATGGCAGCATAGGTACTGAGGCCGACTGTAGGGGATTGTGCTGATTGTTGCATAGGTCTCCAGATAACTGAACAAATCGGAAATGTCAGCTATTAAAAAATAGCTCTCCAATGCTTATATAGCCTCAAAGACAGATAAAAACAATAATATCATATATTCTTGATGAAATCAGATATATAATATAATGATAGATTTGGCGAATATGCCCGCATTGGTTCCGTATCGCTTTTTGAACAGACCTCTAGCGATCAGCGTCAATCGGATCTGTCAGCACAGTAATCGATCCCATCTGGTTGTTGGGAAATTTGTAAAGGATAAACCACGTGAAAAAACGCATTTTGATTCTGAATGGCCCCAATCTCAATTTGTTGGGTGAGCGTCAGCGGGATATTTATGGGGAGGTTACCCTGCAGGACGTTACTCATAATTGCGAAAAACTGGCTGATGAATTTGGGCTGGAGGTGAGGTTTGAGCAGTCGAACCACGAGGGTCAACTGATAGACTGGATTCACGAAGCGCGGACCTATGCACACGGTATTATCATCAATCCCGGTGCATATTCGCATACTTCCATTGCAATTCTTGATGCCTTGAACGCATTCATCGGTGTTGTCCTGGAAGTTCACGTTTCCAATATTCACAAGCGCCAGGAATTCCGCCACAAATCTTATGTATCACTTCGCGCTGATGGAATGATGGCGGGATTTGGTGTTGAGGGATATGAACTGGCGTTGCGGCGCATGGCGAGTCTCCTGGTATGAATAAGCCGCTCAAGATCGCACTCGTCGGCGCCGGCCAGATTGGCCAGCGTCACGTTGAAGTTTTAGGTATGCTTGGTGAAGATATCGCACTTGCTTCGGTGGTTGACCCCTCGCAGGCCGGGCGGGCCTATGCTGAAAAAATAGGCGTTGACTGGTATCCGTCGTTAAAGAAAATGTTGGCTGCCTTCACACCTGATGGCGCGATCCTTGCCACACCCAATCAGGTGCATGTCGAAAATGGCCTCGACTGCATTTCAGCAGGCTGCCCGATGCTGGTTGAAAAGCCGATTGCAACCTCATGCGCTGAGGCAAGGAGACTCGTTGATGCGGCTGATGCGGCAAATGTGCCAGTTCTTGTCGGACATCATCGCCGTCACAATCCGTTGATGCAAGAAGCATATTCGCTTATCAGGGAAGGGCGCCTTGGTCGCATTACCTCTGTGCACGGTACCTGCTGGCTGTTGAAACCGGAAGACTATTTTACACCCGAATGGCGAAGAAAAGACGGTGCCGGGCCAATTATGGTGAATGCTATCCACGACGTGGACTTGTTGCGTTATCTGTGTGGTGACGTCTTTTCTGTGCAAGCTATGTCTTCCAACATGGTCAGAGGGTTTGAACCCGAGGATACGGCAGCTGTGCTGATGAAATTTCAATCGGGTGCTTTGTGTACTTTTAATGTGTCGGATACAGTGGCCTCGCCCTGGAGCTGGGAAATGACGGCGGGTGAAAATCCGGCTTATCCATCCACTCCGCAAAGTTGTTATATGATCGGCGGAACAAAAGCCTCGCTGGCCATCCCGGACATGCGGCTCTGGAAGCACGAGGAGGAGGGACATTGGAAACAGCCGATCAGCGCAACCTCATTTCCGGGGGCTAATACCGATCCCCTTGTTGCCCAAATGAAGCATTTCTCCAATGTGATCCGTGGTTATGAAGAGCCATTGATATCAGGCGAAGAGGGGCTGAAGTCACTCAACGTCGTCGAAGCAATTAAAATGTCAGCTAACAGCGGGGAGACGATTTATCTCTGAATTCTTGTTCCGGATTAGGGATCAAGTTTCCCGGGTAATGATAAAATCACACAAAAGCAAAAATACCATATATTCTTTAAAAAATATATTCGCATAGCCGTTTTTACTATAGCAGAAACCCTTTCAAATGATCATGTAATCAGGAGCGAAAAGCGACCGGCGCCGGTGCGCCGCCTTCGCCCAGGCCGGGCGTAAACCCGAATAGCCGTGAGCAAAAAAAAATTTAGACTGAATCAAAATAAAGGTGTTCTGCTATAGATGTCGATGAGATTGCCGAAATAGCTATACTGTCTATACTTCCCGCAGCATGAATGGCACAATGTTTTAATAATCGACATATGCAGCCCTGAAGATATGGAGGACGGATTGTGAACAGACCAGTTGTTGGTGTAATCGGCAATAGCTACGTCATTGATGATCGCTTCAGAACACAACTGGTCGGCGAAAGAAATCTCAGTGCTGTGGCGGATGTTGCGGGTGCTTTGCCGCTGATGTTTGCCGGCGCACCTGATATCACCGATATCAGAGCATTGCTGGATGTGGTCGACGGCGTACTGCTGACAGGCGCCAGTGCGAATGTCCATCCAACGCGTTTTGATACAGAACCCCATGCCTCTTATGAGCCTTACGATCAAAAGCGTGATGCCATGGCCTTCGAACTGATTGATATCTGCGTTGCCGAGGGTATCCCGGTACTTGGAGTTTGCCGTGGCATGCAGGAAATGAATGTCGCATTTGGCGGTTCGCTTCACCCGGAAATTCGCGATCTGCCGGGACGCATGAACCACCGCATGCCGCGACTGGAAACCGGAGAGGTGCATCCGGACCCGAATGTGGTTTTTGCCGACCGCCATGAGGTTGAACTTGTTGCTGACGGCACTTTTGCACGGATATTCGGCAAAGATACAATTCGGGTAAATTCCCTGCATGGTCAGGGGGTTTGCAAACCCGGCAAAAGGGTGATCATCGAAGGATTGGCGGAAGACAGCACAGTTGAGGCAATCAGAATTGCCGGTGCGCCAGGGTTTGCGCTCGGGGTTCAATGGCATGCTGAATATGATCCTCAAACCAATCCCGTCAACCGGGCCTTGTTTGAAGAATTCGGCAAAGCGCTTCTGGCCAGCAAGCATACAACTCGTTAGTCCTCATCTCATTGTACCATGAAATGCCCTGGTCATCTTCAGGATTCAGGCTTGCCGACACGGTCCCGTTGCGCTACCACCTATGCCGGACCACTAGAGTACATTTGATGAGATATGAATCGTTTGACCGAATCGAAATTGTTTACCTGCAAGGCGAATTGCGCGCCGTGTTGCCGGGGTACCACAAGCGAAATTCAACGCTGCAGGTGGACAATTTCGATCGACCCATTTATCGCATGTTTTCAATAGCTTCGATAGCGGATAGGGTGCCCCCTATCGGCCCATCGGCGTTGTTGCGAAGCTTGCCCGATGCACAAGCATCGCGCTACGCTCCGCGCCTAGCCGAGTAGACCGATATGGGGCATCAAACGGTTCATATCTCATCAAATGTGCTCTAGCGTGTTTCACGTGTGATATTGAAATCGGTCATAGGAAGGAATCGCAATGTCTCCCAACGAAGTTGGCTCGATCAAATTGTTTTCGCCCATTAAAATTCGCGAGCTGACCTTGCCCAACCGTATCGTGTTGTCTCCACTATGCATGTATTCTGCCACAGACGGGATTGCCAATGACTGGCATTTTGCTCATCTGAGTGCTTTCGCGCGCGGCCGTGTCGGAGTAATATTCACCGAAGCTACGGCGGTTGAAGCACGAGGTCGTATCACCCCTCACTGTATCGGAATATGGAATGATGCACAGGCCGAGGCCCTGCGCCCGATTGTTCGGTTTATCGAAGAAATGGGATCGGTTCCGGCAATGCAGTTGGCCCATGCCGGTCGTAAGGCATCGACACAGAAGCCGTGGATGGGAGGCAAGCCCCTGACCGATGAAAACTGTGTCGACGGCGAAGTTCCGTGGCCGGTTGTCGGGCCGTCCGCCAATTCGGTTGGCCAGGGTTGGCCGACCCCGCACGCACTGGACGTCGATGAGATCGCCGGAATCGTTAAATCCTTTGTCGATGCTGCCGTACGTGCACGCGATGTCGGCTTCAAGATCATCGAATTGCATGCCGCCCATGGCTACCTCATTCATAGTTTTTTGTCACCCCTGGCCAACCAGCGCACAGATGCCTATGGCGGCGATCTGCAAAATCGCATGCGGTTCGCCCTGGAGGTCGCCGATGCCGTGCGGGCAGTCTGGCCGCAGGAATTGCCGCTATTTTGCAGGCTTTCTGCCATTGATGGCCCGCCGGATGGTTGGACGATTGAGGATTCGGTAGTGCTGTCGCGGGAACTGGCCACCCGTGGTGTTGATGTCATCGATTGTTCCAGCGGTGGTATTGCCGGTGCGCCACGCTTCCGGGTCTCTGATTCCGGCAAGCCCATGAACACAATCATGGATCGCGGACCGGGTTTCCAGGTGCCACTCGCCGAACAGGTGCGTCAGCAGGCTGAGATCAAGACCATGGCGGTCGGGGTTATCATCAATCCACACCAGGCCGAGCAGATATTGCAATCCGGGCAGGCCGATCTGGTCGCCATGGGTCGGGAACTGATGTACAATCCATTTTGGCCACTGCATGCTGCACAAGCGCTGGGGGCTGATGCAGACTACAATATGTGGCCCGACCAATATCGTTGGGCGGTCCACCGACGGGCGCAATTGGCCGATTATGCCGGCATACAAGACAAACCGGAAGTGTCCTAGGTCATACTGTCAGAATGGCATGTTCTGTAGTTCTTGCAGCAAATTGGGTGCCCAAACGACATCATGTGTATGAGTCAACTTGACCAATGTAATCTTCAATGCCAACTATGAGTTCAAGAATTCCTGATGGCTTTGATTTGGTCTATTTTGTCCCAGACCGCTGATAGCGGGCAAAATGGGCCAGGCCCACAGCTAGTTTTTTGGCGGGCGGGACGAATTTCGGCCACTTTCTCGAAAAATTTTCCTGCAATGGCCAGCCACTCGGCGTCAAATTCTTCAAGAAAGTTGCTCGAAATTCATTTACGTCAAAGCCGTCAGGAATTCTTGAACAGACTCTTGAAATACATATTGTGGAGGGGATGATCGATGGTGATGAAGGTACCAAAAAGCGCCGGCTGGCGTGAATTTCCAAGATATCCGGATCCCGCTATTGAGGCGCTGGATGAGCGTTTCAAAAAATACATGGTGTTTAGTGCCGCTGTGGAACGTTTGTACACAGGCTGCCGGTGGTCGGAAGGTCCCGTATATTTTGGTGATGGTCGCTACGTGTTATGGAGTGATATTCCCAATAACCGCATTTTGAAATGGGAGGAAGAAACAGATGTAGTTAGCGTTTATCGCAAACCTTCCAATTTTGGCAATGGGCAAACAAGGGATCGACAAGGGCGTTTGATTACCTGTGAGCACACAGGACGCGTTACACGAACAGAATATGATGGATCGCGTACCGTCATTATGGACAAGTGGAAGGGCAAGCCGCTCAATTCGCCCAATGATGTGGTTGTCAAGTCCGATGGTTCAATTTGGTTTACAGACCCGCCTTTTGGTTTGCTCGGTAATTATGAAGGCAACAAGAGGCAACAGGAATTACCACAGGCAGTTTATCGTGTTGATGGTGAAACCTTGGACGCATCATTGATCTGTGATGACATACCTGGCCCAAATGGGCTTGCATTTTCACCTGATGAAGGGATTTTGTATATCGTAGCTTCTCGTGGTGAACCGCATCGAATGATATTGGCATATGACGTCTGCGATGACGGTCGGGAAATTTCAAACGAACGGATATTTATTGATGCCGGACCCGAAGGCACGCCGGACGGGTTTCGGGTGGATGTCAACGGAAACCTGTGGTGTGGATGGGGCATGGGAAACGCAGAACTGGATGGTGTTTTGGTATTCGCTCCAGATGGTGGAAAAATTGGGCGTATTCAATTGCCTGAACGTTGCGCTAATGTTTGTTTCGGCGGTCCCAAACGCAACCGTTTATTTATGGCTGCGAGCCAGTCTTTGTACTCGGTTTATGTGAATACACAGGGTGTGGCTGGTGGATGATGAAAACGATGTCGATATTGTAAAAAAATCACCTGAGCGGCCGGGTGTGTACCTGGATTGACCCGCCGGCGATAGATTCTTAGAGGCAGAAGAATCCCATAACGTAACAGTCAGTTATGTCCCAGATCGGGATGATTAATCAGGTCTTGCATACCGCATTACAGGTTTAACTATTCTATTGACGATCCATTAACTACGATAATTGGATTATCTCAATTAATTCAATGGAATAACATCTCAATGTGATCAACACCATTTTGGCGACAGTTTTGGCACTCTCCTTGCATCTTCCTGGGTAATTCAGAAACTCGGGAGAATGAAATGTTCTTAAAAGTGCCTTCCCTCAATAATTTTGCAAATAGGATGCAACGTCAATATTCCAGTTTTCGCAGTAACGAATATGGTTCGGTTGCGGTTACCTTTGGTCTTGCATTAATTCCCGTGTTTCTTTCTGTCGGGTTCGCTGTAGACTATACCCGCATAGCCCACACTAAGGGAGTTATTGACGAAGCATTGGATGCGGCTGTACTAATGTCGGGTCATGCCTTGTCTGAAGGCAAACCGGTAGATGCCAAATTCCGTCAGAATTTTGAGGAATTCTTTTTTGCCAATATCAATGGTCGTACTCATTTGGCCAAAGATATAAAAATACAAACTTTCTCAGCTGATCCAGTGAGCGGGAAGGTCTCCGCAACGGCAAAATCGGATATTAATACCGCTTTCATGGGTATCATAGGATTAAACACCGTTGATGTGAACTCGCAAAGTGAGGCCACAATATCTTCAAAAAAGTTTGAGCTTTCCATGATGCTGGATGTCACTGGTTCGATGAGACATCAGGACAAACTCAGTGCGCTAAAAAATGCTGCAAAAAATGCAATCGATATCCTTTTGCCTGCAACTTCGAGTAACAACAAAATGCGGATTGGACTGGTTCCCTATTCGGAATCTGTCAATGTCGGCAAGACGGTTGCAAAAAAAGTTTCCGCCGACTGGAGGCGCACCAGTTGCGTAACCGAACGTTATTCAAACCGCTTTAATGATGTTTCATATTCGACCTCAAAGGTTGAAGGCGAAAATAGCGATTGCCCAAGCCAGAAAGTAGTGCCGCTTTCATCAAATCCGGGCACGCTGAAATCCAGTATTGACGGTTACAGGGCGAGTGGATACACAGCCGGTCATTTGGGTGTCGCCTGGAGCTATTATACCTTGTCTCCGAATTGGGCCGGAGCCTGGACAAGTTCTGGAACGCCAGCAAGTTATTCTGATACCAATGTTCAGAAAGTTGCGTTGCTGATGACTGACGGTGAATTCAACACGATTTATACCAAAGGTTGGAATTCCTCCAATTATGCGATGAACTTGTGCGATGATATGAAAAATAAAAATATCGTGATCTACGCCGTTGGCTTCAAGGCGCCAAAAGCTGCCGAGGCCACATTGCGTTCCTGTGCAACACCGGATACTTCCAGCACAACTTACTACTATTCGGCAGATAGTGCTGATGCTCTGGATACCGCGTTTAAGAATATCGCCAACGACATCAAGAATTTACGCTTGAGCAAATGACCTTAATCAGCCCGACTTTTTCCAGGCGAGTCAAATTTTTCGAAGATTTGACTCGCCTGATTTGCAGATTGCTGGTGTAATCATGGCCTGCCCGTAAATACTGATTGGGGCGGTACAGTGCAGCAAACAGAACGATGTTAATTGATGGGTCCTGCGCCTATGGCTTTTGGATTGTTTCAATGTAGGCGATCATATCGCGTAGCTGACTAATTCTGACTTCAAATACCGGCATGTCGGGATGCCCGGTTTCTATTCGTTCTGCAAATGCTTCCTCCAAAAATGCGACGGGATAGAGTTTGGCAAGATAACGGAATGGTGCCGCTGCGGAATGTTTGCTTTCATCATCTAGTTCTACTGCATGACAACGTGCACAATATTCCTTCACCAGTCGCTTGCCGTGAGCGACTGGTTGTACCCAATAAATCCATTCTGCTATATCCATCGCCTGGATTGCAGTAATAGTGAAACGCGGCATATCTGTATGTTCAGGAGACTCTTTGTTTACCAGCATAGGCGCAATAGTTTCAATCGCTCGTCGCTCGCCAAGTTTCCTGAAAGGTGGCGCATTTTTGTTTGCGCTGTCTCCGTCCAATCCAATATTATGGCAGCGACCACAATTTGTTTTCGCCAGCGCTTCGCCGTGCAGGAGTTCGTCAACATCCAGCTGGGTGTTTTGGGCCATGACTACATCCAATTCCGGCAAAGCCATGAAATACAAGCTAATCAGCGCCACAACGCCTACTCGAATTACCCCGCCAAATCTCATCCAGATTGACATTTGATTTCTCCTGTATCTATCGCGGTTTGTTAAAAATGGTAACGGCAATTCAGCAAACCACCCGAGCATTGGGTTTGATTGTGAAATCAGGAGCGGAAGGACTCTGTCAATCTAACCTGATTTCATTCATGTGCTTCAATTACAGTGACCAGTATAATTGACACGACTGTTGCTGCCTTGATTTGAATCATGCGCGGTGGAAAAAGAGTGCGGCAGGTGGCTT
>JAAEMP010000251.1 GCA_024225445.1 Hyphomicrobiales bacterium | reverse complement strand
GACAAGGAGGGTACGAATACAGATAAGAAAGCGCAAGAACAGGCCCAAATATATCCGGGCGCCTTTTCGAGCATTTGTTATCAGGAGGCGTGCCCTCCTTGTCAAACCCTGCGGGCGGTACTGACTTTGCCTCTGGATACGCTGTAAGCCCTTGAAAGTCAGACGACTTCCTGCGGGTTTACGCCTTTGCTTAAAACAAAGTCAGTGTCGCAGAATGGTGTTTATTAATGAGTCCTGACCCTAAGGAAATGCAATTGCGAAAACAGATTTCTTGAAACGGAAAAATTTGATGAAAAAACATGCGCGTGCAGTGGTCATTGGTGGTGGAGTAGTTGGTGTTTCGACACTTTATCATCTGGCAAAAAAAGGTTGGGATGACAGCGTATTGATTGAGCGCAAGGAATTGACATCCGGGTCCACCTGGCATGCAGCAGGTTTGTTACCCTTATTTAATTTGTCATATTCAGTTGGCCAAATTCACAAATATTCGGTGAAATTTTACCATGAGTTACAAGAAGAGACGGGGATGGACGTCGGTTTTTCGGTTGTGTCAAATATCCGCATGGCCCAGACACAGGATCGCTGGGATGAGTATATGTATTATGCAGGGATTGCTGAGACCATTGGCATCAAAGTGAATATACTGACCCCGGAACAGGTGAAGGAAATCTGGCCGCTTTGCAATACGGATGGTGTTATTGGAGCAATTCAACATGTCGATGATGGTTATATTCAACCGGCTGACTTAACGCAGGCGTTGGCCAAAGGTGCACGTGAGCGTGGTGGCACGATCTATCGAAACACCTGTGTCACCGCCATAGAGCAGGACAATGATGGTTTGTGGCGTATAACGAGCGACAAGGGCGTGATTACGGCTGAACATGTAATTTCCTGTACCGGCAATTTTGCTCGTAAAACCGGTGAAATGGTTGGTCTTGATGTGCCGGTAATACCAGTTCAACACCAGTTTATTGTGACTGAACCACATCCGGATATTGTCGCCCGGCAAAAACAGGGACTGCCAGAAATGGGCGTGTTGCGTGATGCGGACAGTGCCTGGTATATGCGGGAAGAAAATGGCGGTCTCATTTTGGGGCCCTATGAACCCGGTGCACCATGTTGTTATGTTGACGGACCTTCTTCAGACAGCGAATATGAATTGTTCCAGGAAGATCTGGAACGCATTGAACCGCATATTGAATCTGCTTTTGCAAGGGTTCCGGCTTTCGGTGAAGTGGGTATCAAAAAGGTTTACAACGGTGCGATCGCCTATTCACCAGATGGAAATCCAATCATTGGGCCAGCTCCCGGATTAAGGAATTTCTGGCTTAGCGAAGGGCATTCGTTCGGTATTACCGCTGCCGGCGGGGCGGGCTGGCAGATTGCTGAATGGATTGTTGAGGGAGAGCCATCGATTGACATGATGGGCGTTGATCCGCGTCGATACGGCCCTTATGCCACCCAGGGGTATCTGATTGAAAAGAATGAGGAGGCCTATCGCAATGTCTTTACTATTCATTATCCTGAGGAGGAGCGTGGTGCTGCCAGGGGACTGAAGACCTCGCCCTCCTATTCACGACAAAAAGATCTCGGTGCGGTTTTTGGATCAGTTTACGGCTGGGAGCGAGCCAACTGGTTTGCACCGTCCTCAGATTACGAGATTAGTGCGCAAGACAGCGTGGTGCCGGATGTAATTGCCGGTCACAATCATGCTGATCCCGTCGATGGCCGCGTCAAGGAACGTTATCGTTTCGGGCGTTCGAATGCGTTTGAACACATTGGCAAAGAAGTCATGAATGTGACTGAAAATGTCGGGTTGCTGGATATGTCGGCATTTGCCAAAATGGAAGTGGCGGGATCAGGAGCCAGAGAATGGCTGGAGTCTCTGTTTGCCAACAAAATTCCAAAAAAACGCGGTCGTATTGCCTTGTGTCACATGCTGACAAAATTTGGTGGCGTGCGTTCGGAATTCACCGTGTATGAATGGAAACCAGGTGCATTTTATCTGGTGTCGGCTGGTGCGTTTGAAAATCATGATCATGACTATTTGTTCAAATTGCTGCCTGATGACGGCTCGGTAATTTTGCGACCCATTACCCAGAAGTACGGAGTACTGGTCCTGGCTGGTCCCAGATCACGCGAGGTCCTGCAGAAGTTGACCTATTGTGACCTCACAAATAACAACTTTAAATGGTTGTCCGGTCAGAAAATCAATGTTGGTACAGCCACTGCCCATGCCTTGCGGGTTAACTTTGTTGGTGAGTTGGGCTGGGAGTTGCACCATCCGATTGAAACCCAGAATGCGATTTATGATATGGTGATGGAGGCCGGGGCGGAATTTGGCATTAAGCCATTTGGCATTCGTGCGATGAGTGCGATGTCGATTGAAAAATCCTACCGTCTGGTGCCGCGCGAATTGTCAACCGAATATAATGTGCTTGAATCCGGGCTTGACCGATTTGTCCATGTGGACAAAGGCAATTTCATTGGTCGGGAAGAGGTTTTGAAAGCCAAGGAAAACGGGTTGAACTGGAATTTCGTCACCATGGAAGTTCATGATGTGGAAAATTATGATCCACGCGGATCCGAGGCATTATACGATGTGGAGGGTAATCTGGTCGGGAGAGCAACCAATGGTGCTTATGGTTGGCGGATTGGTAAAACCCTGGCGCTTGGTATGGTAAAGCCAGATTTTTCAAAAGATGGCCAACAGCTACAAATAAAAATGCTCGGAAAATTGTTTAATGCGACTGTCATTGGTGAAAGCCCGTTTGATCCGATGAATGAACGATTACGGAGTTAATGCTAAGGGAAATTGATAATACGGTTTCATGGCCAAATTGCTCGTTTGACGGTAAAAGGATTGATTTCCGGCGAATTGTTTCCTGTCAGGTGATGCGGCGGCATCACCTGACAGAATCGATGCTATCCAGCGTGACATTTTGCTGTCCATTGGCAGATTTACCCAGCCTCCGGGTATTGACATAATCGGATTACAACACCAGTGGCAAGGTCACCGTCGTGCCTCGCTAAAACTCAGGTGAATTTCTGTCGAATAGGCCGATATCAATTTCATTTTGTTATCAGATACCAGAATAATTAACCAATATTCGCTAAGTGTTTGCTTGAGCACCATTTTTGATGATTGAAAGATTGCGAATTTTTTTGGTTAATGGAATAATTGTTGATATTGTTAGCCAGTTTATCAACACAAAGACGGACTAATACTCTTGTTCATCATGATTGCGCTACAACAAGGATGATAAGTGAGTAATTCTCGGCTGTTAATTTTGATTCCTACGCTTGTTGTTTTGGCAATGAGTAATGGATCTGCAAGTTTGGCGAATGAAGAGATCATTCCGCCACGTGCATTGCTGGTTGCCAATCACCTGCGAGCATTGCCGTTTAAAAACGTGTCAACCGGAATTGCCGCAATCAAGACAGTAGCTTCCAATGGCATTGAATTGATCGCTTTGCGGATCAAACCGGCTGGATACATATTTGAATTGATCAAACAATCCAGTCCGCAGGGAAATCGGGTCAATGAAATGGGATCAAGGCATGATGCACAAATAGCATTCAATGGCGGGTTTTTCAAAATCAACAAGAAAGGCCACAAGGTGCCGGTTGGTTTGCTGACTATTGATGGCACACGATACTCGTCAGCCTGGAAAAAGTTGGGTGGATACCTGATTTTTCGTGATGGGAATGTTTCTATCCTTGAAACTGCAGGAAATTCGGTCCCGGTGGGCGAAAAGATACTGCAATCAAAGCCTGTATTGATTGAGCCTGGCGGAAACTGGGCTATGAATACCAATCGCGCAATCCCCAAAAAGCGTACACTGGTTTGTATTGATGATACGGGAGATTTTGTTGTTATGGCTATTGTCGGAGGGGGGCTTAGTCTTTTCGAGGCCGGGTGGTTGATGCGCAGCAATAAAGTAGGCGGTTTTTTTAACTGTGACAGCGCTATCGCTATGGATGGTGGCGGTTCCACACAAATTTGGGTGAAAGGCAGGCCGGATTTGAGTTTCAGCGGTGAAACTCCGGTTCACAATGCGGTAATTATTCGGCCGCGATAACGGGGCCTGAAAGTGTGGATTTATCGCGCATGTCGCAATCCAGAATCTCACCCTGTTTTTTGGTTGCCATGATCTGGCGGGCTTTTTCGTATGCTGGATCATGCCAGAACATCAGACAGCCATTGCAACCTCGCCCGCAACAAGTATCCAGTCCCAGGCGTGGTGATTTAATTTTCCGGGTTTTGTCAGCTTCACGCAGGGTTTCTCGCAATGCCTCGCGCTTTTTCCCATAAAGCGGTTGGACAGGATTGTCAGTTTTTCCGGTTATTTCCAGCCGTTGGGCCTCACGATCAAGTTTCAGACGATTCCATTGGGTTCGGGTGAGGGGTGTTTCTTTGCGAATGACAGTCATTTCAGGCAGGCGAGATTTTAGCCTGTCGATATCTTCCTGATCAAATAGTGCAAACGGTATGCGGATTACCGGCTTGGTTCCTGCACTGATTTCTTCCTTTACTTCACCATTATTGACGTTTTCAAACTGATAAAGCCGGATCAGTACAGTATAGTCACCATCAGGGGGAAGAATTTCCAAAACATCGCCGGCAATCAATTTGTTTTTGACTTCCATATGTATGGCGTTATCGGTTATTTCAGTGATAATACCGGCAAATTCCCATTCACCGAGCGTTTGGGTTTGTTCATAATTGTGAGCATAATTTGTCAGACGGCCATCGTGAAATGCCAATGTGTATCCGCGATTGGAGACATTCATCAGTTCTTCCATATAGGGTTCCGGATTCCAGTTTTCGGGGTCACGAGCCCAGTCATCCATGGCTTTGCGATAAGTGCGTGCGAGGACGGCAACGTAATAAACCGATTTGTTTCTTCCTTCAATTTTCAGGCTGTCAACACCGAGATCCAGATATTGATCCAGTTTGGGCATCAGGCACAGATCTTTAGAGTTGAGGATATAGGATTCATGTTCACTTTCTTCGATCGGCATTAATTCACCGGGGCGGGCACCTTCTTCCAGCAAAAATTCGAACATATCCATGTTGGATTCGTCGATTTCCAGTTCTTGCACATTGCCATCATGCAATTTCATGTGGACCTTATAGCCCCAGCGACAGGAATTTGCGCAATTCCCCTGGTTTGCTCCGCGTTCAGCCATGAAGTTTGACAGCAGGCAACGGCCTGAATAAGTCATGCACATAGCGCCGTGGACAAATGCTTCAAGCTTGATATCAGGACATTTCTGGCGAATTTCGCGCAACTCAGCAAAGGAAACCTCCCTCGCAAGTACGCATAAATCCGCACCCAGATCCTCCCAGAATTTAACCGACAACCATGAACATACATTGCTTTGGGTTGAAATATGCAGAGGAATTTCAGGTGCATGTTTTTTTACATACTGAAACACTCCGGGATCAGCAACGATTACACCATCAGGATTGATGTCTTTGATGGTTGCCACATATTCTTCAAGTTTGGGAATATCCTTGTTGTGGGAAAACAGATTGAGCGTCAGATAGACCCGGGTATCGTTGGCATGGGCATATTCAATTCCCTGCCGGACTTGTTCCAGGGTAAATTCTGCTTTGGTGCGTAGCGACATATCAGGAGTTCCCAGATATACCGCATCGGCTCCGTATAACACTGCAGTCTTCAGCTTTACCAAAGATCCTGCGGGCATGAGTAATTCTGATCGAAGTGTTTTCATGGCTGTTGTTATGCATATTGGCGTTACCAATACAAGATATTGGAGCATTCACTGAGTAACATTTTGTGGGTGCGTTAGGTATTTCATAGGGAATTGTCAGTAAAGTCAAGCTTATGTCTGCCGTGATGTGCCAAAATAGTCTTCCGTTAATTTTAGGGGCCGGAATTGCGTTATTTTAAGATGGTCAACTCAACAGTGAATTGGTTGTCATCTTTGTTGAGAGATGATTTTGCCAATCGAATATCTGATCCGGAAAACGTAGCCCTTGGCAGGGCAGAGCAATTTGCCTTGATTCAAGCAAATATAGGTACTGTGGCAATAGGAAATATGTTTGCCGGATTTCTGACAGTCATGACTTTTGTTGGAAGTGACCAGTTTTCCAAGGCAATCGGGTGGTTTCTGGGATTTCTTGTGATCGTCAGTTTTACCATGGGCAGAGGGGCTAAAAGTACATCAAGAGACAAACACCGCCGAAAAACGAATAGTGATAAACACCAGGTTGTTACTGTAATCATATTGGGTTCGGTATGGGTTTTGATGCCGGTATTGTTGTTTGGTGGAGCGGGTATTGAACAACGATTGTTTATTATTGCCACAATGCTTGCGTTGATTGGTGTTGGGGCATATTTCTTGTCAGGTGTGCCGAGAGCTGCAGTGTTATTTTCGCTGATAATGATGAGCGGATTATTGTTCGTAATCGTCTATCATTGGCACTCCAGCATGTTGAACTCGAGCTTTCTCATTTTGGTTTTTTCATTGCTGGTTATTGGCATGATTAAAAGGAATGCGATTTTTCTGGCAGATAGAATGGAAGCCAGAATGGAGCTGGTGAAGTCTAATGATATGATTGGAGTGTTGCTCCGCGAACATGAAGACAGTGGATATGAGTGGCTTTGGGAAACCGATGAAAATGGTAAAATCAAAAATGTTTCGAAAAAATTTGTTCTAGCGGCCGGTGTGGATGAAGAGCAATTGCACGGTACAGAGTTTCTGTCACTACTAAACGATTTGCCACACAGCCATTCAAACAAAAATGACAAAATCAATTGCCGTGTCGGTGATGCTTTTGCTGCCAAAGAGGCGTTTCGGGATATTGTTGTCGGTTACAAACATCCAAATGGAGAAACTCGATGGTGGAAACTGTCGGGCCGTCCGATTATTTATCAGAAAAACAAGCAGAGAAGGGAAATATTTAGCTATCGTGGGGTGGCGATCGATATTACGGATGAAAAGAATTCCGAAGACAAAATTGCATATCTGGCTTTGTATGATTCACTCACCAATCTTCCTAACCGCGCCAGTTTCAAAGAACGACTTGATGCTTCGATTGCCGAGATTGAAAATAGTGGAACTGGTATAGCACTGTTTTTGCTGGATCTGGACAAGTTCAAGCACATCAACGATACGCTTGGCCATCCAGCCGGTGATGAATTATTGGTGATGGTAGCCAAACGATTGGTTGGGCAATGCGAAAATGCGGCAATTGTATCAAGATTGGGTGGGGATGAATTTGCTATTGTTGTCAATGATATGCCAACGGCGCAGGAAGCTGAAAAATATGCCGAAATTTTGATTGGTTGTTTCAAGGAGCAGTTTTTTATTGCCGGGCGTAAAATGAGCGCAAATTGCAGTATTGGTGTGGCGCTTTCTCCCGTGCATGGCACCAATTCGGGAGACTTGATCAAGAATGCTGATCTGGCGTTGTACCGGGCAAAAACGGAAAGCAAGTGTTCATCCAAGATATTCAATGCTGGAATGGACCTGCAGGTGCGGGAAAGACGCAGGTTGGGCCAGGAATTGCAATCTGCCATTACCAATGATGAACTGTACCTGCTTTATCAACCACTTCTTTGTACTGCTACAAACTCGATCAGTGGGTATGAAGCGCTGGTTCGCTGGAACAACCCGCGTTGCGGCATGGTTAATCCAAAACATTTCATTCAAATCGCAGAAGAACTGGGGATGATTGCAGATATTGGCAAATGGGTTATCCGGCAAGCATGTAATGAAGCGGCGAGCTGGAATAATTCCAGACGGATTTCTGTAAATCTTTCGCCATTACAATTTGTTGGTATTCAGCTGGAACTGGTTGTGGCGCGGGCTTTGGGTGACAGTGGATTGAATCCTTCACGTCTGGAATTGGAAATTACCGAAAACTCTTTGATGGTGAACAAGGACGCGACACTGCACACACTTAAGAATTTACGTGAACTGGGAGTATCCATTGCCTTGGATGATTTTGGTACAGGTTATTCTTCACTCTCCTATTTAATGAGTTATCCAATTGACAAGATAAAAATTGATCGCTGCTTTCTGTCTGGCGGTGAAAATATGGGCAATAATGTCGCTCTTATTCAGACCATAATCGGATTGGCCAAAATCCTCGGCATGAAAACCACTGTTGAAGGAGTTGAAACGATTGAGCATCTGGAATTTCTAAAACGTGAAGGATGTGATGAAATACAGGGATATCTGATTTCCCAACCGTTACCCGCTTCTGCAATCAATTTGAATGAGGATGCAGAACAGATCATGAATTTGGCCGGATTGAAAAGTGTTTCCTGACAAAAAACTGACCATCCGGCCTTTCACCTGTGCACAGACAAAAGCTTGTCGGTGTGTTGTTGGTATCAGTTAATGCTGCAGTTAACTTAATACTCTGAACTACTCCCTTCAGTAGATTATTTCTGGCTATGTGATTTTACTTCTGCAATTGGGGGATGAAGATGGAACGGCGTCTGAGCGTCATATTTGCTGCGGATATGGTCGGGTAAAGAAGCCTCATGGAGGCTGACGAAATCGGTACGATTCAACGACAGAAGATCCATCGCTCCGAATTGATCGACCCCAAAATGGAAGAGTTTCACTGGCACGTCGTCAAGGAAATGGGCGATGGAATACTTGTGGAATTTCCAGGTGAGGTTGAGGCAGTCAATGCGTAGTGGCTATTCAGCGGGCAATGTTGATCAGGGAGGCGGCTGTTCGCGAAGAGCGACGCATTATCTACCGAGTTAGTATTAATCTGGGTGACATCGTATTAGGGTTCTGTCGCGGAACAGTGCAAAATGACAACTTAAGGTCAGGTATGCTGACAAACTCCCATTTTCAATTCTGATGACTGTCGAAATTACGACAGACTCGCCAACGTCACTTTGTGCCACTTTCTGCGGTGCAGTTGGCATCTATTCTGGATAAGAATAGAGGGAAGCTGCCGTTGACCACCCTTTGTGTCTCGCATCGATATTTCCAAAACCGTCGTCCATATTTATAGAACTCATAACTATCGATTGGCCACTCTGAGGCATTTCATGACCATCACTGTTATTCGAAAGTCGCCACCTTCAGCCTTTTTCGGCCACTCATTCCGAAACAGTTTGGAATTCCAGATTTTTGCAATCTGGACATTCAGGCCTTGTTGGAAACATAATTCTTCAAAGACCAAATTGCGGGTCGCTGGCAATGTGGAGTCTCGCGACAATCATGAGGTCATTTGGGTGACTACCTTTACCCCCGTGTACTGGCCACCCTTGTCTGCACCACGCGCGCAGGTACAGGAGGCTGGCGCAGATCGCTAGCGAGGGGCATTTGCGTGGAGGTTTCCCCAATAATCATCGGCTTGGCGAAATAGAACCCCTGGGCCTGACGAATACGGGTTGCGCTTTGCAAGTAGAGGAGTTCCTCTATTGTCTCGATCCCCTCAACAATGATAGACATATCAAGAGCCTGAGCCAATGACTCTATAGCACGCAAAATACTCTGGCTGCGCGGTCGTTTGTGAATGTCGGTGATGAAGGCCCGGTCAACCTTAATCTCGTCGGCAGTGACATCTGCTAACGCAGAGAGGGAAGAATAACCAGTTCCGAAATCGTCGATCGAAACACGTGCACCAATCTCCCGGATCATTGGTAACACTTCAGCCTGGAAGCGACTTTTGTGCATAAAAGCTTCCTCGGTCACTTCGATCATAATGCGTTCTGCAATCCCCGTCGCCGCAATAGCTTCGACGAAAGAGCGCATAAACACCGGTTCGTCCGCCTGACGGGCGGCAACGTTGATTGAAATGCACACGTTTGGGCCAAAGGCCTCTTCAATTGCGCCCCTAGCGGCCATGGTTTCGCTCAAGATGAGACGAGTGATCTCGTCCATCAACCCTAATTCAACGGCTAAATTGACGAAATTGCCGGGCGGAAGGATGTCTCCTTGTTCATCGCGCCAACGCAGCAACACTTCTACGCCCACCACTTCGCCAGAGCGGAAATCCACCTTGGGTTGGTAAGCGCAGCAAATGCGCTGATCGCGCACCGCAAGTCGCATCCTTTGCTCAAGTTTTATGCGCTCGTTAGATGCTATATCGATGGCTGCATCGAAAAACTGAACGCCGCCCTTGGTTCCATCTTTTATACGGTACATGGCTTGGTCAGCATTAGAATAGAGATCCCCGAAAGTCTTGCCATTCCGAGGATAAAGACTCACTCCGATAGAGGCGGAAGTAAGAACTTCATAATCATCGATAAAGAATGGCTGCTTGAGACGTGCAAGGTATTTCTGAACGTCCAACACTACATCGCTTGCGCCACTGGCCGGGGAGAGCAGCAGGACAAACTCGTCCCCACCTACCCTCGCAAGCATGTCGGATGGCCTTAATAGAGTTGAGAGTCTCTCAGCGATCTTGATCAAGAGCGAGTCGGCCACGGTGTGGCCATAGTAATCATTGACGCCCTTGAAATGATCCAGATCGATAAAAGCGAGCGCGAAAGGCGCATCTTCATTCTCGACCAATGACATCACCGTGCGCTCCACCATGCTACGATTGGGAAGCCCGGTCAGGCTGTCGAAATAGGCTTGTTGAAAGAGATCATCCTCGATCTGGCGCTGTTCTGTGATGTCGGTAGACAATCGAACATGGCAGACCTCCGGCCCAACTGGTACTGCGATTTGCGCGACTTGAATAATACGTCCATTGGCCTCGATGATTTTCTGGCCGGCAGGAAATTCCGAATGGGTCGAGCCTAACTTATTGGTATAGTTCACCAGGCCAGACTTCGTGACTGCTGCAATGCCGACAGGCAGCTCATCGATTACCTTGACGAGTGTTTCTTTGGAAGAAATCTCGACCGTTCTGCTTTCGTTGGTCATATAGTTACCACTGGCGTTTGAGGACTTGGCGGCGGACATCGCTAAGCAAAGTCGAATTGCGCTCCTTTGGCGGTAACCGCATGGGCGACGAAGACAGCATGCTGGCTTCTCCATCGCCAGGCTCGCTAGCTTTTTCCGTAGCGCCGCGCCAGCGATCGACGACGGACTTGATGAAGTCCTGATTCATAAGTACATCTTTTTCACCTCTCAAAGACGGCGTTGCGGACTCGCTTCGGGGTACCAAACTGGAATCAAGTTTTGTAAAAGACAGCCGAGCGGGTATCGGCATTCCCTCACCAAACCCGACAACCTCGCCAGTACCGAGCGACGGAACGAAGTCGAGAAGGTTGGCAGCCGCATCGGCGACCGCAGACCGCAGCAGCGACTGATCTTGATCATTGGCCATGCGCATCGCGAACAGTGTGCTGCACTGAGAAATGATCGTGGGATCAAGTTCGGCTGGACGCTGCGTCACTAACCCGAGAAAGACTCCATGTTTACGCCCTTCTTTGGCAATGCGGGCTAGCGCACGCCGGGTTGGCCCAAACCCGACTGAAGGATTCGCCGAAGCGTAGCGGTGCGCTTCTTCACACACGAAGAGCAACGGCATCGCGCCGTCACTCCAAAGCCCGAATTCGAATGCAAGTCGGCACAAAACGCACACAAACGCGTCCATAACCTCAACCGGAAGGCCGGCCATTTGCATAATTGAGATTGGCCGCCCATCAGGCGCCAGCCTGAACAAATCGCTGAGAAGGTCAACCATGGTATCGCCACCGACGCTGACATTCTCGAACATGAATGCGTAGCGCGGATCGTTAGTAATCGTCTCCAATCGTGTCGTGAGCCGATGGTAGTTCATCCTCGATGAACGGTTCTCGAGCTTGCCCATGCGGTTATCGATCAGAGATAGAAGATCCTGTAGCAAGTACGGGACAGGCGTATCAACTGTGAAGCCGGACCGCTTGGGATCGATTTTCCTGATGCCAAGCCTGCTCGAACTCGTCTTATAGCCAAGATATTTCGCCTTCGCGATCGGGATTAACTCGGACAGGATCTCAACTTCCTCAGCCACAGCAGGCCGACCACCGTAGATCACGTCCGTAAGCTCTTCAAAATTGAATATCCAGAAGGGAAGCTTAAAACTATGGGGATTAATTACATTGGCTTTTTCCCCGAAACAGTCGCCGTACTCATTGTGCCCGTCCAAAAGAAATAGACGTATATCGGGGCGGACGCGAATAATTTCGGAGAGAATAACAGCAACGCCGCTGGACTTTCCGACCCCTGTCGATCCCAGGATAGCGAAGTGTTTTGAGATCAAGTTATCGACGTCGACAAGCGCGTTAATCGAGCTGTCGTGGTTTATCTGCCCAATATTGATTGTGCGAAGATCGGTGGGACTGTATATTAGCCGAAGCTGCTCGCCCGTTATAAGATGCGCAGCATCTCCAATCGAAGGATACCCTGAAACCCCGCGTTTGAAATGAGGTTTCCCACTGACATTGGTTGTGATCTCGCCCATCAGTGCAATCTTAGCGACTGCCTTATAGTTCAAGTCCTGCGGGCCGCCCGGCCCTCTGGCTTCGACCTCGGTGATCATCCCGATCAGTTGAACCTTGCCTGCGTCGATCACCATGAATTTACCGACGGTTGGCCTGGCATCATCATCAGGCCAGGGAGCAGATAGTGCTATCTGAGCCTCAGAACCGCGCCCAGACAAGACCTGTCCGATCTGCGCCCCTGCTTTGAAGGGACTTTGTGACCGGTCTGTTGCTATTGTGTTCAACTTCACCTCCTAGGAAATGTCCATTAAGTGAACAGTTAACACAAAATAGTTATGTTAGCGTTACTACGCTTTCGACAACCTCGCATTGGATCGAAAGCAAGAACACGGTGTGTTTGCCTTAGAAGAGCATTCGAAAGCGTCAAGTGCATTTGGACAGGATGCTGAGCTAATATCAGCGGCTGAATTGGCTGCAGCGCAGCACTGTGGGTTCTCGTTATCGACCCAAACTTTTTGCGAGGTGTCCGAGAAACCCGCATCTTTCCAGCCCTTGGTCGTTTCTTAAGCACAGGTTTGTGAAATGACGTCAAGTACGGCATTTTGAGGCGTGATGTTTGCATCTTTACTCATTTCTTATTGAAAATTCCGTGTTGCCGAATTTCACCCTTGTCCAGGAGGTGGAGAATACTCAGTATAAAAGCGAAGCGGTATGAATTCGTTATCATAAGGGGTTTCGCAAAGCTGGATTTGAATAGCCGCGACCAGTGATCAACCACGTTCCTGTAAAGGGGACTTGCCATATAATTCTCGATAGCATTTTGAAAAATGTGAAGCAGAGATAAAGCCGCTGGCGATGGCTACCTCAACTACCGGCAAGGATGACTGCATCAGCAGGTGACGGGCGCGGTCAAGACGAACTTCCAGATAGTAGCGCGCTGGAGATCGTCCCATGTGGTTTTGAAACAACCGTTCTATCTGCCTGCGAGAAAGCCCGACATAACCGGCTATGTCAATCAGTGGCAGCGGCTCGGTAATGTTTGCCTCCATGTACTCAATGATTGACAGAACCTTGGAATTTTGCACTCCAAGACGTGCGCGCAATGGCAAGCGCTGGCGGTCCTGGGGGTTGCGAACCCGGTCGGTCAAAGCCTGTTCGCAAACCTGGTTGACGAGTTCCTGCCCATGGTCTTCACAAATTATACTGAGCATCATATCAAGCGAGGCAGTGCCGCCTGCACAGGTGCAAACGCCATCTTCCATTTCATAGAGATCAGCATAGACATCAATCTTTGGAAATCGCTCGGTGAATCCTGGTAGATTTTCCCAGTGAATGGCGCATCTTTTATTATCCAGCATGCCGGCAGCAGCGAGCATATAGGCACCGGTACAAAGACCTCCCACCATGACGCCCTGATTTTTGTTTTCACGCAGATAGGCGAACAGGGTTTTGTTTTCATGTTCCTCAACATTGGTGCCCGAACAAACCAGCAGCATTGAGGGGCGCTTTGATCCGGTTAACGTCTCACGTTCCTGTTTGAGGCTTTTATCCACGGATACCTGAACACCGTTTGAAGCGGTAACCGGTTCCCCATCAAATGAAGCCAAATGCCAGGAATATGATGGATTGTCCTGCAAGCGATTGGCAAGCCGTAGCGGTTCAATTGCAGTGGAAAATGCAATCATAGAAAAATTTGGAACCAGGTAAAAAACTATGTTGCGTTTTATATTGTCTTCCATAATGAATGATCCAAATCGAAACAACAAATGACAAAATAGTGGTTTCGCTAGTCTGTAATAGTAATCTGGACACTGTCATATTCGGAAAAAACTGCAAGGGAAATTTTAGTGTTGGAAAATGACACCGAAACTTAATGGGTCGAAATTGTTGAAACAGAATTGCGACCCATTTTGTTGAGTGGGGGGGGAACTCATTATCAAGTAGTCCGGTTAATGCGGACAGTTTTTCCGAGTTCCAGAGACGCGTTGACCGAAACAGGCAGTCTGCTTGCCCAGACTACATCATCACGGGTAAGGCCGATATCCTTCAGTATGTGGTCATCCAGGGTAAGAAGATGGCTGAAAGCCTGCCGATCAACCCGATTTTGAATCCAATTGTTGAATACGATTTTGATACCCGCTGCCAGTCGCTGCAGTGCGCCATCTATTGCTGATACAAAAGTTTTGGGACCTTTTATTTGAAACTGAGAGTCAGACTTGAAATTATGACTGTATGTCGTGCTCATGATAATTCTCCTTGAAGGTTAGTGTTCAGGGCCTGGTTAGTTTCCAGGTGCCGCTGAGCTAGACAATGGGGACTTATTATGCTTCAATCAAACGAAAAGATTTGATAGTATCTGTCAAAAAAATTGAAAGTAAGAATATATCAGCACCTCATATTGCTCAGATTCCGTTACTGGAGCTTGATTTGCTAAAAACCCTGGTGGCGATCAACGATACAGGCAATTTTTCGGCTGCAGCGGAGGTGGTGTACAGAACACCCTCAGCTGTATCCATGCAGGTAAAACGGATCGAAGAGCTGTTGGGAAAGGCAGTTTTTGTACGCGATTCACGAACTGTCTCTCTCACCCATGACGGGGAAATACTGCTTGCTCATGCGCGCCGCGTATTAGCGCTTAATCGAGATGTGGTCGCGCATTTTATTACACCGGAAGTTGCCGGAATGGTTCGCCTTGGTGCACCTGATGATGCAGCGGAACGATTTTTACCATACATGTTGAAACGTTTTGCTGACAGCTATCCGGGCATTGTTGTTGACGTTATTGTCGATGGATCAACTTCGTTGATTGAAAAAGTCAGGAACAAACAAATCGAGATGGCATTGATCACCTGCGACGAAAATTCCAATAATATTGATGGTCTGGAAATTCTTTTCCATGAGGATCTTGTCTGGGCCGGGGCGAAATGTGGTGTCGCTGTCGAAAAAGTTCCTTTGCCGGTTTCAGTGTGGGAGGAAGGTTGCGTATGGCGAAAGGCCGGTCTGGAGGGACTGGAATTACAGGGCCGTAGCTACCGCGAGGCGTTTCAAAGTGCACATATTTCCGGCCAGAAAGCGGCCATTTTCGCCGATCTGGCTGTGGCGCCGTTGCCGCGTTCAGCTATTGGCGGTGATATTGTTGTTGTAGACAAGAAATATAACTTGCCGCAATTGCCCCAATATGCGTTGGGCATGATTATTGTCGAAAATGCAACCGCTCCGGTCAGGGCCGCTGCCGATCACTTGCGCGCATGTTTTACCGGTCAGGAGAGCAAATTATAATTCAATAAACAACCTCAGCTTGAAAAAACTCTCAAATATTGCAATCTTTTTCCTCATAATGGAAACCGCAAAGAATTATTGAGGCAATGATGGTAACTAGCGAACCTGAATTTAGCATTGGCATTGAAGAAGAGTATCTTCTTGTTGATCTGGAAAACTATGATCTTGCGCCTGCTCCTGATGCTCTGATGAAAGACTGTCAGCGCGAACTGGAAGACCAGGTCAGTCCTGAATTTTTACAATGTCAGATCGAAGTGGGGACCAAGGTTTGCAAAACAGCTGCCCAGGCTCGCGAGAATCTTGCCCATTTGCGCAGGACCATTTCGAGAATTTCAGCCCAATACGGTCTGGCACCTTTAGCCGCTTCCTGCCATCCATTCGCGGACTGGAGTCATCAGGTCTACACGGAAAAAGAACGCTACCGTGATTTGGAGAGGGACCTGGCTGGAGTAGCGCGGCGCATGTTGATTTGCGGAATGCATGTTCATGTGGGACTTGGTGACGATGAGTTGCGCAACGACCTGATGAGCCAAGTTTCATATTTCCTGCCTCATTTATTGGCATTGTCGACATCATCGCCATTCTGGCAGGGGCGGGATACGGGTCTGAATTCCTACCGGCTTACAGTCTTTGATAATTTGCCCCGAACCGGCTTGCCGCCGGTATTCAGCAGTTTTTCCGAGTACCAGCGATCGGTGCAGATTATTATTGAATCCGGATTGATCCAGGACGCATCAAAAATATGGTGGGATATCCGACCGTCATCGAAATTTCCGACCCTGGAAACCCGAATTTGTGATGTGCAGCCTTTGCTGGATGATGCAGTTGCAATCGCGGCATTGGTACAATGCATACACAGGGCGCTTTATCAATTGAAGCGTGAAAATAAACGATGGCGCCAGTATGATCAGTTTCTGGTTGGGGAAAACCGCTGGCGGGCGCAAAGGTATGGAATATCTGAAGGAATGATTGATTTTGTTCGCGGTGAAGTTGTGGAATTTGCAACATTGCTGGAAGAATTGATTGATATTTCAAACGACAGTGCAGAGTTTCTCGGTTGTAGTGACGAAATCAGGGCTAATCGGGAGATAGTTAAACGTGGAACCAGCACAGATCGACAACGTAAGGTCTATCAAGAACATATTGATGAAGGCGGGACACCGCAAGAAGCACTGAAAAGCGTAGCGCGCTCGCTGGTGGAGGAATTCACCCAGGGTTTATATTAGCAAATTTCGGATGCATGCGGGGCAGTGACCTGGTGCCCGGCAGGGGTAGGTGACGGGCGCTAGCTGCCACGCGTTCTGCGTCTGCGGCGGGGTTGTGAGTTCGCGGTTGTTTCTGTGGCGGTCTGGGTGTTGATATCGGGCAGCTTTATCTGTTTTTGCAATTTTGGGAACGGTTCAACCTTGTTTGGCAAAGCCATGGCATTGACGAAATGCTGCTGGAAATCTGTTTCGAGCGCGGTTTCGATTTTTTCTATTCTGCGCACAGTATCCTCGATTTCGCGTCGGTGATTGCGATTGAGCAGAGCCATTTTAGCGCCAACACCTGCTGCATTGCCCACGGCGTGGACATTATCGAGTTCGCAATCGGGGATCAGGCCCAGAATCATTGCATATTTTGGATCGATAAATGATCCAAAGGCACCAGCAAGGCGGATCTGCTCGATGGCCCCTATGCCCATCTTGTCCATCAGCAGGCGAATTCCAGCATAAAGGGCAGCTTTCGCCAGTTGAATGGCTCTGATATCTGTCTGCGTGATTGTCAATTCCTGGGTACCTCGCCACAAGATATATGACCAGGTGCGGCCATTGGCGATGATACGATCAGATTTTTTTGCCATTTTTCCATCGATGACACCGTCATTTGTGATAATGTCGGCGAGGTACATCTCCGCTACAACTTCAATAATTCCCGACCCACAGACACCGGTAATGCCGTGTATTGCGGATTCTTCCTCAAAACCCTCTTCATCCGACCACTTTTCTACGCCGATGATCCGAATACGCGGCTCCAGTGTCACCGGGTTTATGCGTACACGTTCGATGGCGCCGGGTGCAGCACGTTGACCACAAGAGATTTCAGCACCTTCAAAGGCAGGTCCTGTGGGTGAAGAAGCCGCAACTGTTCTTTCCTTGTTGCCCAGGACAATTTCCGCATTGGTGCCGACATCAACCAGTAACATCAATTCATCCTGGCGGTGCGGGCCCTCCGCCAGGGTAACAGCGGCAGCATCGGCGCCAACATGGCCGGCAATGCAAGGAAGAACATATACTCGCGCACCGGGATTTACTTGCAGATCAAGTTCTGAGGCAAATATCTGCACAGCGCTCGATACGGCCAAAGCGAAGGGAGCAACACCCAGTTCAGTTGGATCAATTCCCAGGAACAGATGATGCATGATCGGGTTGCCGACAAATGTCATGTTGAAGATGTCATCGGCCACGATATTTGCTTCGCCACAAACCTGCGAAATCAGGTCGTTCAGGGTTTTTCTAACCACTGTGGTCATTGCCTCGCGCCCATCAGGATTCATCATCACCCAGGATACCCGGCTCATCAGGTCTTCGCCAAAGCGAATTTGCGGATTTGAGGTGCCGCTGGAAGCAATGGTGGCACCTGACAGTAATGAGACCAGATGCATTGCGATTGTGGTTGAGCCAATATCGCAGGCGATGCCGTAGGCCTCATTGTGAAATCCGGGATACAGTCCAATCAGGGCAGGGTGAGTTGCACTTTTGTCTTCATGTATTACCGCAGTAACTTTCCACTGGCCTTTGCGCAGAACAGGTTGCAGGCGGGTAAGTAAATGATGATCAATGGTCAGGTCGTCCCAATTGGAATTTCCGTCCGCGCTATTTGACCAGTCCTTAATCAATGCTGCCTTCAAGCGGTCAAAATCACCCAGAGGGTTATGCATGTCGGGTTCTGGTACTTCAACATAGCAAAGATGAATAGCCGGGTTGCGTTCTATATAGCGCCCATCATCGGCTTTCCGAACAACCTGGGCATTGACCTGGACTTCGGCAGGAATATCAACAACCAGATCTCCTTGTATGGTTGAGGAACAGGAAAGGCGACGGCCAGGCTTAAGCTCTCTTTTTTTTGCATAGCGCTGCTCTTTTGGGCCTGGAGGTGAAATGCTGGATCCAGATGAAGAAATACCGTGTTTGGCAAAATTACCGGATTGTATCTCTATCTGGCAGCGACCACAAATCCCACGTCCACCACAAACGCTTTCTATATAAACACCCAGTTCACGACCTGCAGTGAGGATCGGTGTTCCATGTGGAAAACGTCCGCGTTTTCCAGATGGCATGAACAGAACGAGTGGGTCGGTATTATCGGCCATAAACTCTCATGTTTCTTTCAGGTCTACGGTATTAATCCGGTGTGATCTACACAACAGCTCCGCGTCTTGCTGCGCGTCCCCCACGTCGTCTGCCGCTTCTGCCTTCAGGTGCTGCAACAGGTGTGGTAACCGGCGCTCCGGCCGGTGCCGGCTTGTAATCGCGATAGGTTTTAATCCAGTTAGCGCAATTGTCATCCGTGCCAGACAGTACGTTTGCAGCGCGTACTGCTTCCATTTCTTGCGGGCGGCAGGGATTCATGATTGCTGAAGTCATTCCAGATGCAATAACCATGGGGATGAATGATGCGTTGATACCGTGGCGATGAGGCAGACCGAAAGATATGTTGGAGAGGCCGCAGGTTGTGTTTACACCCAGTTCTCCGCGAAGACGGCGCACCAGAGCAAATACCTGTTGCCCGGCGGTTCCCATTGCGCCAATTGGCATGACCAGGGGATCGACAACAATGTCATGCGGCTTGATGCCATAGTCAGCGGCGTGTTCAACGATTTTCCTGGCCACTTCAAATCGCACATCAGGATCTTCGGAAATGCCGGTCTCATCATTGGAGATGGCGACAACCGGCACGTCATATTTCTTGATGAGTGGCAGAATTTCTTCCAGTTTATCCACTTCACCGGTAACAGAATTAACCAGCGGACGGCCTTTGGTGACTTCCAGACCCGCCTTGATGGCTGAGGAAACCGATGAATCGATGGCTACAGGCAGATCGACAAGTTCCTGGACGATCTTCAAGGTTTCAACCATCAACGGGGGTTCGGTTTCATTAGGATTTACGGCGGTCACTCCGGCATTGATGTCAAGCATAGTGGCACCGGCCGCCATTTGAGCCAATGCATCGGCTTTCACAGTATCAAAATTACCTGCAATCATCTCGGCAGCCAGCTTTTTACGACCGGTAGGATTGATGCGTTCGCCAATCACACAAAATGGTTGGTCAAATCCGATAATGATTTCCTTGGTTGCCGATGCGACAAGGGTGTGGGTCATTTAGGTAATCTCCAAAATGGATGCGGGATTTTTGTCTGAAGTAGAAATCCGGCAATGTTTATCAGGTAAAATGTATGACATAAAGAAATCTTTATATCATTATTCTAGTTGCTGCAAGATGATATTAGACAGAATCTGGTGGATGATATTGTGATTTGGCTATGTATAACTTATGTCAGGCGGGGTTGCCCCTTCGCCATTTGGCCAGATAATCCCCGCTTTCAGTTACTCCCGTTTTCATTGCGCACATGTCAATTGCTTCGCTAAAGCGCCGTGACAATTCTCGTATGGTGGATTTACGCCCGGCATTGACGATAATTTGTGCGGGAATATCCCGCCAATATACGATAGTCAGTGTAGCAAAGTGCAATCTCCATCAGGAATTTGAGATTGTTTGAAGTCATCCGTTTCTGCTTCACCAACGACGACGTGAAAATGGATAAAAACGACGCAAGTTGCTGCGCTGTTGATTGCTGCCGTATTTCCACAGGTTGAGTTGAATATTATGAAAATGTGAAAGCGTGGTCGCGGACTTTGAGGATCACCATAATTATTCAGACATTGAGACATTTCTGTGCGCCAGTTTTATTGACTTTGGTTAACAATTAGTTATTAACCGTGGTTAACAAATTCTTACCTTTTATCTGTGTTCTGGTTGTAAGAGGTTGAGTAAGTGCGGTAAATATATGGGGTAGGATAATTAACAGGGATTGGCAAAGGTGATCGGTAGGCAAATCAGATTACTTGGCAGATATGCAGCCATTCTGGCTCTGCTGGTCCTTGTCGCCTGTATTCAGCGGCCAAAGGAAACCGCTGAAATTCGTACGATCTTGCCGATGGAAGCAATTGATCCTATTGATGCCGTTATTCACAAGACAAAATATAGTGATGAAGATGGCGTCTACAGGATTTTGGCATTATCCAGCGGCGGTGCCGACGGTGCCTTTGGAGCTGGGGTGATACGTGGATGGAGTGATAGCGGTAAGAGACCTCAATTCGACGTCGTGACAGGTGTGTCAACGGGGGCATTGATGGCGGTTCTGGCGTTTCTTGGGCCGGAATACGACCATCTGTTGGAGAAATTATATACCTCCATTACCAACAAGGATATTTTTAGAAAAAGGGGCATGGGTGCAGCAGCTACTGACAGTCTTTATGATTATACGCCGTTGAAAAAACAAATTGAAAGCGTGATTACGGAGGAATTGCTGGCGAAAGTCGCGGCAGAACACAAAAAAGGCAGAAGACTCTATGTTGCGACAACCAATCTGGATGCAGGAGAGCAGGTAATTTGGGATATGGGCGACATTGCAGATGGTGGGCGTACCAATCCGTTGCAGCATTTTCAAAAAGTTCTTCGTGCTTCAGCCGCCGTTCCCGGATATTTTTCACCGGTATATATAAAACCACAAAGGGGAATTCAATTACGTCAGGCGCATGTCGATGGTGGCGTCAAATCTCCTATTCTCGTTTCAGACGCAATGTATGTTTCACGACAGAAAAAGCGGCAATTATACATGATCGTCAATGGAAACACCGCCAAATATAACGCGAGCCGACCGATTTCCGGAAAATTGTCCGATATCGCCGAGAAATCGATTAGTGAGCTGATGCGCGAATTGATGGATGATACAGTTTATCGCGGTTATGCAGGCGCGGTAAATTCCGGCATGAAATTTTTTATGACGGCAATACCTGATGCAATATTGCCCCCTCAAAAATCTCTGGATTTTGATACCGAGCGGATGCGCAAGCTGTTTGAAGCCGGGCGAAAAATTGGTGCAGAAGGTTTAAGTGCCTGGATGAGACAGCCACCGAGACTGGGTAAATTTGAAATGATAGCGGCGAGATAACAGACTAAACGTATAACTGAAAAATTCCATTTTACATTTTTGCGAGCCAGTTTTTGAACGCTACAAATGTTGCTTTGTCATTCACCAGGTCAATATGGCCTAGACCGTCCAGGATATGATACTCTCCATTGGTAACATGATCTGACAAAGTTGGTTGGTAGGCTTGGGGACGAAACGCTTCATCATTACTGCCAGCCAGCAGCAGCATTGGTTTTTTCATCGAAGCCAGATCTTGTGAATAATTGGATCTTGGGGCATAGGAGACATTCAGGCGGAAGGAATAAGCCAGGGTTGCTGTGTGACCCAGTGGCCCATCGCGCACGAATGCAGGCATATTGAATTGCATCGCCGTAAGATAATTGAACCAGTAAATCCCGATATTATTCAGCATGGAAAGACCAATGATCCGGCGGACCAGGGGATAGGCCCAACCTCCTGCATCGGGTCGGGCAGTTGGAGCGTCATGCTTGATGAATGGGGCAAAAAGAACCCAGCCGTCACTGATATGACCATGCTTGCCGCCAGCAAGCCGGATTACCAGTCCGCCGCCTGATGAATGTCCGCCAACGATTACCTGAGAAACATCGTATTTTGTTCTCAGATCAGCTACGAGAATTGCAATATCATCTTCCAATTGACCAATATAGTCTATATCTCCGCGGCGATCAGGTATTTCACCATGGCCGCGCAAATCGGGGGTTACTACATGGCCCAGGTTATTTTCTACCAGGTAATTGGCCATAGCGGCATATTGCATGGAGTGCCAGCCAGATCCGTGTATCAGTACGATCAAGCGTTTGTTGGTGCCTTTATTTTTATAGAATCGAAAATTTATCGGGGACGTATTTGCCACGGATATGGATTGCAGTTTTGCCAGTCCGGCTAGATCCTGATCAGCAGTGCCGGTAAAATCCAGTCCTTGCGATTTTTTACCGCCTACCAAATTTTGCGTAACCGGTTGACTTGATAATATCAAAGCCAGTGCAATAGCGACATAAACCACCGGCAGGGCAGCAATTGCCAAGACAAATTTTAGAAGCAAATGACATTCCCGCCATGATTTGAGAGTTTACTGATCAAAGGTGATGTCAATACGGCAAATGTTGCTCAAATTCCACCCCTGTGAGGGAATTGCGCAAGTGTAGTAGCAAGGTCGCCGTAGCCTGTAGATATGCGTTCATATTTCAAACCCAGATATTTTGCGGCCTCTTCTGCCTTTTTATCCAGTTCCCGGTCATCGGTCTGGGCCAGATACAAGACGCGGGAATAATTGGAAAAATAGATATCACGCAGTTCGGGGCGGCGGTCCAGTCCCAATGGTTTGATCAGAAAATTTTCGAAGTGACGGGCAAGAAAGTCAGTCATGAAAAAGGTTGTGACGAAATCCCCGTCCCGGTCAATAAATTGCTGGTTGCCGATATAAAATGAAAAACAGTGAGGACCTTTGATACGCTCAACCCCGTGTTTTTCACAGACTTTGTCCAATTTTCCACCGGTTCCACATTCGGCATAGCCAACGATAATATTTTCATAGCCTTCTTCGCGAGCCCGAATGATGGCTTTGTTCATGGCTGGAGCTATTCTTTCCGGATGGTGATGAAAATCAGCCGGAAGGCATTTCAGATCGAAACTGTCTGTTCCAAGCTGTTCGTTGATAGCCAATACTTCACGGGCAATCATTCCACAGGCGATAATACGGGTCTTTTCCTGTTTATTGTTGATATTTGTTTTGGCCATAACAGTCTTTTTCCGAGCCGGTAGTATTCAAACCAATGCAGGGATGCTAAATCCGTTGCATTATTCGGCTGTTGCTCTTTCTTATGTTATCACTGCCAGCAGGATAAAACCAACAACCATAGTAACCGCGATCATCAGTGCTCCCGTTTTATGCAGGCCAAACAAATTCAGAATGAATATGGTAGGCCGATGGCAAGACCCAAACGAGTTATCCAGACCGATATTTTTTCAAAAAGGTCTTTCTTTTGGCAGAAGAAAACTGGTGAAAAAGGTATTACTGCCGTCAACTGCCAATTTGCTGAAGATACACCTGTCTGATAAACGTTGCGATCAACGGAAATTTTACTACCCATCGCGAGCAAATCCGTCGATTGACCCATAATCAGATTTTCCCGGTAATCCAAAAGCAGGCGGAATCAGATACTGCCTATTTTCCGTGAAACAATCCTTGGTTCAGGGACTTACAAATCCTTATCGGAATTTCAAGCATAAGCAAGCTGATTGTGTTTTCTCGCCATGAATTCCTTGGCGGTTTCTACAGCTACGGCAGCATCGCGGCAATAGGCGTCAGCACCAATGGCTTTGCTAAATTCCTCGTTGAGCGGTGCGCCGCCAACAAGAACGGCCATGTTTTCCCGTACTTCCTTTTCAACCAGTGTATCGATTACCACTTTCATGTATGGCATGGTAGTTGTCAGCAAGGCGGACATGCCCAAAATGTCTGGTTTATGCTCTTCGATTGCCGCCAGATATTCTTCCACATCATTGTTGATGCCTAAATCAAATACTTCAAAACCTGCACCTTCCATCATCATGCCAACGAGGTTTTTACCGATGTCATGGATATCACCCTTGACGGTGCCAATAACTACTGTTCCCTGTTTTGGAGCTCCGGTTTTAGCAAGCAAAGGTCTTAGAATTGTCATTCCACCTTTCATTGCATTTGCCGCAAGCAGTACTTCAGGCACGAACAATATCCCATCTCGAAAATCAACACCGACAATGGCCATCCCGGCAACCAGCGCTTTGGTCAACACATCATAGGGGGTCCATTTGCGCTCAAGCAGGATATTGACGGCTTCTTCAATCTCATCTTTCATACCGTCATAGAGATCATCATGCATTTGCAGGACAAGATCTTCATCATTCAATTCGGCAAGAATGATCTCTTCTTCATCTGACATCAGTATTTTCCCCATAGGTTTGTTATTTGTAGAAAGGAAGCAAATTCGTCAAAGTTGTAGTCGTGGATGAATTTCACTGTGGCTGATTTTGTCTAATAGCCTGTCATGCATATATAGCAATGAAATTCTCGTAGTTTTTTTTCATTTGACGACTTTCCTTGATGTGAAAACGACCAAAGTTGGTAAATAGTGGTCGTTAAAGTATTTCAAGTCAAAGGTAACTCACATCACCTTTTTTTTGTGTTAACTGGCAAGGCACTGGTTTCCTGGTATTTTCGTTATCCTCAAGAAAGGAATAACGAAGTCCTGCGAATGAGAAAAGCAGTCTTCGGTGAGCCAAAGCAGCGTAACGGTGTTGTTCCTGCACTCGCCCGACAAGAATGTATCGAGAGGTGGATAGCACCTGGCAAAGCAGATGGTTTTGATCCTATCAAGCGGGTATTATTGCCTGGAAGTGCTATAGTACCAATTGTATATCCCCAAAACGGCAAATGACGGCGTAAGACATAGGGGGATCAAATAGAATTTGTTGTCATATCTGCCAGTAATTGGAATAGGCTGTCTCAGGAGCGAATAGATGGTTGATGACACAAGTTTTAACAATGACCCTGCCGCTGAATCTGATCGTGCAGGTGGCAGGAGCGGTCGAAGAGCTCGTGGTGCCGGTGGCGGTGCTGCTGCACGCAGGAATGCAAGATCCTTTTTGAGTCTTCCAACTTTTGGTATTTTGAAACGTGCGTTGCCACCGATGGATGTTCTTGGCGAAGAAGCAATGGCGATAATTGAAGAAAATGCCGACATTGTGATGGAGGAAATTGGCGTCGAGTTTCGCGATGATAAAGAAGCGCTGGCTATGTGGAAAGACGCCGGGGCGGATGTGCGCGGTGAGCGTGTCCATTTTCCCAGGGGCCTGTGCCGTGAATTGATGAAAACGGCTCCCGGTTTATTTACCCAACATGCGAGAAATTCAGAGCGGTCTGTGGAAATTGGCGGACGCAACACGGTATTTGCTCCGGTTTATGGCCCTCCATTTGTACGTGCTCTTGATGGTGAACGGCGCTATGCGACACTGGAAGATTTTACCAATCTGGTGAAGCTGACCTATATGGCCCCGGCCATGCACCATTCGGGTGGAACTGTGTGCGAGCCGACGGACATCGCTGTAAACAAACGCCATCTGGATATGATGTATTCACATGTTAAATATTCCGATAAGCCGTTTATGGGTTCTGTAACCTCAACTGAACGTGCTGAAGACAGTGTTGAAATGGCAAAAATTCTGTTTGGTAGGGAATTTGTTGACAACAATTGTGTGCTGACCAGCCTGATCAACTGTAATTCGCCACTGGTGATGGATGCAACTATGCTGGGGGCATTGAAAGTTTATGCAAGGGCTGGGCAGGCCTGTATTATTTCACCGTTTATTGTTGGCGGTGCCATGTCTCCGGTAGCCGTTGCAGGAACACTCACACAAGTGTTGGCTGAGGCAACTGCAGCAATTGCTTTTTCGCAGTTATGCCGCCCCGGCGCACCGGTAATCTTTGGAACTTTTGCGACTTCCATATCGATGCAATCAGGTGCGCCAAGTTTCGGCACACCCGAGACCGCGCAGATATTGATGGGCGCTGCACAATTTGCGCGAAGATATAGTTTGCCATTTCGTTCCGGCGGCTCGCTCACCGGATCCAAGTTACCTGATACCCAGGCGGCCAGCGAAAGTGCCAATACCCTGTGGCCTGCAATGCAGGGCGGGGTCAATTTCATGCTTCACTCGGCCGGATGGCTGGAAGGGGGACTGGTTTCCTCGTTTGACAAATTTATTCTTGATTGTGAACAACTGGAAGCTCATCAGAAAATAGCCGAGGGAATTGATGTCAGCGAAAATGGCCAGGCGATGGATGCCATTAGGGAAGTGGGCCCCGGCGGACATTATCTTGGTTGCGCTCATACGCAGAAGAACTTCCAATCAGCATTTTTTGTTGCTAGAACAGCAGACAACAATTCATTCGAACAGTGGGAAGTGGAAGGCTCCAAGACGTCTTCCCTGCGTGCCAATGAAACCGCTAAGGTCTGGCTGGATAGTTATCAAGCACCGAGTCTGGATATGGCACTTGATGAGGAATTAAAAGATTTCATTGCCCGGAAAAAAGATTCAATGCCTGACGCATTCACCTGAAAAGGTGACCCTTCTCCCGAAGTCCAGGGACGTAAACGGGTAGGTAATACAATCATGCGAAATGTTTGGAGACTGAATTCAGTCAAGAATAATCGTGAAGCCTGATCTTGTTCCCAAAACCCGACTGTCGTTTGATATTTTCAACGATATCAATGAGCGGCTTGGTAAAACCGGAATGGAAATTTTCGGCGTGTTTCATCTGGATGGCAATGAGGCATCACGATTTACCGGGTCAGAATGCGAAATTGTAGGATTGATGGTGGCAAGCCCAGGCCGCGATATGTGGCGGGCTTTTGGTGATTCCGTATATTTTAATGACCAGTTACTCAATCCACTGGATCGATGGACCCGGAGTGTGCTTGAAGAAATTGCGCTGGAGGCAGGTGCAGGTCTGGCTTTACCTTTTGATCGTCCCTATCCGCCCTTTCAAGCCTGGGCAAAGCGGGCTACCGAAATTTGCAATTCACCATTAGGTATATTGGTTCATCCGGAATACGGATTATGGTTCGGGCTTCGAGGTGTGTTGTTTGTTAAGGCTATTGGCAACAATCAACAACTTGATAAATTGATTCAATTGCCAAATTTCAACAAAAAACCATGTGATGCATGCATTGAAAAACCTTGTTTAAGTAGTTGTCCTGTAAATGCTTTTGGTGGTGACGGCCTGGATGTAAAAGCCTGTTATTCTCATCTTGATGAAATCACAAACTCCAGGGCTGAGCCTGATTGCCTGAACAATGGTTGCGTTGCACGTATTGCATGCCCGGTCGGATCGGAATACAAATATAGTACGGAACAACAGCGCTTCCATATGAATTCCTATTATTGAACTGATGTACAATACTCATTCTTTTCGAGTGAAGATAAAACAAATTTTTACGTCGGCATTGTAGCGGAGGAGACATTTATGACTTTGGTACAAAAATTTCTACGCCTTGAAACTGCCGGCGGTTTTCTGTTGATGGGTGCGCTGTTACTGGCAATCCTGGCTGAAAACTCCCCGTTAAAACCAGTTTATGATTTGTTGTTGGAGACACCGGTTGAGTTGAGAATTGGCCGTTTGATTTTGGCGAAACCGCTTTTGCTCTGGATTAACGATGCATTGATGGCGGTGTTCTTTTTTCTGGTGGGAATGGAATTGAAGCGAGAAGTCCTAACCGGGCAATTGTCTTCACCGTCCAAGATTGTCTTACCCACCCTTGCCGCGATTGCCGGTATCGTTGTGCCTGCACTTATATATACGGGTATCAATTCAGGTGATCCGGTTGCTATGCGGGGATGGGCAGTTCCAACGGCAACTGATATTGCATTTGCGCTGGGTATTCTGGCTCTGCTGGGCAGCAGGGTACCTGCATCTCTGAAACTGTTTTTGCTGGCTGTCGCCATTATCGATGACATAGGGGCAATTGTGATAATTGCTGTTTTTTACTCCGGCGATCTCTCCTTTATGATGTTTGTGGTTGCCGGAGTTGCAATTGTCGGTCTGGCAATACTCAACTTTCGCGGCGTTACTTCCGCAACTCCTTATATGTTGGTGGGAATCATTCTGTGGATAGCGGTGCTGAAATCGGGTGTTCATTCGACACTTGCCGGAATAGTGCTGGCGATGTTTATTCCGCTGAAGGGCAATAAGGAAGGGGAGCAACCTTTGTTGGTCCGCCTGGAACATGATCTGCATGCAACGGTTGCCTTTATTATTCTTCCGGTATTTGCTTTTGCCAATGCGGGTATCAGCCTATCCGGTCTAAAAATTACTGACCTGACTTCTTCCGTACCATTAGGGATCGCTCTGGGGCTTATCATTGGCAAACAAATCGGCATATTCACAACGATCTGGCTGGCGGTTAAAGCGGGAATTGCAAATCTGCCGGAAAATACCGGATGGGTTCAGATATACGGATTATCTGCGCTTTGTGGCATTGGATTTACGATGAGCCTGTTCATATCTTCATTGGCGTTCGAGCAAAGCGGAGGTAGCTATGAAATGAACGAACGGCTTGGAATTATCGTCGGATCGCTGATATCCGCAGTTCTGGGCTATGCCATACTCAGAATATTTTCCAATCCTGTGGTAGTATCCGAATCTGAATAATCTGAATTTGCCAGGTTCTGTTCTCAAGGACGCAGTAATCTGCATCTATTTCTTTCTGGAGATGACTGTCGTTGCTGTATCAGGACCGTCTGCGCCGATTTTCGCGTTTTCTGGAAACTGTTTCGCTCGAAGCTGATTTGTTGACCATAGGGCCAATTGCGCTTGTGATTGTGTCGATGCTTGGGCGGTCCGCTTTGTGATGGGTATCAATCGCTTTTCGCATTGCAGACAAATGTTCGCACGAAGTTCCACAGCAGCCGCCAATGATCCTGGCGCCAGCATCAATTGCCAGGCAGGCATAATCTGACATCAGGTCTGGAGTGCCGGTATAGACCACATTTTCTCCTTCGATGACAGGAATACCGCAATTCGCCTTGGCCACCACAATCACTTCCGGGGCTGATTCACAAATATCAAGAACCGATGCAAGAAGGTCAGAGGCACCAACACCACAATTCGCTCCAATCGCCAAAGGAGTGGAGCCTCCAGCGCTAATACTGGAGTGCATCTGAGCTGGAGTCATACCCATCATCGTGCGTCCGGCAGTGTCAAATGAAGCGGTTATTACATAAGGCATATCAAGGGATTTGGCTGCTTCCGCCGCCGCCTGCATTTCATCGGGCGCCGACATGGTTTCGATCCACAAGACATCTACACCGCCGGATTTCAATCCTTCCATTTGCTCAACAAAAGCTTCAACGGCACCTTGATAAGTGAGTGCTCCAAGCGGCACAAGCAATTCACCGGTTGGGCCAACTGAACCTGCGACAATGACTTTTCTATCAGCATTGTCAGCCACATTTCGGGCAATTGTTGCAGCTTTTTCATTCAGTTCAAATACTTTATCCTGTGCGTTGTGGAGTTTCAGGCGGTGCCTGGTACCACCGAAGGAGTTGGTCAGGATAATGTCCGAGCCGGCTTCGATAAATCCCTGATGCAGTCGGGTGATTTTTTCAGGCGCTGTTTCATTCCAGAATTCTGGTGACTGACCGGAAGTAAGACCCATTTCAAATAGATTTGTGCCCGTAGCTCCATCGGCTAGCAGGACGCCTTTTTCTTCCAGTAAGGTGACGAGGGGATTTGACAATTCCGGATTTCCTTGTTTGCTGTACCAGGCACGCTTTGCCTGTCAATTTAATTATATTACGATATAAAGATTTCTTTATATTATTGCAACAATCATTTAACAAAATTAAAATGAATTGAATGAAATATAGTCAGGGCAAAACAATCAGCCGCAACAAAAAGCTGAAAACAATGAAAATGGCCTTAGAAAAAGCGCAAATTAAGGATGCAGTAATACAATCATAACCGCCTGTTTACGATATCACGATAAAACGGTTCACGCGGTGAGCAAAAACCGCAATACTCCCGGATCAGGTAATGCGTACCGGGAAATTAAATTCTCCAGACTGTATTCTGGGCTTTATTCACCGGATTGTTTATTTCTCAAACAATCCGGTGTTTTGTTATGGAAGTGCTGTCAGCTCCCCGCTGGGTATTCCTATAAATGTTATCTTTGCATCCTGTCAGGAATTCCTTGCGCTTAAGGTTTTTTGCAAATCAGGGGCAGCTGCCAAAAGTTGTTTGGTATAGTCACTCGCCGGATTGTCGAATAACTGCGAAACCGAGCCTGTCTCAACAATTTTTCCAGAATTCATTACCATCACGTCATCACAAAAGGCTCGTACTACACTCAGATCATGGGTAATAAACAAATAGGATATCCGAAATTTGTCACGCAAATAATTGAGCAGGTCCAATATTTGGGCACGGATGGAAACATCCAGTGCGGATACCGGTTCATCAGCAATAATCAGGCGTGGTTTGGTTATCAATGCGCGGGCTATTGCAATGCGTTGACGCTGACCTCCAGAAAATTCGTGAGGATATTTCTCAAGATCATTTGCCTCCAGTCCAACCTGTATTAATGCATCCACCAGTTCATCTTTGCCAATTTTGCGTTTTACCAGATGCATCGGCTCAGAAATGATATTTGAAACCTTGTGGCGCGGATTAAATGAACCATATGGATCCTGGAACACGATCTGCATGTGACGACGCGCAGCAATTATTTCCTGGTGACCGGAATTCAACAAGTCCATGTCTTCAAACTCAATTCCTCCGGAATGAGGTTCGTGCACGCGTAAAAGGGTTCTTGCAAGAGTGGATTTTCCACATCCCGATTCTCCAACCAGCGCCAATGTCTGGCCAGGAAAAATGTCGAATGATACGTCATCAACGGCCCGAAATGGCAGGGGTTTTTCGAACAGTGAATTGCGTTTGGTCGGATATTCACAAATAAGGTTGGTTACCTGCAACAAAGGAGGAGTTTGTGCTTTTTTCGCATCCAATGCGGTAACGGGCTTCGTTTTTCTGACCGGAACATGGGTCGAGGCCTTTGCCAGCTGCCTTGTATAGGGGTGGGACTGGTTGCGAAGGATATCCCTGGTTGGCCCTGCTTCAATTATTTCGCCTGAACGTATGATTGTGATTTCATCAGCGGCATCAGCAATTACCCCGAGATCATGACTGATCAGCAGTAATCCCATGTTGTTTTCTTCAACGAGTTTTTTCAGCAAGTCCAGAATTTGGGCTTGAATGGTGACATCAAGGGCAGTTGTCGGTTCATCAGCAATCAACAGTTTGGGTTGGATTGCGCAAGCTATCGCGATTACCACACGCTGGCGCTGACCGCCAGATAACTCATGGGGGTATCGATTTAGTCCAAATTTTGATGTGGGAAGGCCAACCTGCTCCAATATCCGGGCTGCCTGATCGCGTGCATCTTTGCCGCTTGCGCCGGTATGGAAACGGATTCCCTCGGCAATTTGCTCACCGATGGTTTTGACCGGATTGAGTGCCGTCATTGGCTCCTGGAAAACCATGCCTATTTCATCGCCACGAAGATTACACATCTGCTTTTCAGTGGCGTTCAAAATGTCCAGGTCACCAAATCTGATTTCGCCGGAAGTCTTTGATGCATGAGGTAATAATTGCATGACTGCGAGTGCGGTCATGGATTTTCCTGATCCCGATTCACCGACAAGTCCCATTATCTGTCCAGGCTTGATATTGAGATCAATATCTTTCAACACGGAGATATCACCAATCGTCAGCGACAAGTTTTTTATTGAAAGCATGGCCTAGCGTTCCCGTCTCAATTTTGGATCAAGCAGATCACGCATTCCATCACCAAGCAGGTTTAGTCCCAATACGGCAAGGATGATGGCAATTCCGGGAAATAGAGCCATGTGCGGGGCAAAGCCGATCATCGTCTGCGCCTCAAACAGCATTCGCCCCCAGCTGGGCATGGGCGGTTGGGTGCCAAGGCCAACATAGGATAACCCGGCTTCGGCCAATATGCCGAGCGAGAATTGAATAGTCGCCTGAACGATCAACAAATTGGCGATATTGGGTAAAATGTGTTCAATAGTGATGCGGGCGCTGGATTTGCCGGCAACTCGTGCGGCCATGACATATTCTCTTGGCCATATGGTCATGGCTGCCGAGCGGGAAAGGCGGGCAAAAACCGGAATATTGAAAATGCCGATTGCAATGATCGCGTTGATAGCTCCAGGTCCGAATATGGCGGTTATCATCACCGCTGATAAAAGGGCAGGAAAGGCAAAAACCAGATCGTTGAAACGCATCAGAACCTCTTCGACAAATCCTTTTCTGGCTGCCGCAAGCGTGCCAAGCGGTACGCCAATCACCAGTCCAATTGCGACAGCTACGAAAGCGACAGCTATTGAGTTTCGTGATCCGACCATGATCATCGAAAACATGTCCCGTCCGAAGTGATCGGTGCCGAAAATATAGGTAGCGTCAGGCTTTTTAAGACGCTTGATGATTTCCAGTTTGGTGACATCGAAAGGTGTCCAGAAGAATGATATGAGTGCCATTGCGAGAATGATGAGAGTGATAGCCGCGCCAATGGTGAAGGAGCGGTTGCGCATAGCTTTGCGGGCAAAGTTTCTCCAGGTTTCGCGTTCAATGTGTACTAATTTTGAATTTTCCACGCTCTGATCGCTCATTTTAACCCCGTTCGCTTTGCAGACGGGGATCAACCCATGCATAGGTGATATCGACAAGAAAATTGATCAGGATGACGCTTGCGACCAGTAACACAACCGTACTTTCGACAACAATCAGATCGCGCTGGGTGATGGCCTGAAAAATCAGTCGGCCAAGACCAGGCAGATAGAATACATTTTCTATGATGATGGTTCCAGCAAGAAGAAAAGCAAATTGCAGGCCCATGATGGTCAGCACCGGGATCATGGCATTGCGCAGCGCATGTCGCCACAATACCATGGACCGGGTCAATCCCTTGGCACGGGCAGTCCGTATGTAGTCTTCTCCCAGGGCTTCCAGAAGGGCTGATCTGGTTACCCGTGACAATATTGCCGCCTGGGGCAGGGCGAGGGCAATGGCTGGAAGGATCAGGGATTTCAGTGCCGCCAAAATTCCCTGATCCCAACCGGGAAATCCACCAGCAGGCACCCACTGTAATATCACCGCAAAAATATAGACCATCAGCATGGCAAACCAGAAGTTTGGGATGGCAATACCCAGTTGGGTCAGTCCCATGATGCCGGTATCGGTAACCTGTCCCCTTTTTGATGCCGCCAGTATCCCTGTTGGGATGGCAATCAGAGTGGAAAGGGTGAGTGCAATTATTGCCAGTGGTAAAGAGACGATTGAGCGTTCGGCTATTAGTTCAGATACCGGTACCGAATAAGTGTAGCTAGTGCCCAGATCTCCGACCAGAACTCCCGACACCCACTGAAAATATCGGGTTAACAATGGCAGGTCGAGGCCCATTTGTTGGCGAAGAGCCGCAATAGTCTCATCCGTTGCGCCTATTCCCAGTATGATCAGAGCAGGATCGCCGGGCACGATTTCCATCACCATAAATATTACGATGGTCGAAAGAGCAAGCGTTAGCAGAAGGGAGACGGATCGACGTATCAGGTAATATAGCATTGCATGCAATCGGGCTAATTGATGAGAAAATCACCAGCGTTTGAAAATTCATCAGGTTATATCCAGGTCATTATGATCTGGTTTTTGTCAGTCTGTGTTGTATCCCCAACAATTTGGCGTTGAATAGGAGTTGTTAACCCGCACTCCAGGAGATTGAAAAATGCGAGACCCCGCGGTCATTCTTAACGACTGTAAAAATCGACCGGGCAGGGCCTCAAATATCTATCAGGTTGCTATTCCTTCCAGTGAACTTCTGTCAGATCATTGGCCTGAACCGGTGAGTTTTCCCACAGACCTTCAAGCTTGGCATTCCACACACCTGCTTTGGCAAGCTGGAACAGGTAACCATTGACTGCATCTTCCGAGATGATGTTCTGCGCCTGGCGCATTAATGCGTAGCGGCCTTCCGTATCCACCGTGGCGTTCAGTTTCTCCATCACATCCTGAAAAGCTTTGCTGTCGTATTGGAAATAGTAGCCAGGATTGGCGTATATGGCGATATCCTGCGGTTCCGTGTGGGAAACAATAGTCAGATCATAATCCTTGACTTCGCCCTTGAAAACCTGTTCAAGCCATTGACCCCATTCCACCGGAATGATTTCCAGATCAATGCCAACCTCACGCAGGGAAGCAGCGACAATTTCTCCACCGCGTCGTGCATAAGTGGGAGGTGGCAGTTTAATGGTTGCCTTGAAACCGTCCGGAAAGCCGGCTTCAGCCAATAATGCTTTCGATTTGGCGATATCGTGCGGATATTTATTCACATTGTCGACATAGGCAGGGTGATGGGGGGCAAAATGAGTGCCGATAGGCGTTCCCAGTCCAAACATTGCTCCATCAATAATTGCTTTGCGGTCAATCGCATGGGCGATTGCGCGACGTACCCGCACATCATCGAAGGGCTTCTTTTTGTTGTTGGTGGAAAGAATTGTTTCACCTTCGGTTGAACCGACCATAACTGTAAAGCGCGGATCAGCCTGGAATTGCGGAATTGCTTCAGGGGAAGGAAAGTTGGCAAAACCATCTACATCACCTGCCAGTAATGCGGCTACCGCTGCCGCGGCATCAGGAATTATGCGGAATTCAGCCTTGTCGAGAACTTTTTGTTCACCCCAATAACCATCATTTTTGGCCAATACGATGGATAGACCCTTGGTCCATTTTGAGAATTTGAACGGGCCGGTACCAACGGGAGTGGTTTTGTTGTTTTCAGCACTTTCACTGCCAACTATTATTGCATCGCCCCAACCCATGTTGAACAGAAAATTTCCTGCCGGTGAAGACAGCGTAATCTTGACGGTGGCTGCATCAACAACATCAACGCTGGTTATCGCCTTAAACAGTCTCTTTTGGGCATTGGTCGACTTTTCACCACGGGCGCGATCGAGAGAAAACTTTACATCATCTGCATCAAAAACAGTGCCATCATGGAATTTCACACCAGTGCGCAGTTTGAAGGTGTAGGCCTTGCCACCATCAGAAACGCTCCAGCTTTCTGCCAGCGCCGGTTTTACCACTCCGTTACGGTCGATACGGGTCAGACCCTCAAATACATTGGCATAAACGACTTCATCAATTGCCGCTGCCGCGCCTGCAGTTGGATCAAGGTGAGGGGGTTCAAGTGACATGCCAAGCGTGACGGAATTCTTCATCGCGCCGATTGCACTGTTGGTTACAGCAAACTGCAATGCTGTGCTCGATAACAAAAGCGCCAATGCTCCCTTTGCAATATGTCTGGTTGCCGGTTTTAAATATCTCATTCATTTTCTCCATTTACACAGGCGGTTGAAGACGTTGGTAAAAAGTGTAGCGGGTTATTTTCACCTTGTCAGTAGCTGATGCAGGGCAAATGCCATTACCTTGGCGGATTCGACCATATCATCAATGATGATGAATTCATCAGGCTGATGGGCGAGATCGAGTATACCTGGCCCGTAGGCAATGCAGTCGTGCAGATGTCCAATTCGCGAGATGTGTTTCTGATCGTAGGTACCAGGAGAGATAATATACTGCGGATCTTTTCCAAATACCTGTTTGATACCCTCGGCCACAGCAGTTGGAACGGGACCATCGCGGTCACTCATTAACGGCAACACTTCCATGATGTCTTCAATTGAATAATCAAAGTTTTTGCGGCTGGACTTTAATCCTTCCAGTATTTCGACCACTTCGGCTTTTACTTCCGTTATATCTTCTTCAATCAGGAACCGCCGGTCGATGGTCAGACTGCAAGAATCGGGAACATTGGGTGCGGGAAGCCCCTCATAATCGTCGCTTTCACCGCCATGAATTGCATTAATGTTCATGGTTGAGCGTTTTGCGCCCTTCGGTACAACCGGCATATTGGTGCGTTTTTGGTTCAACTTGGGATAAAGATCCTGTTCAAATGCGTTCAATACTGCGCCCATGTGACGAACTGCGCAATCACCAAGAAAAGGCATGGATCCATGGGCTATTTGACCTTTGGTTTGAATTTGCGCCCACCAGACGCCACGATGCCCCAGACAGATACGATCTTTGTTTAACGGTTCGGGAATAATTACATGGTCAACACGTGGCTTTGAAAACAGGCCCTTTGACGCCAAATAGGCAACACCGCCAAAACCGCCGGATTCTTCATCAACCGTACCGGAAATTTCAATCGCACCGGGGAAATCAGGATTTGCGCGCATATAGGATTCTGCTGCTATTATGGAGGAGGCAAGGCCGCCTTTCATGTCGCAGGTACCGCGAGCAATGATGCGCCCGTCACGAATAACACCTTCAAAAGGATCAACGCTCCAACCTTCGCCGGCAACAACTACATCAATATGAGAATTAAAATGTACGGTGGGGCCGGGATACTTACCCTGGCGACGGGCAATAACATTGGTGCGGGGGTATTTGTCACTATCACCAGGAGTGTCCCGGCCACGCATATAAGTGACCTCAAATCCTGATGCCAACAGCCTACGGCCAATATATTGGGCACAGGGTGTGTAGGCCTCGCCTGGCGGATTGATGGTAGGAAACTGGACGAGGTCAACGGTCAGGGCGGTTATCTCTTCACGTGCATCGTCTATGATTTTTGACAATCGGGAAAATAAATCAGGCATATCTTATGATTTCACAGGTAATGAGATTGTCAAATGAAATGCGCAAATTTGAAGAACTGTAAGCAGAAAATGCTGAGTCTGGGTAATTGGTGACTGAATTCAAAAGTTTGTGAGGGTATGGAATCGTTTTCCTAATCAGGTTAATAGAATGTTTGGAGCAGTACAATTTATGGGAGAGTCACATGAAATTGGTTTTGGCCAGCCTGGTGATACTGTTTGGGCTGTTTTCTGCTGGTGCATATGCTGCATCAATAGAAGCACATATAGACCTTTCCAAACAACAGATGAAGGTCTACCAGAATGGCCGACTGCGTCATACGTGGAAAATTTCTACTGCACGTCGCGGTTATGTGACTCCCACAGGTAATTATAAACCCACCCGTATGCATAAAATGTGGTATTCAAGAAAATACGACATGTCTCCCATGCCGCACTCAATATTTTTCAAGGGCGGATATGCGGTTCACGGAACGAATGAAATCAAAAATCTTGGCAACCCGGTGTCCCATGGTTGCGTCCGCTTGCATCCCGACAATGCCCGCACGCTTTTCAGGATGGTAGAAAGTGCAGGACGTTCAAACGCGGCTATTAGAATTCGCCGCTAAGACCCCTTCTGGTTTACACGGAAGCATTTGATGAACCAAACCAATTCATCTGCCCAGTTTAATTAATGGCGCAAAACTTGTCCGATCACCCAGATCGCCCAAAAACATTTCCGGGTTTAACGCCTTGCCGAGTGAACTGGTTTGGTTCATCAAATGCTTCCATGTAAACCAGAAGGGGTTTATGGTATCAGGTCAGATTTAACCATTTGCATGGTAAGTTTGCGGCTTCACCGGCCCAGCCAGGCCGTCATTGGGCGCTCGATCAGCTTATAGGAAAGGATGCCAATTGCCGCTGAAGCGGCAAGCGCAAATGAGAACATACCAGCATCAAACAGCAGTGAACCATTGCCAAAACGGGCCCAAATTATCCCAATAACACCCAGCGTAAAAGTGTGGTTCAGGTAGGTTGAATAAGATGCATTGCCAAGCATCATGAGGATGCCGTTTCCCGATTGGTTTGTTTCGAGCCCCAGCGCGCCGGTAACCAGGAATGCACTTGGCAGCCCCCATTTGATTACACGTAGCTCTGTCCAATCAGGTTGCCAGACTCCGAGTGCAAAGAGTCCCAGACCAAGGATTATGCAAACCCAGGAAACCTGTCGTACCTGATGATACCAATGGATATATGCTACACCGATCAAAGCTCCAAACAGAAACTCGAGCAGAAGTGGACTGGTATAAGTCTGCCAGAGCGGTTCTACCAAATTCGAGCCCTTCGGCGGGAACAGGAAGCCAATCGCCACTAACCCAACCAGAATAATACTAAGCATTCCAATGCGTTGCCTGGGTGTTTTAATAGCCAGTAGCAGACCAAAAATCAGGTAAAAATACATCTCATAGTTCAGCGTCCAGCCCTGGACCAGTATGGGATAAAGCTTGGTTTCAAATATTGGATGTTGTGATGGAATGAAGAAGAGCGATTTTAGAAAATGAACCAATTGCAAATCCGTTGACCTGAGCATAGATGGGGCGACCAATGCAATCAGAGCCAAGGTTAGGGTATAAAACCAGTAAAGTGGTGCGATCCGGATGATACGGCCCCGCCAATATTCAATGGGTGTGCGATCCCTGTCATGGGTGACATAAACCATAATGAAACCGCTGATTACGAAAAAAAGATCGACACCTGCTCTTCCAATGATAATCTCGAAACCGAGATCACGCCCGCCACGGCTCCCCATCTGGCCAATGGTATGATGAAAAACTACCATCATGGCGGCGATCCCGCGCAGAATCTGGATGTTGTGAATTGTTGGCTGAGCATTCATGCAGATGATCCCTTGCGCAACCTTCTTGAAACGGGTCGGCAGACCAACATACTCTCAAGGAACCTGTGATGATCTTTGATCGACCCTGCCGCCGTGTTCAGATTGGCATCAATATCGTGTCTTAGCCGATATTTCCCAGATGGATATGATTGATGCCGCGATATTGGCATGTTCACCTTGATTTTCCAAGTTTGATAATTGTAGGTGAAATCTTCGGCAGACCATTCACGGAATTGGGGCAATCATCCGCAACATAAACGGTATCTTTCAAACATAAATGACTTTTGCCACGTCATCTCGACATCACCTTTTCCGGAATTTTACCGGCTGATTGTTCATTGCAAACTGCCGCCGTCTTCGGATGTTGTGACTGATACGCATGAAAGGTGTGAACTGTCTGCGGAACCGCCAGAGCAACCGGTGTTTTAATTCCAGTAGCTGTGGCATGGCCTGTTTGAGGTAGTTTTTAATAGAGAACGCTCCCTGGTTTCCCGCGGTAGGAGCGTTTTTTGGGATCGCATCAGCATCCCAGTTCGTGGTATAATCACTTTGTTGCGGCGCAGTTGTGAACGGCTCGACTTCGGAAATGCGCTTGGCCTGCACATCCATTTTTAACCCAGCCCAGTCGCTACACATTTCAATCCGGGACAGAACATCTTTAGGGTCTGGGACGTCATATATCGGTGCGAAATCGAAATCCTCATGGACCACGAGTTGCTCAACCTCAAATCCGTTCTCCGGTGAAAGTGCCCGATAAAACAGCTCAGGGCTTATTTGATAAAATCCGTGTCCAAAATAGTTATTAGCCATCGTGCAAACAACCAGTCTGCCGCCTGGCTTAACCATCTTCATCAGATTGCTGAGTGCAGTTGGCAGGTTGAATATATGTTCTATGGTTCCGCCATCCACAATCAGATCATAACGTGAATACAGATCTTCGGAAATTGGTTTGTTTAGATTAGCAATCAATGTCGCTCCCTCATAGTCGGAAGCGTCGAGCGAATCTACTTTAGATGCGCCCAACATCTCTAGAATTGGTTCGGCGTATTTTGCAGATGCGGCTTCATCGCGGTATAAATTCTCAAGACCGTTGGCTATGAGCATTTGGCGTATTTTAGGCTTGCTAACGAAAATATTCAGACGACCGATAGTTAATACGCGCCCTAACTCAATGCCTTCACTTCGAGCTTCAATGAGTAAATTCATTGAGTGCCAATTCAATCCCATCGTCATATATCCTTTGTTATTATACTTAGCCTGATAGGCTCTAGACACTGACTTTTATGCATCATTTCCTGGGGCGAACAGGATCACGCCAGCGTTTATGCAACCATAGCCATTGTTCGGGATATTCACGCACCCATTCCTCGACGATTTCATTGACTTTTTGTGTCAGCGCTATGGTATCAACATCGCCATTGCTTTTGCGTGGAATATCGATCGGATCCTGAATTTCCAGGCGAAAACGTCCTTTTGGCAAACGGATACACCTGGCAGGGAATACCGGGCAATTATATTGTCGAACCAATTTCCCCAATAAGGGATTAGCCCGGGTTTCACGGTTAAAGAAATTGATCCGCACGCCCTTGCGATTATGATATTGGTCGACCAGCAAGCCGACCTTTCCACCGCCATCCATTACTTTTGCCAATGCCCAGGCAGCACCAGCTTTTGAGGGAACCAATTGGCCACTGCTGGTAGTGCGGGCAGCAAGCACGCGTTCTGCGATAAAACGATTATTGGGTGGCCTGAATAAAGCGGTAATGTTAACGCCATAGGCGGCAGAACCGACCGGCAGAATTTCCCAATTGCCGGTGTGACCGGTAAAGCAGATTGCGGTGTCAGCAAGGCCAGCCAATTTTTCGAAATTTTCAATTCCGGTAATTTCAAACCTCCCGGCATTGGGATTTTCCGCATCAAAATCAAAAATCTTGTCCAGATAGGCATATTCTGCCGCGGTTCTTGACAAATTACCCCACATGTCACGTAATATCTGCTCAATTTCTTTGTTTGATTTTTCAGGAAACGCCAGTTTGAGATTTTTTCGAGCCATTTTGGTGCGTGGATAGGCCATGCCGAGAACTCGTCCAAGCTTTTCTGTGGTGTTGATTGCCGTGTCAGCCGGGAAAAGTTTCAGAAACCAGATGAACGTAAAAAACCACTGCGCAATCGTCCAGTCACGAAAATTCCTGAGCGCAATTATCGTTTTACGGACGTGAGTTTGCATGGATGTTTCTCAAAGCATTGTAAATGGTGGAATCAGGATGATATCGACCAAAATTCAAGCCCAAAGCGTGTCGCGTCCAATAGGGTTCATTTGACCAGTTTTTCAGGTTTGCTGGCAAGGCGCGTCCTGTGCGGTGGTCTGGCTGACCACAATCAGGGCGCAACGATGTCCAGAGAACTTGAAAAACTGGCCTGCGCCGTAGTTCTTTGGGGGCCAAAACAGTCCATCTCCAGCGTTGCAAATCTTGCCCGATACTCTGTATCGCGCTGCGATTTACGCCTTGGCGAGTGAACTGTTTTGACTCCATCAAATGAATCCTATTGGACGCGACACGTTTTAGTTTACCCGCATGATAATCTTACCAAATACCGCGCGATCTTGCATGCGTTCGAGTGCTGATGCAAGTTCACCAAACTCGATTTGTGAATCAACCACTGGTCTCACAGTACCTTTAGCCAATTTTTCCATGGAATCGATGATGTTTTGCATATTGCAACCAAAGCTGCCAATTAGTCGAAGCTGGCGCTGAAACAACATCATCAGATTGGTTTCCGCTGAAACACCACTTGTTGACCCACATGTGACCAGACGTCCACCTGGACGCAAGGATAAAAGGCTGCCAGCCCACGTGTCTTTGCCAACATGTTCGAATACCACATCAACGCCACGTTTTTTTGTGATTTTGCGTACCCTGCCTTCAAAACGGTCTTCGCGATAATTGATGACGTGGTCTGCCCCCAATTCTTCGCATTTTGCAATTTTGTCATCGGACCCGACCGTTGTGATGACCGTGCAACCGACAGCTTTGGCCAGTTGTATGGCTGCTGAACCAATACCTGAACCACCTGCATGGATTAATACCGTTTCGCCTGGTTTCAGTTTGGCATTGTCAAACAGCATGTGTTCACAAGTGGCGAAGGTGACGGGGGCCAGTGCGGCACCGATATCATCAACACCAATAGGGGCGGGAATACAGTTTCTGGCTGGCATATTAGCCAGATCACAAGCAAATCCATCAAGGTGAAAACCGTGTACGCCTGAGGGATGTTCGCAATGATTATCACGACCTTCGCGACAAGGCAGGCAGGTGCCGCATGTCGGAGCGCCATAGATCGATACAAGTTGCCCGGTTTTTAAAGTACTGACACCGGGTCCGACCGCCAGGACTTCGCCAGAAGCTTCCGCGCCAACGGTTATTGGAAGTTTGCGTTGGGTAAAAGCCATGCCTCGCCAGCCCCATACATCAATGTGGTTTAGCGCAACAACCTTGATTTTAAGCTGAACTTCACCTTCACCCGGTGGAGGCGGGGAATCAATTTCGGTAACAGTGACTTCTTTATCTGAAACAAGCTGTAGTGCGCGCAATTTTGTTGCCCTCAATAGATTTGAATTTATTTTGTATTAGATGCACTAGTGGCCTGCACCACATCCGCGCCAAAAACCAGACAGGCATTTTGCCCGCCAAAGCCAAAGGAATTCGATAAAATTGTGTTTACTTCAGCGTCGCGTTTCACATTTGGCACCACATCCAGCAGGATATCCGGATCAGGGGTCTCATAATTAATGGTAGGCGGAATTATCCCATTTTGCATGGTCATGAAGGAAAATACCGCCTCAACTGCACCCGCTGCCGTTAGCGTGTGACCAATCATCGACTTGTTTGATGAAATTGGAATGGTCGAGACTTTGTCGCCGAATACTGCATGCAGAGAGCTATATTCCATACGGTCATTTTCTGGAGTTGATGTGCCATGGGCATTAATATAATCAACATGATTGTCTTCAATTCCTGCATCATCAAGTGCTCTTTTGATTGCGGTAATGACTGGAATGCCATCAGGGCTTGAGCGGGTGCGGTGGAATTTGTCAGCCTTTTCGCCTACTCCACGAATTATTCCCAGTATTTTCGCACCACGATTTTTGGCATGTTCCAAGGTTTCCAATACTAATGCGGCTGATCCCTCGGACATAACAAAACCGCTGCGGTCTTTTGAAAATGGTCTGGAGGCTTTGCCCGGATCATCATTGCTCTGAGTCGTTAAAGCCGAAAGAAGCGAAAATCTTATCAACCCTTCTGAAGTAACCGAACCATCGGAAGCCACACATAACGCCGCTTCGGTGTCCCCGCGCCGTATCGCTTCCATACCCTGCTGAATTGATGTGGCACCAGAGGCGCAGGCGGTTGAGAGTGAAATTGGCAGTCCTCTGGTTTTATATTTTTCCGCTATGCGGTAGGCAATTCCGCCAATTTGCACCAGCAAATGCATGTGCATATGGCGCTTTCTTCTGGCGGCTTCCAGTAATTGTGAATAACCGGATTCTGCATCAAGATTTTCATCCATCAGGGAAAACCGGTGTTGCCATTCAAGTTCGACGGGCGGAGCAGCGAAATAAAGCGGGCCGGGAAATCCATCGCGGCCAAACCCTGCTTCAGCCAATGCTTCTTCGGCAGTGGCATCGGCCATTGCGTAGGAGATAGCGGGAGCCGAAACTTCCTCGGTATCCATAAAATCAACTGTGCCGGCGATTTGAGTGTTCAAACCATCGGTTGGGAATCTGCTTATCTTCTTGACGCCTGATTTGCCGGCGACAATCGCATCCCAATTGTCTTTTTTACCCTGGCCAAGTGATGTCAGTGTTCCCATTCCGGTGACAACAATAATCGGCCTGCCTTTGCGGTCAGCATATTTTCCTGACATGTCTATCTCCTATAACCATGAAAACCTCTAAATCTTTTCTACCAGCGCTAATCCTTCGCCGTGACGATGGCCGAAAGATGTTACCAATATTGTTTTTGGATCATGCCTGGCGGGCTTTTCTGCATCTTCAAATGGGGGATAGAATTTTCCGTTTTTCAAAGCAAGTGCAGCGAGAGCCATGCCGACAGGAAATGTTCCTTCCATAGAATTGCCGAATATTGAATTGGTTGCCCTGACCGGCATATTACTACCCAACTGCTTATCAAGAAAAGAAAATTCCTGCTCGGTGATATCTTTCACGCCTGATGCACCAGAGATAATTGAATCCACAGTATTTCGCGAGGCTGGCAATTTTTCAAATATTGCCTTTACCCGTGTCTGGGTAGATTGTGCATCGCGAGCCCCCAGGTCTGAAGCAACACCGGTAACTTTTGCGTAAGGTTTGGCTCCGCGCGCTTTGGCAAATTCTGCATTTTCCAGAACCAGGAATGCGCCAGATGTACCCGGGACCATGCCGCCTCCATTCTCCAGACGTTTGATAACAGGATCACCACAATTGCGCGAAAGATAATGACCAAGCTCCTGTATCAACAGCAAATCCAGCCTTTCGGCATTGTAAGCACCTCCTACCAATGCGTGGGTGCTTTGACCCGCTGCTATACGTGCCACTGCGTTTTCAATCACAGTAACGCCAGCGTTTTCTTCGCCCATATAGGTACGCGATGAACCTGTTACCTTGTGCACGATAGAAATGTTGCCGGCCAGTAAATTAGATAACTGGGCTAAAAACAGGGTGGGGCGCAAATCGTTTGGAAGTCGATCAATCAACAGACGGTCGCGGTCGTCGTGATGCTTCGCTTCCGCCATGATTTGTCGATCAGAATCAATGTCTCGCTCGCCACCACCAGCGGCAACAACAAGATCCATGCTTGAAACCAGCTCCTCGTTTTCTTTGATACCGGCATCATCAAGCGCCAGACCAGCAGCATAAGTACCAAGCCGCTGCCAGTTCTCCATTTGACGTTGATCTCCCCGGCGGGGAATTTGCCTGGACCAATCCATTTCCGGTAGCGGATGAACAATATAGGGAGCGAATAGCTCTTTTTCCTGAATGGGTGCAGGTGCGCTATCGCCACCCAATATTTCCCAATGATGTGTGGCGCCTTCGCCAAAGCAGGAGACCAGACCTATGCCTGTAATCCACACCTCACGATTTTGTTTGGTCATATATGTTCATTTCCGTTTGATTTCTGCCGTGATCTAATATGTCTCACGTGTTCATGCGTTGGCAGTATTTGCAAAGCCCAAATTCAGGCCCGTTTTGGTATCATAAGTAACGTCAGGGATATCTATTAGTCAATTAGGTGGGTAAAATCAGCAACTAATTCAAGATAACCCAGTTTGAGATTTGCCAGCCGCATTCTTTTTCATTTCCGCAACCTGTTTTTTTATCATCTCCTGCAGCATTTCGCTTGGAAATGGCATGATGGTGTAAGTCAGTTGGGCATTGGCAATGCGTTTTCCACCGGAACGGATTTCTGCTCGAGTAACGGCAAACCCGGAACCTTCATGCTCGATTTCTGCTCTTATATCGAGATCGGTTTTTGGGCCGACAAAGTCTCTGATCTTGCCATTTTTTACCCCTGCCAACAAAGGTATTTTGGCAAAATCAATCGTGTGCATGATCAAGATACCAGATGCCTGGGCCATGGTTTCAATCATTAAAACGCCCGGCACCAAGGGGTGCCCCGGGAAATGTCCTTCAAATACTGTGCTTTCATCAGGCACAGTTGAATGGGCACTGAGGTATTTATTGTCCAGATTGACTTCACTGATGGAGTCAATCATCTGAAAATACTCAAGTTGCATGGTATTGATACTGTTGTTGTTGGGTGAAAACCGTCAGGCCGGAATTATCGCATAAAACGGGTAAAATCAGGCCTTTGAGTCAATCAATTCATCAATTTTTGCGCAAAGATTTTTCATAACGAAGTATTCTTCGGTTGTTGCATTGCCGTCATTAACGTTCTGCGTCCATGATTCCAATGGAATTTTGATGCCGAATTCTTTATCTACCGCGAAAACAATGTCCAGAAAATCGAGACTGTCGATACCCAGATCATCAATGGTATGGCTCTCAGGTGTGATGTCTTCTACCGGAATCTCACTGGTATCTGCAATAATCTCCGCAACTTTGTCGAATGTATCTGACACTGGTATTCCTCAATCTATGTTTCCTGGTCCAATTTACTTTGTGAACTACTTTGCGCCACAGCAAAGCAGTCAAGTGAACAAATTACAAGTTAATGTGAAGTTATTCCACATATTTGCAGGTGGCCAGTCCCGCAAAGCTTCGCGCGTGTTTATCCGGTGGTGGTTCAAATGTCCAGTTAAATGTGGCCAATTTGGCGTACAAATAATGTTCCCGATTATTGCCAAATAACATGGAAGTTTTTTTACTTCCATCTGGCCAGGTGCTTGTTGATGAAAGTTGCTGCGCGCATATTGGAATCCCTGGTGGCCAAATCATCGGCGAAAGTGCGAACACGCGGCGGTCGAAAGTCAAATCCCCTGCCAACGCCTGGATAAGTAATCAATCGAACATCTTTTTCAGCTTTTTTCATAAACAATATTGCTGTCTCGACAGAACGCCTGCGTTGATATTGTTCATATTCGCCGATGAAAACCAGGACTGGAATATTCAGGTTATCCAGCTCTTTTGCATATCGATAAACTTGTAGTGGTTCGGCAGCATTCGGGTTCTGCCAATGGGGGTAGAAAGTGACGTAACAGGCGACGTCTTTTTGTTGCCGCTTGAATTTAACCGCTACTTTCAGTGTGTAATACCCGCCTCTTGTATGTGAAAGGAAGCAGATTTTTGAAGTGGATATGTCGTCCAGGGACAACAGATAATCGACGCCTGCATTGACATCCCCTTCGCTGATTTCATCGTGTCTGATTGGATAACGTTCGATAAATCTGGCTTCAAAAATGTTGGGAGCCAGTACAACAAAACCGCGTGCTGCCATGCGCCGGGCAAGGCGCTGGGTCAGTTCATCAAGGCCACGACGACCGTGCTGAAATAAAATAGCTGGAAATTTTCCTTTTGTCTGCGGACGAAACAACAGGGCAGGAACGTCTGTATCGTCTTGTTTGTTGATGTAATTGACCTGACGCTGAATAACACGGTGATTTACCGGTACAGGCAAAACGCCGTTGTCATACCAGTCATCTGACCACCAGAATTTCTCAGCCACCGGTTTTCTGTTTACCGGTGCGTCAAGATTGCGCCCGACAACGGTATCGGAGGCTTTGACATCGCCAGCTTCATTTGACGGAATTTGCTGTTGGGCATGGGTACTGCCGATAAGCAAGATGGAAAATACCGTGTTTAATATCGCAGACAATGAATTCAATGTCATGGTTCCTTTCAATCCAGAAACACCGGTTATACTTTTTTATCCAGACAGATCAAACTGCTGTGAGACATATGCACTGAAGCGGCTGTTAAAACCGATATTAGCAGATCGGTACGAAAAACAAATTTCTACTGGTTACGTGAAAAACATCGTGCATTATTTGAGGCGTCCGTTTAATCCTTTTGTAGAAATGGGTCGGACCTATTAAACAAACCCAGGATAATAACGGATCAACAATATGAGCCACGTCTTTCCCCGCCACACCAAATCTTCCCTGCCTACCGCTGTGTCGGGAGAAGGATGCTATCTGGTCGATAGTAACGGCAAACGTTATTTTGATGGATCGGGAGGGGCTGCGGTTTCCTGTCTTGGCCATGGTGACGAGGAGATAATTGAAGCCATCAAAGAACAGGCTTCATCGTTACCATTTGCCCACACCGGATTTTTTACCAGCCAACCTGCCGAAGATCTTGCAGATTTGTTGATTGCAAATGCACCGGCGCAAATTGACCGGGTGTTTTTTAACAATGGTGGCTCCGAAGCGGTGGAATCGGCAATAAAACTGGCCCGGCAATATTATCTGGAAATAGGGCAGGGTGAACGTTGTCATCTGATTGCCAGAAAACAGAGTTTTCACGGCAATACACTGGGTGCACTTTCAGCTGGTGGGAATGAATGGAGGCGTAAACCATTTGCACCGCTGATGATTGATACCAGTCATATTTCTCCGTGTTATACCTATCGTGATCGAAATTATGAGGAAAGCGAATTTGATTACGGTCAAAGGGTAGCCAATGAGCTGGAGACCCAGATACTGGAAATCGGTCCTAACAAAATAATGGGATTTATGGCTGAAACGGTGGTTGGAGCCACGCTTGGTGCAGTTACTGCGGTTAACGGTTATTTTAGGCGAATTCGTGAAATCTGTGACAAATATGAGGTGTTGCTGATACTGGATGAAGTGATGTGTGGCATGGGCAGAACCGGTACATTATTCGCCTGTGAACAGGAAGACGTTGTGCCTGATATTGTAGTTATTGCCAAAGGCCTGGGAGCCGGTTATCAGCCGATCGGTGCAATGTTGTGTTCGGCGAAAATATATGAAACCTTTGAAAAGGGCAGTGGGTTTTTCCAGCACAGCCATACCTATATGGGACATCCTTTGGCCTGTGCGACAGGCAAGGCGGTGGTCAATGCAATTCTGGAACGCGGTCTGCTCAATAACGTGGTTGAAATGGGTGATAAACTTAATACCGCACTGGTTACGCATTTTGGCCAGCATCCGCATATAGGCGACATTCGCGGTCGTGGACTTTTTATCGGTGTTGAATTTGTCTTCGATCGGGAAACCAAACAACCGTTTGATCCGTCAACTGGCCTCAATAAAAAGCTGAAACAGGCAGCAATGGATGCCGGGCTGATCTGTTACCCGATGGGTGGTACTGTTGACGGGGTAAATGGCGATCACCTGTTGCTGGCACCGCCATTTATCATGAATGATAATCAGGTAGGTGAAATTATCGAGAGACTGGATATCGCCATCGCTAACTCGCTTTAGTTCCTACCTGTGAATATCATTTCAATCAGGCAGAATGGGCTTTAGCGACACGTCCTGGTGTTGTTGCCTGGGTAGTTGCGGCTGATTGAATTGCGGCGTTGATGCACAGTTCACGCAATTTGAGCGTATTTGACCCGGGTTTGCCATCGGAAATCCTGTTGCCGTTTATAGTTGTAACCGGCATGACAAAACTTGAAGCGGAACTGCTGAATGCCTCAGCGGCGTTTTCTGCTTCTGCAATGCTGAATGGCCGTTCTTCGAGCACCAGGTTGGCTTGTTCCACCAGTTTCAGTACCGAAACCCGGGTGATGCCGTGCAGAATGGCGTTGGACAAGTGTCGGGTAACCAGTTTACCTTCCCCGGTAATGATGTAGGCATTGTTGGAACTACCTTCCGTGATATTACCATCATTGTCATGCATCCAGGCATCGTTTGCACCTTGTCTTGTAGCTTCGGCCTTGGCCAGACAGGCTGGCAGAAGCCCAACTGTCTTGATATCACAACGCTGCCATCTGATATCGGGTACGGTCACCACGGATATGCCGGTCTTGACTTGAGGATTATCAACAACGTTCTTTGCCTGGGTGAACATTACCACCGAGGGATCAGTGTTTTGCGGGAAATTAAAATCCCTGTCTTGGGTGCCGCGGGTGACCTGAATATAAATCAGACCTTCCTCCAGTTTGTTGTTACGAACCAGCGTTTTAAGCAATGGCAAATATTCAGAGGCCGAATAGTGATCAGGAAATTGCAGTTCCTTCAGAGATCTGGCCAGGCGGGCCAGATGTGCATCTGCATCAGCAATGCCTCCGCCCAGTACCGGGCAAACCTCATAGACAGCATCGGCAAACAGAAAGCCGCGATCAAAAACTGAAATTTTTGCATTTTCTTCCGGCAGGAATTCGCCGTTTACATAGACTGTTCGAGACATGATGGTTTCGCTTGTTGTTTTGATTTGTGATGAGTTTTTATATTGCTGACGCACAAACAGCAATTGTATAATGGCAAAATTGAAAATCTGTTTATCAAATATTGCCCTGTGCTATTACCATTTTTATCAAAAATGTGATCCAAATGGGCTGTGCAAGGTTCTTCCAACTGAACAGGACTTGGCTAAGTGTCCAACCCGAAACTATGAGCAGGGTTTGATTTTGCAGAAATTGTTCAATATCAAGGAGCTTTTCGCGGTACAGGGTGGTGCCCTTTGCAAGAAAAACTCCACCGATAGTGGGCAATTTATGTAAAACCCTACGGGCGAACCTGATTTTGGCTCTTTTTGCCGGAATTTCTGCTTGAAGGCAACCAGCCTGCGGCACAGAATTTCCAACAAAATCACCTAAAATCCGGTTCGTCAAACCCTGCTCAGAGTTTCGGGTTGGACACTAAACATACACATAATCAATTGAGCAACCGGGTTTAATTGTGTAAAGGGACAAGATTACCAATTTGCGCTGAATCGGTGGAGTTTTGTCAATTGGGTTCACAACCTGAATTTGCACTTGCCCTGGTGCTAAGCGCAGCATTCCTGCATGCTGTGTGGAACGCCATGATGAAGCACTCCGCAGATCGTTTTATCGCGATGGCGATGCTGAATTTCGGTCACGGATTGCCGGCTCTTGTGCTGGTCTATCTGTTTTTACCACCGGCATCCGAAAGTTGGCCGTTTCTGATTGGTTCAACTTTTGTACATTTCTTCTACTATATCTTTCTTCTGCTTTCCTATCGTTTTGGCGATCTAAGTCAGGTCTATCCGATTGCGCGAGGAATCGCACCGGTATGTGTGGCAATGGGCGCATGGCTATTTGCCGGGGAAATACTTCCAGCTCAGGCATGGTGGGGAATTATGCTGGTCACATCGGGTATCGGTGTGCTGTTTTTTTCTCGCAACAAGGGCCATGCTAACGGGGTGGCGATAATGGCTGCGCTGGCGACCGGACTGATGATTGCCGCCTATAGCGTGCTGGACGGTATGGGTGTGCGGACTTCTCAAAGCGCTGTGGGATATATTGCCTGGCTGTTCCTGCTGGAATGGCCGTTTTCATTCGGATTGCTTTATTATCGCCGTAAACTGCTGACCTCGATACCGGTCAATGTTTATTTGACAGGATTTGTGGGTGGTCTGATATCAGCCATTGCCTATGGATTGGCGATTTATGCAAAATCGATTGCTCCATTGGGTGCGGTATCGGCAGTGCGCGAATCCAGCGTGATTATTGCTGCGATGATCGGGGTGATCTGGTTTGGTGAGAGGCCCTGGAAACTAAGGGTTCTGGCGGCAATAATTGTTGCAACTGGCGTGATTGTACTGGCGCGAGCCTGACCGGTCTACAGCCTGTTAGCGGGTTACCAATCCATCCGGGGTAATCGACATGCGTGACAATGCATGGTGGGCATGGGTCATTCGGTGATCCAGCATATTTTGCGTCATGGCGAGCAAATCGGCTGTATGATCAGGATCATCTGCCAGGTTTTTAGCCTCATGCGGGTCGTTTTTCATATCATACAAAAGTGGTTTTACGCCGCCATTAAAATGCACCAGCTTGAACTGTTTGTCCTGCAATATCGCAAAGCCGCTCTGGCGTGGCGTGGTGCCAAATTGGTGTTGATATTGTTGATCACTGGTTTCATTACCCATGTCCATTTCCGCAAACATATGATCGCGCCAGTTCGCGGGTGTTTTTCCTTCCACCAGCGGCATCAAAGACTGACCGTTAAAACCCAAGGGAGGCTCCAGACCAACCCAATCCAGTATTGTTGGAGCGATGTCGATTGATTCAGTGAACATATCCACCTCATTTTCTGCCGTATTTATGCTTCTGACTTTTGTTGTGTTCATATTTTATGGGGCTTTTGCATCGCTGGCGCGTGATTATGTCATCTCGCGACCTGGTGTACTATTCTGGTTAAGGAGAACTTTTGCCGGAACATTCGGTTTTCTTGGCATGAGGCTTGCGTTGTCGGACCATTAGCCTGGAGACCGGGAGTGCAGAGTGGACAGCAAAACCGCTGGTCAGAAATTGGGGCGCATTTGACCGAGGGTCGTAATCCCGGAATTTTCAAAGCGGAGATTTGCGGGTTGACGACCAAAGATTCACTCTTTGGCTTGACTGTACCCTCAATCTGGGGATTCAATGCTCCATTGAAATGTTATAGTTATGAAAGCCGAATAAACGGCAGACAATTGGGAACCAAAAAAGGGAGAATAATATGTTGTTGAAAAACATACTGCTTGGAGCAGCCGCTGCGATAGCGTTCAGTTTTGCCGGAGCCGGTGGATCACTGCTCAGTGTTAACACTGCTGCTGCAGAAGATTGTAACCGTGGAACTCTGGATGAAGCCTATTGTGACCGCAATTTTGACCAGACCGCTGATTTGCCACTTGATCCGAAAGACTGGGTCAACCCGGATACCATCATCTTTACCTATACACCAGTTGAAGACCCTGCGGTTTATGCCAGCATCTGGGATGGTTTCGTCAAACATATGGAGAACGTTACGGGCAAAAAAGTCGTATTCTTTCCTGTCCAGTCCAACGCCGCCCAACTGGAAGCGATGCGTTCCGGGCGTCTGCATGTTGCAGGATTTAATACAGGCTCGAACCCGATTGCTGTCAGCTGTGCTGGATTTGTGCCATTCGGCATGATGGCAAAGAATGATGGTTCTTTTGGTTATGAAATGGAAATCATTGTTCCGGAAGCTTCCAAAATGCAATCGCCTTCGGAAATCAAAGGCATGACGATGGCCTTTACCGCGCCAACATCCAATTCAGGGTTCAAGGCGCCATCAGCAATTCTGAAAGGCGAGTTTGGACTGGTTGCGGAAAAAGACTTTACACCTACTTTTTCGGGTAAACACGATAATTCAATTCTCGGGGTTTATAATGGTGACTACGAAGTGGCTGCAATTGCCAATTCGGTTCTGCAGCGCATGATTCGCCGCGGTGTGATCGAAGAAGGGAAAATCCGCACAATTTACAAATCGCAAACCTTCCCGACAACCGGTTATGGCCATGCCCACAACCTGCATCCGGAGCTTGTTGCGAAAGTAAAAACTGCATTCTGGACATACCCCTGGAGTGAAGATGCAAATTTCGTTAAGGAATTCAAGAAGGCTGACCGCTTTATTGGCATCACTCATAAAACTGACTGGGCAGTAATCCGCCAAATCGATGCAGCCAACGGTGTAAGCTACGACTGCAAATAATGATTTGAAACGACAATGAAGCAGCCGGATTTTCCCTGGTTTTTGGAACCGGCTGTTTTCGATGTAAAATACTGTGTGAATTACTCGAAATAGTTGGATTGAGTTGGAGGGGATATGCTGCGTCTTGAGGGATTAAGCAAACGTTACAAGACCGGGGACGAAGCATTAAAAGACGTCGATTTGGAAATTCCTGATGGTCAGGTTATCGCGCTCATCGGCCCGTCGGGAGCGGGAAAATCCACTTTAATCAGATGCGTCAACCGGTTGGTTGAACCGACCCGTGGCAAGGTTTATCTGGGTGAACTTGAATTGACCGGATTGTCGTCCGGTGCGTTGCGAAGAGCGCGACGCAAAATGGGGATGATTTTTCAGGAATATGCCCTGGTTGAACGGTTGAGTGTGATGGAAAACGTGCTCTCCGGACGCCTTGGCTATGTTGGTTTCTGGACAAGCTGGACACGAAAATTTCCGAAAAAAGATATTCAGGAAGCCTACCGGTTGCTCGACCGCGTCGGGTTGATGGATATGGCTGATAAACGGGCTGATGAACTTTCCGGTGGGCAGCGGCAACGGGTTGGCATTTGCCGCGCCCTGATACAGGACCCGGATCTATTGCTGGTTGACGAACCAACCGCCAGCCTTGACCCAAAAACGTCTCGGCAGATTATGCGGCTAATCAACGAATTGTGCAAAGAGCGCGGACTGGCTGCCATCATCAACATTCATGATGTGCAGTTGGCACAAATGTATTCCCAGCGTGTTGTTGGTCTGGAATTGGGATCGATCGTCTATGATGGACCACCAGATGGTCTGACACCTGAAGTTCTCACCCGTATTTACGGAGAAGAAGACTGGGAGGCAACGATTGAGAAAGTTGATGATGAAGATGTAGAGAATGCACCTGAAACAATTGTAATACCCAAGAAAAAAACAGCCTCGCCAAAATCCAAAGCGAAGGCGGGTAACGGCAAAGGGAAATCGTAGAGATGAGTGATGCTCCCACCACTTTCCCCAGCCATTGGAAAAAGCCTCCGCTTGTCAAGAATTCGACCTTGCGATGGGGATTGATCCTCGGATTTGCGATTTACCTGGCAATCGGGCTTGGTACGATGGATGTCGACTGGGAGCGCGCCTGGGATGGAATCCCGAAAGGCAAGCGCTTTATTCTGGCGTTTTTCCCACCGGATTTTTCGGATAGTCGTAATGTGGTTTTGGATGGGATTCTGGAAAGTGTCTGGATGGCAATTATTGCCACAGTAGCTGGTATAGCAATATCGGTCCCGGTAGGTTTGGGGGCTGCGAGCAATCTTGCACCCAAATGGGTTTATTTGTTTTGCCGGGCGATAGTCGCCGGATCCCGGACATTTCCGGAGGTGATTTTGGCAATTTTTGCGGTGAAACTGTTCGGGTTTGGACCGTTTGCAGGCTTTATTGCCTTGGCGATTGGAACAATCGGGTTTTTCGCCAAATTGCTGGCGGAAGATATTGAAAATATGAGTGCCTCCCAGGCTGAAGCGATCAAGGCAACCGGGGCCTCCTGGTTCCAGTGGATCAATTATGCGATCCAGCCACAGGTGATGCCACGGATGATTGGGCTCTCAGTCTATCGCCTGGATATCAATTTCCGGGAATCAGCAGTGGTAGGTATTGTCGGCGGTGGCGGTATTGGTGCGACGCTGAATACAGCATTTGACCGTTATGAATTTGATACGGCAGCAGCTATTTTGCTGATAATAATCGGGATAGTGATGGTGCTCGAATACATCTCCGGGTACCTGAGAAAGTGGGTTCAGTAACATGCCTTTGATTGAAACCAGTGATGGGCCGGTCTGGAAACGCCGTACTACGAAGAAGCAATTGGCTATCTGGGTCGGCTGGCTGATCGGTATTACGATTGTCTTGTATGCCTGGATATTGATGACAGAAGAAACCGTCTGGTTTTTTGTCCAGGATGCCCCGCGTCAAGCGATGGATATTGGCACACGAATGGTGCCGCCGAAACTCAGCTATATGAGCCGTTTGTGGCTGCCCATTTGGGACACAATTAATATTGCTACCCTTGGTACCGTGATCGCTTTGTTCATTGCCATTCCGGTGGCATTTGCTGCGGCGAGAAATACCACCCCGCATTTTCTGGTTCGCGCTGTGGCCATTTTTATCATAGTTTCATCGCGCTCGGTGAATTCACTGATTTGGGCACTAATACTGGTGTTGATTTTGGGGCCGGGCGTATTGGCGGGTACAATTGCAATCGGATTAAGATCAATCGGATTTTGTGCAAAATTGCTTTATGAAGGTATCGAGGAGATAGACCATACCCAGGTCGAGGCGATTGCAGCGACCGGAGCCAGCAGACCGCAACAGATGCTCTATGGTATTGTCCCCCAGGTGTTGCCAACTTTTGCCGGTGTCGGGGTATTCCGCTGGGACATCAATATCCGGGAATCGACAATTTTGGGACTCGTTGGAGCGGGTGGAATTGGCCTTGAACTGAATGGTTCGATAAATACTCTGGCATGGACCCAGGTGTCGATGATTCTGCTGGTAATATTGCTGACGGTTATTATTTCCGAATGGGTTTCGGCGAAGGTACGCGGTGCAATCATCTGATAATTTTTCCCAGATTTATGCGCAGCTGGATGGCGAAGCCGCTTTCCGGCATTATGAGCATGTTCGTGGGCGCCTGCCGCCAGCAAATTTTCCCGAAGAATTCGACAGAGCTGCGAATCTGATTGAAATTGCGGATCACTTTGATGTGTTTGTTTTTGATGCCTATGGCGTCTTGAATGTCGGGGGGACGCCAATTTCCGGCGGGCCTGAATGTCTGGCAAAACTGCGCAATATGGAAAAACAGGTTTTCGTATTGTCGAATGGTGCCAGTTTTGATGCAAAATCCAATGTCAAAAAATTCGAAGGTCTGGGATATGATTTTGGCGTCAGTGAGGTGATTTCCAGTCGGATGGCAGCAGAACGTGCTTTGGCGAGATACGGCGATGAAATTTACTGGGGCGCGATGTCGAAAGCTGATTTTTCTCCTGATGAGATCGATCAACCAACAGTCAAACTCACCGATGATGCATCCTTGTATGATGAAGTGACCGGATTTCTGCTTTTATCAACCCTGGACTGGAATACAGAGCGCCAGCAAATGCTGGAGTGTTCACTGGAAAATCAGTTGCGGCCGATTATTGTGGCAAATCCGGATATTGTTTCACCGCGTGAGGATCATATGGGCATGGAGCCGGGATACATAGCTCACCGCCTGGTTGAAAAATACCATGCCAAAGTCGAGTTTCACGGCAAACCCTTTGCATCTGTGTTCGATATCGTCGAAGAAGGAATAGCCGGTAATATCAGCCGGGAGCGTATCTGCATGATAGGTGATACACTGCATACAGATATTTTGGGGGGTGCAGCGCAAGACTGGAAAACGATACTTGTCAGTGATCATGGTATCTTCAAGGGGCTTGATGCAGGCGAATATGTTAAAAGATCCGGAATTGTGCCAGATTGGGTGATACCTTCCATATAGAGTGAAGAGTTGTCGTCCGGGTTGTAAAAATCCAGGCAGAAAGCCTCTAATGAACATATCAAAATATCACAACAAGTATGATCCGTTGCTGGATGATGAAGTGTGGGCATTTATTGAACGGACCAATGCCTGTTATCCGCAGAATACGGTTAATTTCACTATCGAAAAACAACGTGAAATCTATGATGCGATGTGCAGGGTATTTTTTGCAGGCTATCCGGGCGGGATCACCAGCATGGACAGTTTTATACAGTCAGCAGACAGCGAAATAGGCATACGCAAGTATTCAAGCCAGGACACGATTCCGGTTGCCAGTGTAGTATATTGCCATGGTGGGGGGTATGTTGTTGGCGGGCTTGAAAGTCACGATGATATCTGTGCTGAAATATGCAAGCAGACCGGTTATCAGGTTTTTTCAGTCGATTACCGTCTTTCACCTGAATATCTTCATCCTGCAGCCTGTCAGGATACGCTCCAGGCATTTCAATATGTGGCCAGTTTGAATGATCTGCCGATTGTCCTGGCCGGTGATAGTGCCGGTGGGAACCTGGTTGCTGCAACCTGTCACCTAACGAGGAAAAATGCGCGAAAACCTGCCGGTCAGGTTTTGATTTATCCCGAACTTGGTGGTGATATGTCAAAAGGCTCTTATGTGGAACACAGTGAAGCGCCACTTTTGAATATCAGGGAGGTCGAATACTATGCCGGTGTTCGTGGCTGCGGGTTAACCCACTCACAAGATCCTACTTTTTCACCGTTGGCGGATAATAATTTTGATGAATTGCCGCCAACGGTAATCATTTCGGCTGAATGTGATCCGCTGTGTGATGACGGGCGGCAATATCGTGACCGGATTGCCGGTGCTGGCGGTCAAGCCTGGTGGATCAATGAACCGGGCCTGGTGCACGGATATCTGCGGGCGCGTCATAGTGTTGTTAAAGCCGGTGCCAGCTTTCAGCGAATTATTGCGGCAATATCCATGCTGGGTGCAAACCGTTGGGAATTTGATTGATCATGCGCGGTGGTGTGTCCTGATTACCAGCCGGGGGTTGTGCTCATGCCGCCATCAACCGTCAAAATAGTGCCGGTAATAAAAGTGGCTGCTGGAGACACCAGAAACAATGCCGCCCGGGCAATGTCGTCTGGTTTCGCCATGCGACCCAGCGGGCATAAACGCTGCCAGTTCATGACTCCTTCCGGCCAGTCGGCTTCAATCCCTTCTCTGGCAACCAGACCTGGTGCAATGGCATTCACCCTCAGCCCTTTTGGACCATATTCCAGGGCCATCGATTTGGTCAGCATTTCGACGGCTGCTTTGGAAGTGGCGTAATGGCCATGACCTAAAGCCGGGCGGCGGGCTTCTATCGATGAGATGTTGAGGATTGAGGCCAAAGTTGAAAACCGGGATGGAATGCGACGGGCAAATTGTGTCGAGAGAGTGAACAATGCGCTGACATTGGTTTTCATCATATTGTCGAAATCCTGCTCGCTCAGGTCTTTCATGAAGATGACGTCCTGACTGGCAGCACAGTTAATCAGGATATCGGGTGTCGACAACTGACCCTCGATTTCATCGAGCAGCCTGTCAGCAAAACCGGAGTGATTGAAGTCGGCTTGAACTACACAATAAATGCCGTTGTTTTGTTGAATCAATTCAACGGTTTTATCTGGTTTGTTGTGATGGTAGTGGAGCGCGATATCGGCTCCTGCCTGTGACAGTGAGACGGCGATCCGGGATCCAATAGTGCCACCTGATCCTGTCACCAGAACAGTGCGTCCCGCGAGAATTCCGGCATTGTCAGATTTGTCAACCTTAGTTGTTGTAGGGTTCATTTCAGGCAGCCATCTTTGATCATTTCCAGAATAATTCTTCGAATATCTGCCGCGGCAACATCAGCATTCTGCAATACTTCTTCCAGCGTGTCGGGCTGCTGATCCTCGCCGCCGGTAGCCTGATTGGTGATTGCCGAAAAGCCCAGTACTTTCATTCCAGCGTGATTGGCTGCGATAACTTCTGGAACCGTTGACATGCCAACCGCGTCTCCTCCAGATGAGCGGAGAAAACGCCGTTCAGCACTGGTTTCGAATTCGGGTCCATGTACGGCTGCATATATTCCGCTCTGGACTTCTATCTGCAATTTTTTTGCAACTTTAATTGCAAGCTTTCGAAGATCGGGATCATAGGCTCGCGACATATCAGGAAACCTTGGCCCAAGATTTTCATCATTTTGTCCGGCTAAGGGATGGATGCCGAGAAAATTCAGATGATCTTCAATCATCATAATATCGCCAACCCGATAAGTCTCATTGAGCGCACCTGCGGCATTTGTGGTGAGATAACTAACCGCTCCCAGTTTTGCCATGACGTAGACCGGCAGGACAATATCCTCGCCACTCCAGCCTTCATAAAGGTGAAAGCGGCCATTTTGGGCGGCAATTTTGGTGTCTCCTATATGACCGAAGATCAACTCACCTTTGTGGGAAGGAGCGGTCGAGACCGGAAATCCGTCAATATCGCCATAGGCGATGGTGTTCTCCACCTCAATATCACGTAGCAAACCGGCCAGGCCGGTTCCGGTAATCAGGGCGATGTTGGGTGCGAAATCGGTATATTTGCGGATTGATGAAAGGGCTTTATCCAGTCGGTTTGCAAATTGTGGTTGCATATCATTCGTCCAGTGCCGCTTTTACAGCTGGCTGCAGCTCTGTAATCCGGTTCTGGATATCGCTAAGATTCAATGTCAGCAGGTTTCGATCCTTTACGATATGACGACCCGAAATGAATACATCGCTGACATCACTTTTCGCAGCAGAAAATACCAGATGGCTGACCGGATCAAACATTGGCATTGCATGTGGACCGGTAATATCAACCAGAATAAAATCGGCCCGTTTGTTCAGTTCTATCGAGCCGAGCATGTCTTCGGCCGCCAATGCCCGGGCGCCGTTCAATGTTGCCATGTGTAAGGTTTCATGGGAGGAAATGGCCGAGGGATTTTCGTTGGCGGCTTTGTGGATGGTTGCGGCAAGGCGCATGGCGAACCACATATCCATGTCATTGCCGCTGATGGCGCCGTCGGTTCCAAGGGTCACATTGATCCCCTTTGCCATCATTTTGGTAATTGGTGCAAAACCGGAGGCCAGTTTGAGGTTTGAAAGCGGATTATGAACGACATTGGTTTTGTTGGCTGCCATCAGGTCAATCTCTTCATCATCGACATGGACACAATGGGCCAGGGTTGTGCGCGGAGACAAAGCGCCCAGGTCGTTCAGCAGACGGATGACACTGGTTTGATAGCGATCCCTGATGGTTTGCTGCTCAACCTTTGTCTCTGCGGCGTGAATTGAAAAGAAACCACCATACTGATTGGCTATCTCCACGGCAGTCCTGATACTATCCGGGCCTGCCGTATAGGTGCCATGTGGCATGGTGCCGACAAATATTTCCTCATTGCCGCCATGTCTGGCAAAAAGCTCATGTGCCTGGGTGGCGCGGTGATCAATGGAGTAGCCATCCATGCCGTGCGGATCGAAGAAGATGCCGCCAGTGGCGATACGAATACCTGCATCAAGCGCTGCTGTAATGGTTTGATCAGGGTGCCAGTATTGATCCATCAGCGTTGTTGTGCCACCCAGTAATAATTCGGCAAATCCCAGTTCCGCTCCCAGTCTGCAGTTTTCGGCATTCCTTAATATTACCGCCTGAGATTTCCAAACGGTCTGTAACCATTGTTCCAGCGGCAGGTTTTCCACCAGGCCACGAAACAGGGTATCGCCACAATGGGAATGCATGTTGATGAGACCGGGCATCAGGATTTTGCCCGTCGCATCGATGATTTCAGTGTTGGCCGGATTATGGTTTTCCAATTCCCTTGAAAAGCCTACCCATTTGATATTGTTGCCGCTGACAAGAATTGCCGCATCTTCAAGAACGGAATGGCGTTGGTCGCAGGTGACCAGCAACGCATTTTTGATAATCAGATCGGTGCTCAATACTTTTCCTTTGTGTGTAATATTATTCACGGATGAATTGCTGATGATATGATATGTAACGCTCAATTACCAATAATTATCGCGAAGCATTTAATCATGATGAAGCATATCAACAGGTCTGATACTGAAGAATTTTCCACGAATGAACGCTGCCATATTCTCGAATTGCTGAATGATGATGCCAGTCCACAGCTATCCCTGGCGCGATGTCGGGTGGCGCGCGGAATTACCACACAATTGCATGCTCTGGATAAGACCGATGAGATCTATCATATCGAGGAAGGTTCCGGCATTATGGATGACGGGGAAGGTAATCTGATTGAAGTGAAAACCGGTGACAGCATTCAGATACCGGAAAATCATCCGCAACGCATTCGCAATACCGGTCAGAGCGATCTGGTTTTCCTGGTGATATGCAAGCCGCGTTTTCAGCCTGAATGTTACCTGAACCTGGAGGATTAGAACACTTTCGCTGCTGGCGGTTGCCAGTTGGTGTGCTGCATCTGCGAAATTACCCCCGAAATGTTTCCAGCTCAGTTCGGTTTTTGTACATTGAAAGGCAATCTCAGCGCAGGATTGGAGCAGGTCGGGATTGTTGGGAAAGCGCGAAACAGCCTGCGCGATTGCATTTGAATAGACATCACCGGTTACCAGGCCGGTTTCTCCATGTCTCACCTGTTCAGGCAGTCTGTCAACTGGTGTTACGACAACCGGGCGTCCGGTCGCCTCCGCATCAACCCGAGCAAAGCCTGCTTATTGCAGGTCCAGTTCATCAATAAATGCATCAATGAACCGAACCGTATTATCCGCGCCGACATAATCTTCGACCCGTTCGGGCAACAACAACATTTGGGTGCGACCAATTCCAGATATATGAGCCATCGCCCAATCCAGCATGCTGCGAATTGACAGGGAATCCCAAAGATGTTTTCACACGGTTTGCTTCCATTTTACAACAGTCAAATGACGGCAGTGCGGACAAATTACCGTATTCAACTACGTTTGTTATACAATCTGCGACACACCTGCCATCGACACCGTCTGCCGACAGCCGCCATTGCGAAGACTGGTTCTGGTCTTTGATTTCAGGTATTCTAACCCGGGTTCT
>JAAEMP010000250.1 GCA_024225445.1 Hyphomicrobiales bacterium | reverse complement strand
CGGCTATTCGGGCTAACGCCCGGCCTCCACGGGGGCGGCGCACCGGCGCCGGTCGCTTTTCGCTCCTGTTGAATTTCTTTCGCTCACGGCTATTCGGGCTAACGCCCGGCCTCCACGGGGGCGGCGCACCGGCGCCGGTCGCTTTTCGCTCCTGTTGAATTTCTTTCGCTCACGGCTATTCGGGCTAACGCCCGGCCTCCACGAGGGCGGCGCACCAACGCCGGTCGCTTTTCGCTCCTGATTGCAGGATTATTTTAAAGGTGTTCTGCTATAACACTCAGGTCAGGAATTTTCCGGCCAGACCATCCTGGATCAACCGGCGTGTTGCATCGATGCCGTAGAGCACGGCGAAAGAGCCAAATCTGGGTCCCTGATCCTGACCCAGCAACACCTGATAGAGCGCCTTGAACCAGTCACGAAGATTGTCAAAATCATGGGCCTTGCCAATGGCAAATATCTCGCTCTGCAATGCATCGCCATCGATATCGGCATCAACCTGCCCGAGTTTTTCATACAACTCTTCCATGGCCGCACGCTCTTTATCATCGGGTGCGCGAAAAACTTTTTCCGGTTTAACGAAATCCTCAAAATAACGTATGGCATAGCCGACAAGCTCATCCAGCTTAGGGTGGGTTTGTGGAGTAATATCCTTGCCATAATTGCCGATAAATCCCCATAACACCGACTTGTCATGGGCGTTTGATGCGCTGACCAGATTGAGCAGCATTGAAAATGTGATCGGCATATCGATTTTTGGCGGATTTCCCGAATGCATGTGCCAAACCGGATTTTGCAGTTGTTTTTCGCTATCCTGGGTTTGATAGGCAGATAAATGCTGGAAATACTCATCAACATTTTTCGGAATGACATCAAAAAACAGCCGCTTTGCGGTTTTTGGCTTTTGATACATGAACAATGAAAGGCTTTCAGGGGAAGCATATTTGAGCCATTCCTCAATCGTCAGGCCATTGCCAATCGATTTTGAAATTTTTTGCCCCTTTTCATCAAGAAACAATTCATAACTGAAGCCTTCAGGCGGTATTTTCCCCAGTGCACGACAAATTCTGCTGGATAATTTCACTGATTCAATAAGGTCCTTACCAGCCATTTCATAATTCACCCCCAGTGCGGCCCAGCGCATCGCCCAGTCTGCTTTCCACTGGCATTTGACCTTGCCTCCAGTAACTCCGGTTTCTACATTTTCGCCGGTTTCCGGGTCTTGATAGACAATCGTTCCAGCCGCAATATTTCGCTCTATTACGGGTACCTGCAACACAACACCCGTGCGCTGGCAAATCGGCAAAAACGGCGAATAGGTTGCGCGCCGCTCAGGACCAAGTGTCGGCAAAATGATATCCATCACATCGTCATAAACTTCCAGCAACTTGAGCAGAGTTTCATCAAAGCGGCCTGATGCATAATACTGGGTCGCACTGGCAAATTCATAATCAAATCCAAACCGATCAAGAAATGCCATCAAACGGGCATTGTTGTGATGGGCAAAACTCTCATAGCCTTTGGCATAAGGATCCGGTACTTTTGTCAGAGGCTGGCCGATATAGTTTGCCATCAATTCCTGATCGGGGATATTGGTCGGCACCTTGCGAAACCCATCCATATCGTCTGAAAAACAAAGCAGGCGCGTTGGCACCGCGTCCCGGGTCAGAACACGAAAGGCATGGCGTACCATAGTGGTTCGGGCAACCTCTCCAAAAGTACCAATATGCGGCAATCCGGATGGTCCGTAGCCGGTTTCAAATAACACCTCATCAGGATAACCCGACTGTGAATACCGCTTCACCAGCCGGCGGGCTTCTTCAAATGTCCAGGCCCTGGCCTTCTCAGCCAGATCCTGCATTTGTGGACTATTTAAAGAAGTGAGCGCTGGTTCGCCGGTCATGATGGTATTCCCGTAAAAATTCATTGTTCGCGGGGTAATGGCATATATCCGGCGATATTCCAAGTGATGTAATTGGTGGGCAATTATGATAGACCGTTTCATGTTTACATAGAATCACGACTTGCAGTTCGCTGTAACAATAACTACTTTTTGCCAATATCTCATGCGTCATGAAATGACCAGTTTTTGCCAACCACTTTAGGACCAATATCAATGTCGAAATTATCTTATCACGATGCCCTAATTCATATCATGGTAACCATGTCTGCTGCTGACAGAACCATGACCGACAGTGAACTGGCAAAAATCGGCAGTATCATCAAGTCCCTGCCGGTATTTGAGAAATTTGATGTACAAAGAATGATTGCAGTAGCCGACGATTGCACCCAGATCCTTCAAAAAGAGGATGGTCTGGATCAGATTATCGATAATGCTCTGGATTCACTGCCCGATCACCTGCATGAAACAGCCTATGCTCTGGCCGTGGATGTAGCTGCTGCCGATCTGCAAATTGAACAGGAGGAACTTCGGCTGTTGCAGATTTTCAGACATAAAATGGATATTGACAGACTTACCGCGGCTGCCATTGAGCGTGGTGCGCGTGCAAGGCACCAGATAATTTAGAGCACTTTGGCCAATACCGACAGATATCGAAGTATCAACAGTTGTCAGTCTTGGCCCGATTGCAATCGTCTAATGATGACCGGCAATCAATATCTGCCTCAATAAAGGCTGAGCGGAAAATAACGCAAGTAGAGCTCGCGAAACGTGCCATTGTCGCTGATACGACGCAGGGCAAAGTTGATTGATTCAACCAGGCCCGGCTTATTTTTGGCTACTGCAATTGTCAGTCCATTGCCTAAGTATTCCTGCGAAATATATGGCCCTCCGACAAACCCGCAACATTTATCAGCGGATTTTGATGTCAGCCAGAACGACAATGAAACCGCGTCGCTAAATAAAGCCTCGACTTTTTTGTCCCTCAGAGCTTTTTTTGCCTCGGCAAGTGAGGCAAATTCTACAAATTTGCGATTTGAAAATATCGCCTTGAAATAACGCGCATGAGCTGATCCTTTTACCAGGGCGGTTTTCTTTTTGAATAGCGACACAGCCATTGGTTCGTCCAGACCCGAATTGCGAAGCGCCGCAAACCGTGCAGGAATATGCAAAAACGGCATCGAGAAATCATACTTCTTTTTTTGCTCATGGGTCATTTCCAGGCCGGCAATTATTGCTTCACCATCACCGTTCTCAATCGCCCTGTCTAACTCATCCCAGGGAAGTGCCTGGATCTGGCAAAGCCCCAATATGTCAAGTTCGCTGCAAATCTGACGGGCAAGGTCAATGTGAAATCCGTTCAAACGCTTTTTTCGATCAATGAAATTGAACGGCGGGAAATCAGTCGTGGTAAGAAACCGCAAGCGGGGTATTTTGAAATCCTCGGGTTTGACAATTCGAATATTCGGATCCCAGAAATTCGGTATATTCGAGGATTGAGAAAATGCCTGCGAACCGGCTTGTTCCATTCCATTTGAAAGAAATATCGCTAGGAAAGATAAGACAAACTTCATCAGTCGCATTGTTGTATTCCGTGATCAGATTTGAGTGGTTTATGATGAAAAAATGAATGCACTGAACGGTAACCGTCGATGGTTATTAGTCTAGCAGAATTATCAGCGCCGGGGAAACTATTCAATTTGCCCGCAGTCTACGAACAGTGTGAAATTGCCAGAGCCAGCAAGTTGTTTTCGAAAATGGCCAATCCAGGTGCCCGACCTCGGTCAGAAACCCGAATCTGGACAAAAAAATTCAATTGCGAGGAATTGACTCCCAACCGAAAAACTGTTGCCGTATCATGAGGTCACAACTAAAACAAAGTAGCTGGTTACATATTGCAAATGGCAGTGCCAAAAACCATCTTGAAATCAGCCCTGTTTGCCAAATATGGAGATATTGCGTTGAAAAAAATTGTATTGTTGGCCTTTGCAATGTTTGTACTGCCGGTTTCCAGCCCGTTATTTATTGAACAGGCGCTTGCAGCCTGTGGTGACGATCCCGAGCAGGGTGTTAATTGGGAAGGTTGCCGGAAACGAAACCTCATGCTGAGCGGTAATGATCTGAAAAAGGCAAATTTCAAAGGGACAAATTTCTCATCAACCGATATGCGCAAATCAGAATTCGACGATGCTGATTTTCGAAAATCCGTTTTGCTTCGCGTATTTTTTGATGGTTCCAGCGCCAAAAACGCCAATTTTGAGAAAGCTATTGTATACCGGGTCAATTTCAAGAAAACCGATTTGACAAACGCCATATTTCAGAAATCTGAAATGCTGAGAGTGAATTTCAGCGGGGCAAATTTAACGGAAGCAAATTTTTCCAAATCTCAGGCCGGGCGTTCAATATTTACCGGTGCTATACTTGGAAACAATGATTTTTCATATGCTTCAATGGCCCGGGCAGATTTTCGCGGCGCAAAAATCAGCGGTCCACTGGAATTCAGCGGGACATTTTTTTTCCAAATCAGAATTGAAGGTGTGGATTTGAGCCAGGCAACCGGTTTAAAGCAGTGGCAAATCGATATGGCATGCGGCGATGATGCGACGATATTACCACAGGACGTCAATCGTCCGGAATCCTGGGCCTGCGACGACGAATAATTGTTGCTAGACCGATAGCCTTTCATGAGTACATTGAATCTGTCAGCATCAAATAAAGTGTTTGGACAGTTTCAGGCCCTGGGCCTGATAATTTGAACCAAGATCAATACCGTAAAGCGCATCAGGCCTCGCCAGCATGTGCTCAAAAACAAGCCTACCGACCAGTTGACCATGTTCAAGAATAAACGGCACATCATGGCTGCGCACTTCCAATACACCCCGCGCGCCTTTTCCACCTGCGCCGTCATGGCCAAACCCGGGATCGAAAAACCCGGCATAATGAACCCTGAACTCACCAACCAGTGGATCATAGGGCACCATTTCTGCCGCATATAATGGAGGAACATGGACGGCTTCGTTTGACACCAGAATATAAAATTCATCCGGATCCAGCACCAGGTCGTTTGAGCCGTGATTATAGATTGGTTCCCAAAAATCCAGGGTTCGGTGGGCAGATTTTTTGTCCACGTTAACCACACCGGTATGGCGCTTTCCACGATAGCCGATCAGACCATTTTCATCACCGGAAAGGTCGATTGAAAGTCCAATTCCACCGTTCAGGATATTGGGGTTTGCTGTAGCCACGAGGGTCTGTTCTTCGTGCAGTGTCATCAATTCCGCATCACCCAGGGCTGAAATGCCGCAGCGAAATCTCATCTGCGAGAGCCGTGATCCGGTGCGTACAACTACCGGAAAAGTGCTGGGGCTGATCTCCAGATAAACGGCACCGCTATAGCCGGCTGGTATCTGGTCAAAGGACTGTGAGCCATCAACAATCACCCGTGTGAAAATATCCAGTCTGCCGGTAGAACTCTTCGGATTGGCTGAAGCTTCAATAGTTTGGGGCAGATCGAGGCTCTCCAGCAAGGGCACGATATAAACACAACCGGTCTCCAGAACAGCACCATCGCTCAGATCAATCTCATGCAATTTGAAACGTGAAAGTTTTTCTTCAACTTTATTGCCGGCTCCGGGTAGAAATGACGCGCGAACGCGATAAGCCGTCTCGCCCAGACGAAGATCAATACTTGCCGGCTGTATCTGATCATCATCCAGCGTTCTGGTGGTGGTAAGCATCTTGTTGTGAAGTAATTCTGATATCGCAGAATCGGGTAATATTCCGGTTGTACGTGCCATTTGTTTTCCAGGATTATCGTGGGCCTTGGGCTACAAACCAAAACTGTGAACTGCGTTTTGAGTTGAACACGAGAAATTATTAGTCAATGAAACGATTGACGCAAAGCAAATTCCACAGTAAACCACTGTTTAATTAGTGGTGATTTGGCCGGTCGGCTTGCAGCCACGTTAAATAATTCGCTAAAAGGGACCGCTTATCTGTTTAATACAGAACTGATCCGGTAGCGAAATACGCAACCGGATTTTTTTATGCCGGTTAAAGATTGGAGGCAGATATGACAAACCGCAATGCAAACAAAAATTGGCGGGCGGCAACAAAACTGGTTCACGGCGGCACTACCCGCTCACAATTTGGCGAAACCTCGGAAGCTCTGCACCTCACCCAGGGCTATGTCTATGACAGCGCGGAAGCGGCGGAAGCCCGATTCAAAGGCGAAGATGATGGCTACATCTATTCACGTTATGCCAATCCTACGGTCTCCATGTTCGAAGAGCGCATGTGCCTGCTTGAAGGCGCCCAATCTGGCAAGGCAACGGCGACCGGCATGGCGGCTGTCACTGCGGCCATTGCCTGTCAGGTAAAGGCCGGTGATCATGTTGTAGCGGCGAGAGCGTTGTTTGGTTCTTGTCGCTGGGTGATAGAAATCCTGATGCCAAAATTCGGCATTGATATTACCCTGGTGGATGGCACCAGACTGGATGAATGGGAAAAAGCGATTGGTCCGAAGACGAAAGTCTGCTTTCTGGAGAGCCCGACCAATCCAACGCTTGAACTGATCGACATCGCGAAAGTTGCCGAACTTGCCCACCGGGTTGGTGCACGACTGGTCATCGACAATGTATTTGCCACGCCGATCTGGCAGAGTCCGCTGGAACTTGGGGCAGATATCGTCGTCTATTCCTCAACCAAGCATATTGATGGCCAGGGGCGATGCCTGGGCGGCATTGTGCTGGCTGATGAAGAATTTATCGATGAGGAATTTTACGACTATTTTCGCCATACCGGTCCAAGCCTCAGCCCGTTTAATGCCTGGACAATGTTGAAGGGACTGGAGACACTCGATTTGCGGGTGCGCAAGCAAACACAAAATGCCTCCCGCATTGCCGATTTTCTGGCTGATGAAACGAAAATTGAGCGGGTAATATATCCAGGCAGGAGCGACCATCCCCAATATGAACTTGCGCAGCGTCAGATGAAAGGCGCCTCGACTATTGTTGCGTTTGAAGTCAAGGGAGGTAAAACCGCGGCCTTCAAATTTGAAAATGCACTGGATATCATCCTGCTTTCAAACAATCTGGGTGATGCAAAAAGCCTGATCACCCACCCGGCAACCACCACCCACAAAAACCTGAGTGAAGAAGACAGGGCAGCACTGAATATCAATGATGGTCTGCTTCGCCTGTCAGTCGGGCTGGAGGATGTGGATGATCTGGTTGATGACCTGGCCGGTGCATTGAGAGGTGTGTAGGGCACTTGATATTAATCCCTGAAATTCTCACGCGCCTGCAGGATACGGGCAAATACCGTAATCATGCAGATAGCGGAAAAAAACCACGCTATTGCGGGAAACCAGTCGGGGAAAAGGCAGAATGCTGCAAAAACGGCGATTGTTTCTGTTGCTTCCGCCAGGCCGGTGGCAAAATACAGGGATTTTGATCCCCTGGCTTTTGTTTTCATTCCATATCTCTCAGCCATTATCGCATAGGCGAGAAAGCTGGACCCGTTGATATAGAAGGATAATATCAACGCCGCACCGGCGATGGCGTTTTGAGCCGGGTCCATGATAATAAATGCGAAAGGGATGGAGCCATAAACGGCAAAATCCAGAATAATATCGAGATATCCGCCAAAATCGGTTTTTCGGGTCTGTCGGGCAACCGCTCCATCCAGACCATCCCCCAGTCGGCTGACAAGAAGCAGGATAAGCCCAACCAGCAGATATTGCAGGGCGATGGCAAAAGCTGCAAGCATTCCAATAACAAATGCGCTCAACGTAACTGTATTGGCACCGATACCAAGCCTGACAATTGCTTTTGCAATCCTGTCAAGAGCTGGTTCAAACAGTTGGCGAGCCTTGCCGTCAAGCATCCCGGGAATCCTCATTGCGGATAAATAATTAATCTCTTATACGCAAACCACCTTGCGATTACCCGGTTTGCTAGCCTATGTTGTCAACATGTACAATTCAATCACCAGTGACATATCCGTGAGTGTCCTGCCAGTCTATATTGACGAACGATCCAAACCGGAAGAGGGAATGTATTTCTGGGCTTATCGTGTGGTCGTGGAAAACCGCTCTGATGACAGTGTGCAAATATTGTCAAGACACTGGCACATCACAGACGGGAACGGACTGATTGAAGAAGTAGACGGGGCTGGTGTTGTTGGTGAACAGCCCGTAATTGAAGCCGGAGATTCCTTTGAATATACCAGCGGATGTCCGCTGGATACGCCATCAGGTATAATGGTGGGGCATTATGTAGTGAAAAAAGCCGATGGAGACACCATCAAAGTAGCAATCCCGGCATTTTCCCTTGATTTGCCAGACTTCCAACCGACTTATAACTAGAGCACTTTTGATGAAATATAAATCGTTTGACCGAATCAAAATTGTTCACCTGCAAAGCGAGTTTCGCGCAACATGGTTTTTTGGGGTGCCGGGATACCACAAGCGAAATTCAACGCCACAGGAGGACAATTTCGATCGGCCCGTTTGTTGCGTGTATACATTAGCTTCGATGGTGGATTGGCTGCCCCCTGACGGCCCGTCGCAATCCCCATTGGTGTTGGGGCGAAGCTTGCCCGATGCACAGGCATCGAGCTATGCTCCACGCCTGGCCGAGTGAACCGATATGGTGCATCAATGGTTCATATTCCACGAAAAGCGCTCCAGGTAACGATGTCAACAACCCATCCCGGTCACTTATATTATGAACTTTGATCTTCGACCGATTTTTCTGGTAATCGGCCTGTTGCTGGCAACACTTGGTTGTTCCATGCTACTTCCGGCGATTGTTGATCTGCTGGCCGATAATGACGACTGGCGGGTATTCGCCGCATCCGGAATTTTGACCATTCTGATCGGCGCTGGCTTGTATGGCGGTGCTCGAGGTACCACGCAGCATCTGGGTACCAAACAGGCTTTTATCATGACGGTTGGTACCTGGGTAATCCTGGCTCTGTTTGGCGCCTTGCCCTATTACTGGTCTGGTATTGTACCAACTTTTACAGATGCAGTATTCGAGTCACTTTCCGGGCTGACCACTACGGGAGCCACCGTGATAACCGGACTTGATTTTGCTCCGCCGGGAGTTCTTTTCTGGCGAGGTATACAGCAGTGGCTCGGGGGGCTGGGTATCATTGTGATGGCTGTGGCAGTATTGCCGATGCTGCAGATCGGCGGCATGCAACTGTTCAAGATTGAAGCTTTTGAGACCGCCGAAAAGATCATGCCGCGGGCCACCCAGATTTCCGGATCTCTGACTTTGGTTTTTTTGTTTTTTACCGCTCTTTGCGCTGCCGCTTACCTGGCAGCGGGCATGGCTGTGGATGATGCTGTTATCCACGCAATGACTACCGTTGCCACTGGAGGATTCTCCACCAAGGATGCTTCCTTTGCCCATTTTGACAGCTTCGCCATTCAACTGGTTTCCGTTGCTTTCATGGTGCTGGGGTCAATCCCGTTTATTTTGTATGTCCAGGCTGTTCGGGGACAAAGTATTGCCCTGTGGAAGGATAGTCAGGTACGGGTTTTTCTAGGTCTGTTATCCATTCTTGTTATCATTGCCTGGCTGATTTATCCCGGAGGCGAGGTGCAATCCGAAAAAATACTCAGCAGTGAAGGTTTCAAGTATGCACTGTTCAATGTCACCTCGATTATGACCGGAACGGGTTATGCCTCCACGGATTACTCTGCCTGGGGCTCGACATCCAGCATGTTCTTTTTCATGATCATGTTTATTGGCGGTTGTGCCGGGTCAACATCGTGTGGCATCAAGATTTTCCGTTTTCAGGTTTTATATGAAACTCTGAAACAGCACATCAAGAGTATTTTTTATCCCAACGGAGTTTTTGTCATGCGATTTAATTCGCGCGTTCTTGATGACAATGTGTCAACTGCTGTGATGAGCTTTCTTTTCCTTTACGTAGCGATATTTTTTATTGTGGCCAGTCTACTGAGCATTACCGGACTTGATTTCATTACCGCTCTTTCTGCCGCCGGATCTGCGATCTCCAATGTTGGCCCCGGCGTTGGAGACCGCATTGGCCCGGCGGGTACCTACAAGGAATTGGGAGACGGGGCGAAATGGATAATAATGGCAGCTATGCTGATTGGCAGACTGGAGTTGTTCACGGTACTGGTATTATTTGTCCCGCGCTTCTGGCGCAGTTGAATTGATATTACTCAGCCGGTTCCGGTTTTCCGTCAATTTTTACTGCTCCGCCCGCAAATATCCATTTGAATATATTGCCTATATCTGCACCAATTCCAATCAAAGCGGGGACAAGAAACAGCACCAGTAGAGTGGCAAGTGCCAACCCGAAAACGATGGTGATTGCCATCGGCAACAGAAATTGTGCTTGCAGGCTTTTTTCAAACATCAGCGGTATCAGGCCACCAATCGTTGTCAATGAGGTCAGTAAAACCGCACGCAGACGATCTCGACTTGCACCAATTGCTGCCTGTTGAAGGGATTCTCCGCTTTCCAGCCGTTCGTCCAGTCTGCTGACCAGAATAATTGAATCATTCACCAGAATACCAGACAGACCGAGCAACCCGATCAATGACAATATTGTCAGGTTGTACTCCAGTAACCAATGGCCATAGATTGCCCCGACCAATCCAAATGGAATTATCAACATGATGGCCAAGGGGCGCCAATAATCGGAAAACACCCATGCCAGAATAATATAGATAACGGAAAGTGCAATGATGACACCCAGATTTAGGTCGGTAAAAGCGTCCTCGCGCTCTTTATCGCGGCCGGTGAATTCGTAATCCAGACCATATTTTGCAATGACGTCAGGAAGTGCGCCATCAACCAGATATTTCTTGGCATCCTGGACAGTAATCACTTTATCATCCAGATCCGCGGTAACTGATACGCTGACTTTTCCGTCTTTTCGCTGTATTGTCGAAAAGCCCTGCCGCTCATGAAGACTGACCATTTCTGTCAAAGGTACAAATTCGCCGCCTGCACTTTTCAGTTCGAAATTTCGAAGGGCCGCCCCCCCTTTATCAAGGGTTGTTCTGGTGACACGGATGGTTACCTCATCATCACCATCGGCAAAACGACGGGGAATTGCGCCTTCAAATGCATTGCGCACCTGGCGGCCAACTTCTTCGATTGAAAAACCCAGTGCCGCACCCCTTGGCAGAAGTTCCATTACCAGTTCCGGTTTGCCATAAGGCAGATCATCCGAAATGCCGGTTGTTCCCGGAACTGCTGTAACCAGATCAATGACTTCTCCTGCTGCCAGTTTCAGCTCATTTACATCATCGCCATAGATTTCAATATCAATATCTCGGCCCGGTGGCCCGCCACGAGACTGAAAAATCGAAACGCGTCTTATCCCTGCCAGTTTCGGAATATTTTTTCGCCAGGCTTTGACTATTACAGGCGTTCGCACGGTGCGAACTTCCGATGACGTCAATTGAACGCGAATCTGAGCCAAATTGTCACCGACACTCCTGCCAACCGAACCCAGTGAAATAAATACCGCTGATACCAGTTCCTCATTATCATCAGTAATTTTATCAACGGTCGCATACAGTGATCGTTCAATCGAATTGATGACTTCCACAGCGCGTTGTTCAGAAATACCGGCATTCAATACAATCCTGGCCCGGACATTTTCAGCTTCAGGAGATGGGAAAAATATGAACTTCAGATGCCCCCCCAATACAAAAATGCCGAGAACAACAATAAGAACTGAACCAATAGCAACTGAAACGGTTACGTAGCGATAAATGAACGATAATGTTACCAGTTTCGAAAATGGTCCGTCACGAAACGCATTGAACCATTTGTCAAACCACTGGCGAAACGGGCCGTCCTGATTAATCAGGGTATCGGCCTGCTCATAACCATTATTTCCTGATGATTTTCTCCTGAGCTTGAACAGGAGAAATATCAGACTTTCTACAATTGCACCGGCAATCAGGCTGCCAACGGCCAATATCAAGGCAAAAAATTCAAACCGGATATCTTGCTTGAGTTTTGCTACAGGAGCCAACCAATCCCCCAATTTCGCCAAACCAGTTCCATCCCAATCCTTGGTAATCACCAGCAGAATGATTACGCCAAGTGAAAAAGCCACCAACATGTGACGTATAAAGGACCAGTGACGTTTTTTTCTTGGTTGCAGGGCATGAGCCAGATGGCCGGGCAATATCAAAAAGCACTCCACCATGCTGGCAATGATCACACAGATTACCACCAGCGGCATAACACCCATGATCTGGCCTATGACATCTCCAATCAACAGGATTGGAGCAAATGCTGCCGCTGTAGTGATCATTGCCGCAACTACCGGCAGGACCATCCGACCCGCACCAGTCTCTGCCGCTTCAAACGGGCCATCGCCAAGTGAAAAACGCGTGGCGGTATGCTCACCTACAACAATTGCATCATCAACAATTATGCCAAGCATCATGATCAGTGCAAAAAGCGATATCATATTGATCGACTGGCCCATCAAATACATCATTCCGATGGTTGCCAGCATTGCTACAGGAATACCTGCAGCCACCCAGAAGGCCACCCTGGCATTGAGGAAAATAAACAGGGTCAGCACCACCAGTGCCAGACCACCTGCACCATTGCGCACCAGCAACATAATGCGCTCGGTGAGGGCATCGGCACGAACCTCATATTTTTGCAGTTCAATTCCTGGCGGTAAAAACCGCTCGACCTCTGCCAGATAATCATCGAGAATTTCCGCGGTTGCCAGAGTGTCAGCGGTCGGGGAACGCTGCACTGTTAATTGTATTGCCTTCCTGCCGCCAGCAAACCCGCGTACCTGGCCATCTTCATAGCCATTCACAATTTCCGCAATATCCGCAAGGGTGACTTTTTCACCGGAACTGAATGCCCTGATTTCCAGTTCACCCAGGGATATAGTATCTTGAGTATCAGCCAACGCCCGCAACTGCTTTTCGACCTTTCCCTTTATCTGCCCTGATGGCGCATCGCGACTGTTGGAAGCAATGGTGCGGGATACATCGGATACCGCAAGGCCAAGGCGGCGCAGTTCGCGTTCAGGTATCTTGACCTGCATTTCCCTTTTACGCATGCCGACAATTGATACTTTGTCTATTCCACGCTCTATCAGGTCATCGCGTATGATTTTTGCATAAATTCTGAGCGCCGCCTCCGGCACATCACCAGAAATAGCCAGACGGGCGACACGATCAAAATACTGGGCGAGTTTGACTTTCGGCGCATCAGAATCTTCCGGCAAGTTGGAGACTGCCTTGACTGCCGATTCAATATCGCCAACGGCGATTTGCATATCGGCTGACGGCTCAAATTCCAGCGAGATCAGTGCGTTTCCCTCACGCGCAAACGACAACATTTTGTCAACCCCATCGATAAACCGAACTTCGGGTTCGATGATTTTGATTATATTGGTCTCAACATCCTCAGCACTTGCTCCCGACCATGCCACGGTGATCGTGATGGTTTTTGTTTCAATAGTGGGAAAAAATTGCGTGTTGATTCTGAAAAGAGCAAAAATACCAAAAATTATCATCAATATCATGACAAGATTTGCCGCATTGGGGTGCCTGGTGAACAGACTGATGATACCTTTGCTACCAGGAACAAACCTTTCCATTATTAACTGTCCTTACTGGTTTTGACAGCGGACTTCCTGTTCTTGTCCTGAAGGTTGTTATCCCCCTGTTCACGCACCCTCAATCCATCACTGATTTCCGCAATTCTGGTAATCAGCACCCGTTCTTCATTCTGGATATCTCCAGCAATAATTGCAAAACCATTTTCGTAGGCAAGCACCTGTACGGTTTTTACGGTCAATTTTCCGGCTTGCTTCAGGTAAATCCTGTTGCCCTGGTAAATCGCAGATTCCGGTACGATGGCACTGTTGGTAAAAAGAACATCCGGCACGTAAATTTCAACAAATGCGCCAGGGCGAATTGCCGGATTACCTTCCACCTGCTGCAGAGCGGCAAAAATTTCCACTCCGCCCCTGGTTGAGGAGATATCAGCACCAATTCGCTCAACCGTCGCCGGATAGACAAATTTACGGTTACCAATTGCCCAGACGGCTTCCAACTGTCGGCCAAGAACGCCTTCTTTTTCGTTTTGCAAACGGCCATAGCGGCTATCTGTCAGGGTAAACCGAATATCAATTTTAGCATCCTCATACAATGAAACGACGATATCATTTGCATTGACGGTTCTGCCTGCTTCAACGCCAGTTGAGCGTACTATTCCGTCAAAAGGTGCCTTGAGCATGGTATTGAGCAAATTACGTTCAGCTAGTTCCACGCGCCAGTTCAAGCGGCCCAAACCGGCATTTTGTTGTTCAAGTTTGGCTTTTTCCGTCTGCAGATTGTTTTGTGATTGCTCTGCGGCCTGGGCGCGCTGGGACAATATCATTGCCCGATCATCCAGTTGCTTCTGCGTGGTGGCTCCTTTGGATTTGAGACCGGCTATGCGTTGATGATCGCTACGGGCCAGTTCAAGCTGCTCACCTAATCGGCGTAATTTGGATTTCTCCAGTATGATCCGGCTCTCATTTTCCTTGATGCGCGCCATCATTTCAGCACGATTGGCGATCGCTTCACGCAGGGCGCCACTGAATTGAAAATCATCGATTTCCACCAGTTCATCGCCTTTTTCGACACGGGCGCCAGCTTTCAGTTCCGGGTTAACCCAGATTACTTCACCAGAAACCAGTGATCGCAAATCGACAGTCCTTGAAGCAATTGCTTCGCCATATACAGTAAATTTTGGACGGTAATCTGCCAAAACCACGGGAACAGTTTTCACTGTATAGACCGTGCGAAATCCAGGGCGTTTTTTGATTTCCGGTTTGGCATCGATCAATCGATTCATTGCCATAAAGGATCCGAACAAAATCGCGCCCATCAAAATTATCTGAATAAATCCACGGAATATCGTCGACAAAACCGATTTTTTTCTCTCGGTTTGGTGAGAATCTTCCAGTATCAGGTCAGTGCCCTGGGTAATTATCGCAGAACTTTCCGTCTGCCCGCTATTTGCCTGGGCAGCTTCTTCGCTGTCATTGTTTTCCCGGTCAGTTCTGGTCAGCATAACAATTTCCGGCAGGATGAGAATATCCGCACTGTATCACTGCCGACAGTTAAATGAACAACTGAAGCAAAACAAGTTACAGTTTGTTCATCGGTAAACAGCCGGGAATTCTCCGTTGCAATAATATTCAGGGCAGTTTCCTGCGATAACATGCTAAATTTAGTAGTTGTTCAATAATTTGCAAGAACCCCCGATTTGCGCGACTCGGGCAAATATCAGCCAATCTCTTCAGCGCTTATTTGATAAGATTTACCACAAAATTCGCATTTTGAACTGATAAATCCGGATACCTCACTCGCCGCAAATGCTTCTTTGCGTTCTTCATCAGAAAAACTGCTGATAATATTAGTGATTTTCTGCCTGGAACAGCGACATTTGTTAATTACCGGCAAAGCTGGATGGATATGCACGCCACGTTCGTGAAACAGCCGGTACAAAAGCTGCTCGGCACCAATTTGCGGGTCTGTCAGTTCATCATCCTGAATTGTTGAAACCAGAGTTCGCGCCTCAACCCAGTTATCATCAAAATACTCGGTCAAGCCCTCGGCAGGGATTTCCTCATCAGGTTCATCACCTCCGGGCAGATCCGGATTTCTCATTCGCTCGGGGGTATCGGGCAAGAACTGGGCGATCAATCCACCTGCCCGCCAGGTTGTTTGCGTGCTCCCATCCGTGCCCGGTTGCATCAATTGACCCACTCCAAGACGAACTTTTGTTGGAATTTGCTCTGATTGACGAAAATACTGATCGGCAACTTCTTCCAGGTTCTGGCCATCCAGCGACACAATTCCCTGATAGCGTTTGGTACTGGTTCCCTGATCAATGGTCATTGCCAGGACACCTTTTCCCATCAAAAAACGAGATTCGACTTTTCCCTTCCGAGCCAATTCATCCAGTCTTCCCGCATCATAACGGGCATAGGCACGCACCGCATCCGGGGTGGAAAAATCAGCAACCAGAAATGGCACCGGGCCGTCACTCTCGGTCTGAATGATAAATCTGCCTTCGAATTTCAATGAGCTTCCCAGCAGTACACTGAGACAAACCGCCTCGGCTAAAAGTCCGGACACCGGTTCGGGATAATCGTGACTATCCAGGATCCTGTTGATCATCGGCCCCAGTTGAACAGTACGGCCACGCACCTCCAGCCCCTCAACATGAAATGGAACAACGTGATCATCTCCGGCAAGCGGCATGCTATGTTTTCTGGTTTGTTCTGATTTCATTGCTCTTGGCTACCCTTTTGGAGCCAGACACCATGCCAATATCGCCTTTTGCACATGAAGGCGGTTTTCCGCCTCATCAAAGACAATCGACTGGGGGCCATCCATCACTTCATCTGTTACTTCTTCACCTCTGTGGGCGGGAAGACAATGCATGAAGACCGCATCAGAATTGGCCTTGCTCATCAGGTTGGCATTAACCTGATAGGGCATGAAGGTGTTATGGCCTTCAGCCCTGTCTTCTTCTCCCATTGAGACCCAGGTGTCAGTGACGACACAATCACTATTGGAAACGGCCATCTCGGCATTATCATAGAGTTTGATCCGGGCACCATTTTGCCTGCCCCAATCAAGAAACCGTTCATCCAGCTGACGACCGGGCGGCGTTGCAACTGCCAGATCAAATTCGAACTTTGCGGAAGCATGCACAAAAGAATTCAGGACATTGTTACCATCACCGGTCCAGGCAATTTTCTTGTTTTTGATTGGACCGGAATGTTCTTCAAATGTCATAACATCAGCCATCAACTGACACGGATGCGTATCATCGGTCAGCGCATTAATGACTGGAACGCTGGCATAATGTGCCATTTCCAGCAAGCGGTCATGCGTAGTGGTGCGGATCATGATCGCATCAACATAACGAGACAGCACACGTGCTGTATCCGCGATGCTCTCTCCGCGTCCCATCTGGGAATCGGCCGATGACAAGATAATCGTTTCACCGCCAAGATGGCGCATACCAACATCAAACGACACGCGGGTACGGGTTGAAGGCTTGTCAAAAATCATCGCCAGTATTTTGCCAGCCAGCGGTTTTTTCGCATCTGCACCCGGTCGGCCAGCACTTTTCATCTGGCCTGCATGATCGATTATTGAGTACAGCTGATCGTCAGTAAAATCTGACAAATCAAGAAAGTGGCGTGGTGCATCTGTCATCGTTTTTCCTTAAATATGCATATGGGCCTGCCATCACAACCGGTAATATTCAGAATCCTGGAACCTTATTTACCGGCTAAAAGAACAAAAGCCCTGTCCATGCGCTGGTGAGTTTCTCCCAGTTCATCTTCGCTGATGATCAACGGTGGCAGCAGGCGAATAACATTATCACCGGCTGGTACAACCAAAACACCAGCTTCACGAAGCGCAACGGCTATCTCGGAATTTGGGATTTTGCATTTCAATCCCAATAGCAAACCTTCACCCCGGATTTCCTCAAACAAATCAGGATAACTGTCCAGAAACTCTGCCAGATACTGTTTTAGGCGGCCTGACATCTTGCCTACATGATCAAGGAAACCATCTTCCAGCACAATATCCAGCACAGCGTTGGCAACAGCCATTGCCAGCGGATTTCCACCAAACGTCGATCCGTGGGTACCGGGAACCATAGAAACCGCGACTGTTTCCCTGGCCAGGCAGGCTCCCATCGGGAATCCACCACCCAGGCCTTTTGCCAGCGCCATGATATCGGGTTCAACACCTGACCATTGATAGGCAAATAATTTTCCTGTTCGCGCAATACCGGTTTGCACTTCATCATAAATCAGCACGATGTCATGCTCATCGCACAATTGACGTAGATGGCGCAGAAATTCACTCGAATGTTCGCGAATGCCGCCTTCACCCATGATCGGTTCGATCAGTATTCCGGCGGTAAATTCATCGACAGCCGCATCAACAGCATCCATGTCACCAAACGGCAATTGAATGAAACCTTGCGATTTAGGCCCGAAACCTTCCAGATATTGCTGGTTTCCTCCAGCCGCAATTGTCGCCAATGTACGGCCGTGAAACGCTCCCTCAAAAGTAAGTATGTTGATTTTCTCAACATCACCTTTGTCAAAATGATAATGCCGTGCTGTCTTGATCGCACATTCCAGCGCTTCGGCCCCGGAATTTGTGAAAAACACTTTGTCAGCAAAAGAGTTCTGACAAAGACGGTCCGCCAGGACCTCGCGACCGGGAACCGCAAACAGATTGGATGTATGCCAAAGGTTTTCAGCTTGCTGTTTAAGCGCATTGACCAGATGAGGATGCGCATGACCCAGAGAGTTCACCGCTATACCTGAACTGAAATCGAGAAAATCACGTCCCTCGGCATCGAACAGGAGCACACCGGCACCACGGACAAATTGCGGTTCCGGATAAACATAGGTACCAAACAGATTACTGGTATTTTCCATTACAATAGTCCTGTAAGCTCATTCTTTCAATTTTGAGATGCCGGTAACAAAAATTTTGCAACAGTATTGTGCTACCTTCTACCAAAACACCAAATGCCCGCCGTGGGGACGGGCATCGCAAGTTATAATACAAAAGGCCTGAATTCCTGTGTAACCTGCAGAACCAATTCCGGCAGATTGGCCGTATACATACCACATTTTGGGGTGGGAATGTCAATTAGTCTCGGATTTTTCCATCTATAGGTGAAAATTCCATGCCTTCAGGAACCAAGTTCAAGCCCAATAAGCAAAACTGATTCAGCTTTCCACAGAGAATCGGTAGATGATTCCTCAAACTGTGGATGAATTGAAAAAATGATTCGTATTGGCAACCTTGGCCTTGTGCAAGATTCCGCACATCACTAGTTTGCCATTTAGCTTGAATGGTTCCTCGTGAATCAATCAGGGGACTTGAAATCTAATCCCTGAACAAGATGCTTTTACCTGTCCAACCCTGTTTGACGGCACGGGAAAGCTTTGCGTTCATGAAATCGAAATTGCGGAATTTGCCTATGTCCTGGACCGAAGAACGTGTGACGCGATTAACCAAACTCTGGAGCGAAGGCTTGAGTGCCAGCCAGGTTGCGGCTGAACTTGGCGGCGTTACGCGCAATGCTGTTATCGGTAAAATCCATCGCCTGGGTTTATCTGGTCGCGACAAGCCTGCTTCCAAAAGTGGCACCCGTCAAAAACGCACGGTTCGCGCCAACGGGTATTCACGGGTTAGTCGGTCAACTCCAAGAACCGCCAAATCCCATGGAACCGAGAATTCGAGCAGAACCTCTGCACGAAATTTCGAGCCTGTGGTTGATCTTGTTGCGCCCGAGCCACTGCGGATCAAACTTGTCAATCTGACGGAATCCACCTGCAAATGGCCGCTGGGAGACCCGCAGGAAGCAGATTTCAGTTTTTGCGGTCATTCGATCAAGACAGATACTCCCTATTGTGAATATCACTGCAAACTGGCCTATCAGCCAATAACCGAAAGACGTCGTGTTCGCAGAACTGATGCGCGCAATTGAACTCTGAACAATTTTGCCGGCTTTCCCTGAATTTCTGTTAATCCAGCCTATCCACGGAACTGGCAGCATTATGTCTGCGGGCAGTCATATTTCACTATTCATTTGCAAAAATCAGAATACAATCAGCCTTCTGCTGCCTGATTAGCGGTCGGCAATAGAATCTGTTAGCGTTGAATATATTTTGTACGATGTGAAGTGATATGATTATGAACAATATTAAACCGGTTATCGCTACGATAGCTTTTACAATATTTGCAACCTCTCCTGCATTGGTGCTCGCCCAACAATGCAAGGGCCAGCCGAGTTTCGAGAATTGGGTGCGTTCTTTTAAGCAAGAGGCCCAGGGAGCGGGAATATCAGCGCGAACACTGGCATCTGCCTCAAAACAATTTGGATATGATAAATCCGTTGTCAAAAAAGATCGGCGCCAGGGGGTTTTTTCCCAAAGTTTCCTGCAATTTTCAGATCGCATGGTTGCTCAATATCGTTTGGATAGCGGACGAAAAAATCTCAAGAAGCTGAAAACCACCTTCTCCCGCATTGAAAGGCAATTTGGCGTTCCCGGTGCGGTGATATCGGCATTCTGGGGACTGGAAACCGATTTTGGCGCCAATATCGGCAAGGATTCGACGCTTCGTTCCCTCTCCACTCTGGCTTATGACTGTCGGCGACCGGAAAAATTCCGGCCGCAATTGATGGATGCACTGCGATTGATTGATCGTGGCGACCTGAAAGCCTCGGAAATGGTGGGTGCCTGGGCGGGCGAACTTGGGCAGACGCAATTCCTGCCAACAGAGTACAACACATTTGCGGTGGATTTTGACGGCAATGGAAAACGCAATCTGTTGACAAGCAAGGCCGATGCACTGGCTTCCTCCGCCAATTTGCTCAAAAGTTTCGGCTGGGCTCGTGGAGAACCCTGGCTGCAGGAAGTGCGGGTGCCAAAGATAATGAAATGGGCAGATGCGGATCTGGCAATCAAATTTCCCCGCTCCGAATGGAAAAAGCGCGGGGTCAGGTTTGTTGATGGCTCCGCCATTCCATCGGATGGCCTGAAGGCATCGCTGTTATTGCCAATGGGTCACAAGGGTCCGGCATTTCTGGCCTACCACAATTTTGATATGTTTCTGGAATGGAACCAGAGCCTGGTCTATTCGACCACGGCGGCATATTTTGCCACCAGGCTGGCAGGGGCCAAAAAAGTCCAGCGCGGCGGGAAAATTACCCCGTTAAAGCACAGCGAGATCAAGCAATTGCAACGAAAACTGGCAAAGCGTGGTTTTGATGTCGGCAAAATCGATGGCATTGCGGGCAGGAAAACCAGAGCGGCAGTTAAAGCGATGCAGCAAAAACTGGGAATGCCGGCCGATTCATACCCGACCGGTGGATTACTGGCAAAGCTCTAGAGATTGTCGAGTTTGTATTGAACTATTTATTTCCTTTTCCAGACGCCGAAATGAACATCGATGAATCTAGCCAGTGAAAACCACAGCGTATATCGCGATATCACTCCCGATGAGATAACGCCATTTGGCAGTTATTCGAGCCGTTTGATGGAACAGGTGGCGTGGAAAGTCTGTGGCTGGCATGCGCGCTTGCGCCTGCCCGGAGTGGCCCTGTGGAAATCTCTTGGCAAGCATTATCCGGGTCCGTTTGATCAAACTGTTTCAGGCATGCGTCTTCGCATATATCCATTGGCCAACTATGGCGAGCGTTTTATCGCCATGCAAAACAGATTGCCGGAATCGCATGCGATGGATCTGATCAGACCTTATCTCAAGGCGGGTGGCGTGTTTGTCGATATCGGCGCCAATATCGGCCTCTACAGCATATTTGCCAGCCAGATAATCGGCAAACAGGGGAAAGTAGTTGCCATTGAACCCCATCCGGTTACCGGAAAAAAACTGTCCTATAACCTTAAAACCAATAATTGCAGAAATGTTTATCTGCACAGGGTTGCCATAAGTATCAGTGATGGCATTATCGACTTCTGGCCGGACACTGGCAAAAATGCCGGGCGTTCCTCTTTGCTGAAGGAAGCCGTTGGCAAGACAGGAAACAAAATTACCGTTCAGGGGCGCAAACTTGAACAGCTGTTGAGCACCGAACAAGTTGAAGCAGTCGACCTGATCAAGATTGATGTCGAAGGTTATGAGGACCGCGCATTGATCCCGTTTTTCAAAACGGCCTCGATTCACCTGTTCCCCAAAGCAGTGTTACTGGAGGTTGCCCACAAGAAACTGTGGCAGGAAGATCTGGTCGAAATAATGAAACAACTCGGTTACCGCGAAGCCGGCGGCACCAAGGAGATCTTGCTGCTGGTGCGGGGGTAGGCGAACTGTTGGTGTTCGGGTTAAAACCGCGATCGTATGCGGAAGATACATTCAATTGAATGAGGGTGATAATCAATGAATCGGGCACTGGTAGACGGTTGCATCGGAGTTGGGAAGTCTGCCTTTTTAAAGAAATCGGTTCAAAATACGGGGCTGCCTCTTATCTTTCTCGATCAGCTTTTTATTACATTCGGCTACCGCTCAGCGCATACCGGATGGCCTTGATCAACGACGATTTGCCGGAGATTTTGGCCAGTTGTGCATGCAGCCACACCTCCAGATCAATACGCTAAGCAAAATGTTGTCCCCTAATTGATAACATAAACCATATTTCGTAATTGAGTCGGGTGACATTATAACTTTGCGCGTACAGGGGTTGATGAGACAATGTCCATTATGGCACTAATTTTTTTCATCAAGAACTTGCTGCAGCATTCATTGAAACGAAAAATTTTGACCTGCTAAGTTCCCATGCCTTTTGCCACACGAAAATGTCGTTATAACCAAAGAATTGCCAGAATTCGATGTTGGTCATTCAATTTTATAGTCAAAGGAAAATTTGATTTGCGCAAAATTGGCGAACTGTTACTGGTCACCGTGTTTACCAGTTTTTTGTCCACCTTGATACCAGTACCACCATTGCAGAGTTTTGCCTCTAATATTGATGAACCCAACGACGATAAAAAAGTCTTCGCTTACAATTCATCGGATGGGGATTGTCCCAATGCATCGAATGCTAATGACCATAAATAATTCATGTGCGTTTCGAATTGTATTTGGTAGCTATGCGTCTGGCATTGATCCAGTTGTTTTTGCGCATGTTTTCAGGTTAATTGTACGGGACCCAGCTATTTCTAAACTTAGGATATATCGTTGGGGGTTTGAGGGTGAAACCACGTTATGTATTGATGGCTTGAACAATAAGGATGGAAATCGGTTATTTTTTCTGATTAAGGGATTGATCCCAGCAGAAAGTAAGCGAGCATGGACAAAAGTGATCTATGGAGATAATTCTTTTGGAACACTTTGGCCTAAATGACTATTTTGTTAGGCACTCATTTCTGATGAGTTATGACAAGATGGCGATTGAAACAGAATCTCCTGTTAAGATTTTGAACTTGTCGCTTGAAACTTAATCGGGACAATCACCACATGCCATCTAGTTTACGATGCACTACGAGCATATCTGTCGCAATATTATTGGCATTCGGTGCTCCTTCGGTAACTCCATCGCTTGCCGACTGGGGTAGTCTGTCTCCACTTGGCGCTTTTCCAATCAACTTGGATGAAGCCCCAAAATTGTTTGAGCAGTGTTCACGTTCTGCTCCTAAGCCTGATGGTGAATTTTGGATTCCCTCGAAAACTGAGATTGATCGTCTGGAGGCAGAACTTGCCGTGCAAATCACAAAATACCGAAGAACGATAAACGATCCACGCACTTTTGACAGGCAATACAGAGGCCAGTATGTAGGCTTTGTACGAGCGAATACCAGATACATATATGCTTCTTACTCGCCGGACGCATATTGGCCGTCACATTTACCGAGTGGCAAGGCTCTGGTTGTTTGTGATGGCGGTCCGAACTATTGGGGAATTGTCTACAATCCTGCCACCGGCCAATTCAGCGAACTGCAAACCAATGGGCGTTGAAACAGAATCTCCTATTCGTTTCAGATAGTCGGCATATGGGTGCTGATTGCCCCATGTTGAGGGACAGGCCGGGCTTTTTCTGAAACCAATATGCTCGCAACTGTTTCAATCGGCTCAAATAGTGAGACAGGTATCCCTGTTAATCAAGCGTCAAGATTCCAACCATTCGGTATTATGAGCAAACGGGTCTGATTGATGCACCGGAGCGGACGGCTGGAAATCAGCGCAGATATTGCAGATCGGGACTGGAGCGTCTGTCCTTTATCCGCCATGGGCGTGAACCGGGATTATCTATTGAAGATATTCGCGAACTGGTGATCCTGAACAACCACCCGGAAAAACCTTGCGATGACACCCATCAGATTGCCCGCCGGCACCTGCTGTCGGTACAGGAGCGTATTACCAGGCTGAAGCGGCTTGAAAAGGAATTGCAGCGAATAGTTGCGGAACACCTTTTTTTGCTCACGGCTATTCGGGATTGCGCCCGGCCTCCGCAAGGGCGGCGCACAGGCGCCGGTCGCTTTTCGCTCCTGGATTGCATGATCAAATTGAAGGTGTTCTGCTATAGTTGCGGATTGTGATGCTGGTTGTGTGGGTAAATGCAATGTGATTCAATCACTTGCTGATCATCGCCTGTGCCAAAACGAACATTAGAAAACAGTTGAATTGGCACAAATTCAAGTTTCCGTGAAAAAATTGTTGAAAATTTCATGAAAATGATATTACGTGAAAAAATTGCTTTGACACAAGCGCTGATTGAAATCAATTTTTGGCAAACTGATGACTGATAACGCTGAACTCAACGATGCTCATGAAGGCACAGTCGCAGGCCTGCAATGGCCTGCCCGGTCAGATGATGCTGTTGAAAAGGCAAATCTCGGCAGTGACATACGGGCGCTACGCAAATCGCGTTCAATAACCCTCCAGCGACTAGCTGAACAACTTGGACGCTCTGTCGGCTTTATTTCCCAGCTGGAACGCGGCATATCAGAACCTTCAATCTCTGACCTTCGTAACATTGCGGGTATTTTCGAGGTCCCGATCAGTCTGTTTTTCGGCCAGACCGAGGGTGACCCGGAGGAACGCGGTTATGTGGTGCGCTCGGGTAACAGAAGAAAACTGGGCGGCAAGGATGCCGACCTGATCGAGGAATTGCTGTCACCTGACCTGGGCGGAAGTTTTGAAATCATCCGCAGCGAGTTTGCCGCCGGTGCCACCCGTAAAGAAGTGATTGTTCGCGACACGGAAGAGGCCGGATATCTGATTTCCGGCCATCTCGATCTGGAAATAGATGGTCGGTGGTTTGAACTGCATCCCGGTGACAGTTTCAGATTCACCGCTTTACCCATGCGATGGAGAAACCGCGGTGATGAAGCCGCTATTGTAATCTGGGTAATCACCCCACCGGTTTATTAGGGCCTCTCAAACTTTGGAGATTTGAAAAATGGCTGAAATTCCCTCAACTGCAAGAGTAGTCATTATCGGCGGAGGCGTGGTAGGCGCTTCAGCGCTCTATCATCTGGCAAAAGCCGGCTGGAGTGATTGTCTGTTGCTGGAGAAAAACGAACTGACATCCGGTTCAACCTGGCATGCGGCAGGAAATGTACCGACATTTTCGTCTTCCTGGTCACAGATGAATATGCAACGCTATTCTGCCGAGCTCTACCGCCAGTTGGGTGAAACTGTCGATTATCCGATGAACTATCATGTTACCGGCTCGATACGCCTGGCACATACGAAGGAGCGCATGCAGGAATTTGAACGGGCCAGAGGAATGGGGCGCTATCAGGGGATCGATATAGATATCTGCTCGACCGATGATCTGAAAAACCATTATCCGTTTTTACAGACCCATGATCTGGCTGGTGGATTGTATGATCCTTATGACGGAGATATTGATCCGGCCCAGTTAACCCAGGCTCTGGCCAAGGGTGCCCGGGATCTGGGAGCGAAGATAATCCGCTTTTGTCCGGTTACCGGCGCCAGACGCGAGAATGGCGAATGGGTGATTGAAACCCAGAAAGGTGAAATTCGCTGCGAAATCGTCGTCAATGCCGCCGGTTACAGGGCTCAGGAAGTCGGACGCATGTTTGGTCGCGAAGTGCCGATGATGACGATGAGCCACCAGTATCTGCTGACCGATGAAATTCCCGAACTGGAAGAATGGAGCAGGGATGGCGGGCGCAAGCTGCCATTGTTGCGTGATGTCGATGTATCCTATTATCTGCGCCAGGAGAAATATGGCCTGAATCTGGGGCCCTATGAGCGCAATTGCCGTGGCCACTGGATGACCAGGGATGATCCGATGCCAGCCGACTTTTCCTTCCAGCTCTATCCCGATGATCTGGAACGGCTGGAATATTATATCGAAGATGCAATGAACCGGGTTCCTATTCTGGGTTCGGTTGGTGTCAACAAGGTGATCAATGGCCCAATTCCCTATACGCCGGATGGCAACGGACTGATTGGTCCGATGCCCGGTATTCCCAATGCATTTGAAGCCTGTGTTTTCACCTTCGGCATCGCCCAGGCAGGCGGTGCGGGCAAGGTTCTTTCAGAATGGATCACCGAAGGGGGAACAGAATGGGATATGTGGTCCTGCGACCCGCGTCGCTTTACCGGATTTTGCGATCAGGATTACTGTAATCAGAAGGGCATGGAAATTTACGGCTATGAATATGCAATGCATTTCCCCCACAAGGAATGGCCGGCCGGACGTGACAAGCGCCTGTCACCTATACACGATAAAATTGTCGAAATGGGCGCACAACTTGGGGCCTATGGCGGTTGGGAACGGGCTAACTGGTTCGCCCAGCCCGGAGATGACACCAGTGATCAGGCGACGCACACCTGGGAACGCGAAGGCCCATGGCACAAGCGCGTTGGCGAGGAATGTCTGGCGGTGCGCGATGCAGCTGGAATTCTCGATCTGCCGGGATTTTCGCGTTACCGTATCAAGGGAGATGGCGCCCGGGCGTGGCTGGACAGGCAAATTACCGGAAGTGTGCCAAAACCCGGCCGTATCGGCCTTGGCTATTTTGCCGATGACAAGGGCCGCATCGTCACCGAAATGTCGATCATGGCACTGGAGGAGAATTCCTTCTTCCTGATAACAGCGGCTGCCGCTGAATGGCATGATTATGAATGGCTGAAAAACTCGTTACCTGATGACAACGCCATCGCCATTGACAATGTGACAGAAGAATTTTCCTGTCAGATTCTCAGCGGGCCCAATTCAAGGGCGATACTGGCAGAAGTCTGCGATGGCGATCTGTCCCTGCCCTGGCTGACCCATCAAACTGCCCAAATCAATGGCAAATACTGCCAGCTTGTGCGTGTTTCATTTGCCGGTGAACTGGGCTGGGAAATCCATACGCAGACCGGTGACACTGCCGAAATATTTGAAGCCATCTGGCAGGCAGGCAAAGGCCACGGACTGAAGCCATTCGGCATGTATGCGCTCGATTCGTTACGACTGGAAAAGGGTTACCGTGCCTGGAAAGGTGATCTTTCAACAGATTACACCATCCTGCAGGGCGGTCTGGAACGCTTTGTCAGATGGAGCAAGCAAGAATTCACCGGCAAGGCGGCGATGGAGAAAGAAAAGCAAAATGGCGTTTCGAAGCGATTTGTCACTTTGGTGATCGATGCCGGCAAATGCGATGCGCCCTATATGTCGACAATATGGAAAAACGGTGAAGTGGTCGGAGAAACCACTTCCGGGGGATGGGGACACCGGATTGATAAATCGATCGCTCTGGGCATGATCCGTGCTGACCTTGCTGTGGAAGGTGAGGAATTGACCGTGGAAATATATGGCGACCACCAGCGTGCGATTGTTCAGCCGGACAGACCGCTTTGGGACCCTGAGAACAAACGGCTCAAATCCTGATCGGCGGGATGGATATCGGCAAAACAGTATCGTTGGATGGCAAGTATTCAGTTGCACAGCTATTTGGAGCAATCACAAAATGAAAGAATTACCCAACAAAGCCAGAGTTGTCATTATCGGCGGCGGAGTTGCCGGCACCTCGGTTGCCTATCATCTGGCAAAACAGGGCTGGAGTGATGTTGTTCTGCTTGAGCGCAAGCAGCTGAGCTGCGGTACAACCTGGCATGCCGCCGGACTGATTGGCCAGTTGCGCGCCACTTCAAACATGACCAAACTGGCGAAATATACCCAGGAATTGTATTTTGATCTGGAAAATGAAACCGGCGTTGCCACCGGCATCCGGCGCAATGGATCAATTACCGTGGCGCTGAGCGAGGAACGCAAACAGGAAATTTATCGCGGCGCGTCAATGGCCCGGGCCTTTGGCGTCGAGATCGAGGAGATATCACCGTCAGAAGTCAAAAACCGCTACCCGCATCTGAACACCGATGATGTATGTGGCGCGGTCTATCTGCCCAAGGACGGCCAGGGGGATCCCACCAATATTACCATGGCACTGGCCAAGGGTGCCCGGCAAATGGGTGCCCGGATAATCGAAGGCGTGAAAGTCACTTCGATTAACCAAAAGGATGGATGCATCACGGGCGTGAATGCCATACTGGATGGTGAGATTACGCAGATCAAATGCGAGCATGTGGTCAATTGCGCAGGCATGTGGGCGCGTGAAGTGGGGAAAATGGTTGGTGCCAGTATACCCCTTCACGCTTGTGAACATTTTTATATCGTCACTGAACACATCGACGGGCTTGAGCAATTGCCGGTTCTGCGGGTGCCCGATGAATGCGCTTATTATAAAGAGGATGCCGGCAAAATCCTGCTGGGTGCATTTGAACCCAAATCCAAACCCTGGGGCATGGATGGAATTCCCGAAGATTTTTGTTTCGACCAGCTACCGGATGATTTTGATCATTTCGAACCGGTGCTGGAAAAGGCAATCTCGCGCATGCCAATGCTGGAGAGTGCCGGTATTCATACGTTTTTTAACGGACCGGAGAGCTTCACTCCCGATGACCGCTATTATCTGGGGGAAACACCTGAAGTGAAAAACTTCTGGGTTTGTGCCGGATATAATTCAGTTGGCATCCAGTCTGCCGGAGGGGCGGGTATGGCGCTGGCAAAATGGATGGAAAATGGTGTGCCGCCGTTTGATTTGTGGGATGTGGATATCAGGCGTATTCAGCCGTTTCAGAACAATGGTTGGTATTTGCACGACCGGGTAAGCGAAACACTGGGTTTGTTATATGCCGATCACTTTCCCTACCGGCAGCCCGAGACCTCACGTGGCATACGCCGCTCGCCGTTGCATGAACATTTAAAGGCGCGCGGTGCGGTATTTGGTGAATCATCGGGCTGGGAGCGGGTCAACTGGTTTGCCAATGAAGGCCAGGAACGCGAGTATCAATATAGCTGGGGCCGTCAGAACTGGTTTGACAATGCCAGGGCAGAACATCTGGCGGTCAGGAACAATGTCGGCCTGTTTGACATGACCTCATTTGGCAAGATCCGTATAGAAGGACGTGATGCACTGGAATTTGTCCAGCATATCTGCGCCAACCAGATGGATGTCGAGGCGGGTAAAATCGTCTATACGCAAATGCTCAATTCAGATGGCGGCATTGAAAGCGACCTCACCGTCACCCGACTATCAGAAACTGCATTCCTGGCGGTGGTTCCCGGCGGTACTTTTACCCGGGATATGGCCTGGATGCGAAAACATATGGGTGATCTGAATGTGGTGATAACCGATGTCACCGCAGGCGAGGCCGTATTGTGCCTAATGGGCCCCAATTCGCGCAAATTGCTGCAGAAGATCAGTCCGGCAGATTTTTCCAATGATCATCACCCTTTTGGAACCATGCGGGAAATCGAAATCGGCATGGGAATGGCCCGGGCACACCGGGTCACTTATGTCGGCGAACTGGGATGGGAACTATATGTTTCCTCTGATCAGGCGCCGCACATATTTGAAGCAGTTGAAACGGCAGGTAAAGATTTTGATCTCAAGCTTTGCGGCCTGCATGTACTTGATTCCTGCCGCATTGAAAAAGCCTATCGCCATTTCGGCCATGATATTACCGATGAGGACCATGTGCTGGAAGCAGGATTGGGTTTTGCGGTGAAAACCGACAAGGGTGAATTTATCGGCCGTAATGCTGTTTTGAACAAACGTCAGCAGGGGCTGGAGCGCCGGTTTTTGCAGTTCCAGTTGGAAGACCCCGAACCACTGCTTTACCACAATGAGCCGATTCTGCGTAACGGCAAGATTGTTTCCTATCTGTCCTCCGGTAATTATGGCCACCATCTGGGCGCTGCCATTGGCCTGGGCTATGTACCCTGCAAGGGTGAGACCGCCGCTGACCTGCTGGCATCCACTTTCGAGATTGAGATTGCGGGAGAACGGTTTGCCGCCAAAGCCAGCCTGAAACCGTTATATGACCCCAAATCAGAACGTGTGAAACAGTAATACCAATTCTCTTTGCGGCAACTCATCAAAAGGAACAAGTGATGGCCAAAAGATCAGGTGGAAGAAATGCAAGGGTTGCGCTGAGGAGTGCCCCTCTGGCTGAGGAATTGCGCCCGGTTCGTGCGGGACTGGCTGGCGGGTGGTACAAACCTTTGAGTGAAAATGATGTTGCCTCCATTCACGCATCAGCCCTCCAGGTACTGGAAGAAATCGGTCTGGCAGATGCGCCTCCATCAGGGATCGAGGCGATGAGGGCTGCCGGAGCTACTTATGGCGAGGACAAACGTCTGCGTTTTGCCCCTGCGATGGTCGAGGAGATGCTGAAGAAAGCCGCAAGGAATATCACGCTGCATGGCCGCAATGCCAAACATGACCTTGTACTTTCACCGAACAAGGTTCACTACGGCACCGGTGGCGCCGCCGTCCACATCGTTGATTCGGAAAGCCGGAATTATCGTGACCCCACCCTGGCGGACCTTTATCAGACGGCCCGCCTGGCCGAACATCTGGAGCATGTGCATTATTTCCAGCGACCGATGGTAACGCGGGACGTCGAAGACAATTACGAACTCGACATCAATACGCTTTATGCCTGCTTGTCCGGGACACAAAAGCATATCGGGGTCAGTTACCAGGATATTTCCCATATGGCAGGGGCGTTTGATCTGCTGCACATGGCTGCCGGTTCGGAAGAAAAATGGCGTGAGAGACCCTTCGCATCCAATTCAAACTGTTTTGTCGTACCGCCGCTGAAATTTGCCACTGAATCCTGTCTGGTGATGGAGGAATGTATCCGCGGTGGCATGCCGGTTCTGATGCTTTCCGCCGGCCAGGCCGGGGCAACGGCTCCCGCATCAATCACCGGGGCAATTGTTCAGGCAGTGGCCGAGTGCCTTGCCGGATTTATCTATGTCAACTGCATCAAACCTGGCGCATCGGCGATATTTGGCCTGTGGCCGTTTGTCTCCGACTTGCGCTCGGGAGCCATGTCAGGAGGATCAGGCGAACAGGCATTATTAACCGCTGCATGCGCCCAGATGGGTAATTTCTACGGGTTGCCAACAGGATCTGCGGCCGGAATGGCCGATTCAAAGCTACCCGATTTGCAAGCAGGCTATGAAAAAGGCATTTCAAATGTCATGGCCGGACTAGCTGGTCTGAATATGGTCTATGAAAGCATCGGCATGCATGCATCCCTGTTGGGATTTTCCCTGGAAAGCATGATCATCGACAATGACATGATCGGGCAATGTTTGCGATGTGTCAGGGGGATCGATGTAACGCCGGAAAGCATGGCGGTTGAAACAATACGGGAAGTCTGTCTTGAGGGGCCGGGACATTATCTGGGCCACCAGCAAACCCTGAACCTGATGCAGACTGAATACATTTATCCGGTCATGGGAGACAGAACCAGTCCGAAGGAATGGGCTGAAGTAGGCAAACCGGAATTGCTTGAAGCCGCCACAGCTGAAAAAAACCGGATACTGGCAACACCCAACAGGGTAGCGCTACCGCCACATATCGATGCAGCAATCAGGCAGAAGCATCCAATTCGATTGCCGAAAATCGGAAGCTTCCACGCAAAGGCGTCCTAAGGATTTTCATGGGTTGCACCTCTTTCCGGGAGCCATGTGATTTTTGTTTGGATAGTCACCGAACACAATACCGCCACCGGCAGTCCACTTAATATCCGGGGCCGGGAAGAATGGAAAATTGGCGACGACCACAAGGAAACGGCATCT
>JAAEMP010000249.1 GCA_024225445.1 Hyphomicrobiales bacterium | reverse complement strand
TCGGCACTCGCTGCCGCTTCCGCGGCAGCCTGGATGGCCATTACGCCAATACGTTGGGTAAGAAATGCCGGGGCATTGGTCTTGCGCTCACCGGTGATGCAGGGAATGCCCTGTTCGTCGGAGATCCAGCCCAGGGGCTTCTGTGCGCCACCACTTTGGTTGCCCCGGTCATCACCGGAGATGGTGCGGATGGTGCCGTCATCAAAGACAAAGGTGACCGAGTCAAGGCGGCCGGTGACACACGAGAGGGTCCAGTCGCCGATAGCTGTGCCGCTCCACACCATGCCCTGCACACCAGGCACAGTCAGGCCGTTCGCGGCCAGGTTATCCGCGCCTGTGATTATCTTAAACGGCATGGGATCACGCACCTGTCCCTGCACGGGTACGCGCCCGACCAGAGCGGTCATCGCGGTCGATCCAATGAGTGTGGCATTACGGGGTACGGTGTAAACGGGCTGGACGCTGTTCAACGACTCAGTGAGGTTGCCGGTCTTTTTACGAGCCGATTCCAGTGCACCACCGGTGGACTGACCCACACGGTGCAATAGTCTATTTGTACCC
>JAAEMP010000248.1 GCA_024225445.1 Hyphomicrobiales bacterium | reverse complement strand
GAGGTGTATTTCTGTTGCCTTCTCCGGTCTACGCAACATCGGTAGTGCGTCAACACGCTTGTTTCCATTTTCCGGATCCCTGGGCCGACTGAGAAATGGCCCCTGAATATCGACTTCGATACCTTCTTCTTCCAGGAATTTAAACACTGTGGAACCATGATCGCCAAATGCAACTCGTTGTAGCTGAATAGGCCCGTGCTTCTTTCATCTATTTATGCTTTAAACCCAGGTTTTGAAGGGTCGATTCAAACGCGAGGCTGGCACAATTGATGTGTCGCTCGGATCATCAACCAAATCTACAAGAAAAAGATCATCGCCATTTTTAACGGTGCGCCCAAACATCTCTGTGTCCTTGCGACCTGTCGCTGAAGCTTTCACCAATCCAATATGGTAAATGCGCAAGGGGTGAATAAAAAGACGCTTCCGCTGTTTGATTTTTTTGTCTGTCTCAGATTTCACAATCTTATTTAAGCCATCGAAGTGATCAGCGTCGCCATGAGTAACAATGATCGCATCAACTTCCATGGGTTTTGTCTTGGAACTCTGTTTGTGTTGGTATCGCGCCGCCAAATGTCTGGCAAACAGCTGATTGTCACCACCATCGATGAAAACCTTTCTCTCGTCCGGCGTTTCAAATACCATGCCGTCACCCTGTTGGACATCCACCATGGAATACTTTAGTATGCCTTTTTTCCGAGTCTTCAGCTTACCCCTGACTGTCCCTTTGAATGGCCCATCTCGATAGCCATGCACGACAAGTTCCGTAGTGTCTTTAGAGCTTTTGGCAAGCTTAGTAATTTCTATCTTGTCACCAAAAGCAAGAGTGAATCGGTCTTTCTTTCCGGTACCGGTTTTAACTCGGACAAAATCATCATCTATGTAAACGAACGACAAATCTATTCTCACTTACTTAATTTGGTTAGATATATTTGGATTATTCACTTCCAGTTTATCTTGAATTCATTGTTTGATACATGAGAGTGTAATATGATTATTTTCAGAGTCAATTTAATGCAAAACAGGGATTGAAACAAATGGCGGGTACATTCATACCAATAAATTTGGACCATGATAAATATGACCGAGCGAGCAGAGAAGGTTTTATTAAAAAGCTAAAAGGGGATTTGATTAAATACCGCAACGATAGGCTGGAATTCTACGAAAAACTTCGGGATAAAAACAATGCCGATAGCTTGAGATGGTGGATGGGCATTTTAGCAGTCGTCGCCACAATTTTTTCCGCAATTGCTGCGGGTCTTCGGGTTTCAACGGTATCTCTTTCGGCTAAGCAATCAATCTTTAGCATCCCAGCCGATAAATTCGATCTTATTTTCTTTGGCATCGCACTCCTGGCATTTGCCGTTTTGAGCGGCTTGGCCGTCTATGACAGAATGAACGATTTCAGCACAGCCTACTTCCGGCATAATCTTATGGCCGAAGCGATTAGGGATTTGTGGACACCCTTGGAATTTGAGTTGTTTAAAGAACTTAAGAAACAGGAGAAAGACAGCCCAGTCAGTGACAGTGAATTCGAACATCTGATGAAAACAGCCAGCGCATTTTGTGTCGGTTTAAACAAGTTGACTAGTGAGGAACTATCTGATTTTAAATCAGAATTTATTCAGTCGATGAAGGATTTAGATACCCTTGCAAGCAAAGGGTTGAAAGATTCCACAGCAGAACTTGAAAATGCTGTGAAGGCTCACAAGGTAGATGCTGATAAGGCTAAAGAAGAAGTGAACAAAGCCAAAAAGGCAGCTGAAGAGGCTGCAAAGAAGGCTGAACAGGCTGCGCAGGCTGCAAGGGAAGCTGCAGAAGCTGCTACCAAACCAGGATATCTGAACATAACGGTTAAAGGGGATTATGACAGCAAGCTTACCATTAAGGTGAATGGAAAGGAACATTCCAAAGTAGAGGGTAAGAATTTTTCAATTGGTGATCTGAAACAGGGCATAATTCGCCTCGAACTGATAGCAAAGAAGGGGGACAAAATTATCACATATGACAAATATCTGACCATGACCGCAGGTCTTCAAAATGAAGAGGTAACTTTGACGTAGCCCGTTTCTTGTTTACACGGAATCATTTGATGAACCAAACCAATTCACTCGGCAAGATGCAAGACCCGAAAATGTTTTGGGCGATCTGGTTGATTGGACAAGCTTTGCAACGCTGCAGATGAACTGGTTTGGTTCACCGAAGGCCGGTTATTCACGCTTTCTGGACAGCGTTATGGTTTTCTTGTGGTCAACCAGGACCACGGCGAAATCCATGCCTTGCCAGCAAACGTGAATAATCGGTCAAATACTTCCGTTTAAACAAGAAACGGTATAGAACAGTATTGTATTCTTAAAATACCAGATGATGGCCACTTGAGTATTACTGTAATTTCTTTTTAACTCCATCAATCTGATCGAGAATTTGCTTGTCTTGAGAATACTTGTTAGTCAATTTTGCTAATTTCTGTTCAGCATATTTTGGAATGTGTGTGTCAAGTATTTGGTGGGTTTGGTTGTCAAGAATTGCGTTAATGGCAATTAACAGGCCGATGTCTCGACGATACTGCCTACCTGCATTTATCGGCTGCTCGCCCAGCTCTTCAAAAAGCAATTTGAGAAGACCCAGTTCGCCTTTTCCTAATTCCTTGCGGGCATCGTCTCGAACCGACCGGGGGTTTTCATGTTCCAAGTTTATCAGTAGTTCTTCATATCGGGATTTACCAATGCCCATTTCATCTGTGGTCCAAGTGGAATCACTTGTTTGTTTTTCAGCAAGCCAGATGCCGAGTATATTATCGCTGGGTATTGAAATTTGAGGTCGAGCATTACCTATATCAACGGCAGTGTTGAAGGATGATGCTTCACCTATCTCGTTTATCACCCTTTCTGCTGCCAACCTGGCTTTGGTTGAGTTCATTTTATAATCTACACCAGGTCCAAATTTGTCAGTTTGATTGTCGAAACCCACCTTCGAAGCTCCAAGATTTTGCAAAAGAGATCGCAAATTACGAGTTAGTGCTGGTGTTTGTATGGAAGCGGGTAAATGAACAAAAACACGGAACTTGTTTAAGGGCATATGGGGTACACTGTCATTCGCTTGCAATCGGACAAAACCAACTATCCGATCATCCTTTGTCTTAATTTCCCATGTAGATACTGAATTGTTAACATTGCCGCCAATGACAGTAATCAATCCATCCTTTACCGACAAAATTATGCCCACTGAGCTATTGAAGGGGTGTGGTTTTCCTTTTTTGTATTCTTGAATAGGATTTCGCTCGTTACCTCTTGTTTGAATGATCAAGTCACCCGGTTTAGGACTGTATTCACCGGGGAACCGGGCAAGGTTTTTTTCAACCGCAGATTTCAGAAAACGATAATTTTTGGCTGATGTTTCAATATCCAGGGGATTTTTGGTTTCGATGAACAACCAGGAAACAAATGCAGCACTCCATGGATTCTTGTCATCGTTACCATCATAACTGAAACCAATTGACCGCCAGTAATCGCCGACGCGTCCAGGGTTTCTTAACTCATGTATTCCTTTTGCCAATTCACTCTTTGCCAGTTCAAGCATCTGTAGCCCAATTTCCGTGCTACCATCAAAACTTGGAATTTTTTCTTTGGAGCTGATGCTCTGCAATTTCTCGATAATTTTGTCGACTGATGATGGTACAAAATCCGGATAAAAGTAACTGGAAACTGCAAGGGAGAGTCCTGCGACCGAAGCAACCGTAAATGTTCTAAAGTCAGTTACAATTCTCGCCCACCACACCGTTACACGCGAATGATCAGCTTTAGTTGAAAACGGACTACATACATCTTGATTATAGCTGTCAAGCTTCTTTTGATGTACGTTTCTGGCAGCGATAGCATCCTTATTTGATGAATCTTCTTGCAGCGCACTTTCGATATCAACTGACAAAACCATTAATTTTTCTTTTGTAGTCGCTGCGATGACTTGTTGTAGCAGCGTTTGCTCTTTCAGTGGATTTGGCGCAGGTGGTTCAGGTTTATCATCTGGGATTTTTCCCCTTTCCGCATCATCAATGGATGGCACCAAAACCAAATTTTCTGTAAGTGCGTCATTCGTCCAGGGTCTCTGTCTGTGATCGGTTAATTCCAGAACTGATTTACGTACTTTCTGAAGAACTTCGTTGATGCTGGCGCCCTGAAGCCGTAGGTGTTCAAGCAGTGCTTCCGTGAACGGGCTATTTGGCCTATCACCGCCGTCCTTGGATACTGCTCCCTCATCTGCGGAAAAAGCAATCAGAGCTTGACCAGGGTTTCCCGCTTTTACCGCCGAAAGACCGGTTCTCGCCACAACCACACCTTTATCACCTGCTCCTTCACTCATATCTTTGAACGGATTGTCCCTACATGCATCAAGAAATACCAAGCTGATTTTGGCTCTTTGCTGCATATCAGCCAAAATCTTGTCGACTGAAAAGCCGAAGCGGATAATGTCATCAGGTGCAGCAATTTCTGCGTTTACGGGCAAAAGGTAATTTGTATTATCCAGTACAGAAACTCCGTGACCCGAAAAATAGAACAAGCCCAGGGTTTCCTCATTTAATCTGCTTAGGAAGTCACTAATTTTAACCCTCATTCCCTTAATGTCGGAATCAATGGCTGGCCGTAAAACTTCAAAACCGATTTCCTGAAGACATTTTTCCATCGCAACAGCATCGCGTGTGGGTGACTGCAATGGATTGGCGTGTTCATAAGCTCCGTTACCAATTACCAATGCCACTTTGCGCTGAAACGATTGTTGCCCCATCATATTTTCACAGTGATCCCTGGTGGTGCTGAAATACCAGGAAGAATACATTCATAATTCCACTTCGATTTCAACTCATTGACATCCCAAATCTCGGTATTTGGCTGTCGTGTATTGAAATAGAATCTCTTTGGCCGATCAGGATCATTAACAAGTATGCGCGCTATGGTTTGTGGATTTGGATGATTATGCCTTGCGCCATCTGTCGAGACTGCAAAGTGAACGCAATCAATAAGTGACAAGAGTTCGGGTGAAGTGTTGCCCTTAGATCCATGATGACAAAGTTTCAACAAATCCAGTTTGATTTTGTTTGTTCGGCTGTATCCGAGCTTTTTCAAGGTGCTGACAACTCGACTTGGAAATGCGTCCGCGCCGAGGAGAATGCATCGACCTTCATATTCAGCCAAAAAAGCTATAGAGGAACCGTTCGGCTCTTCAGTATCTTCTTTAAATTTTTCCGCAGCTAGAGCATCGACATCCAGAACAGAAAGGCGCTCCAGTCCTGGAGGCGCCTTGGTTTCTGAATCTGCATCAATTTCCCTCATAGAGTGCTTTTTCAACCACCGGCTCCATTCAGGTTCCAAATCGGTGAGTTCCGAATCTGAAGGGCTTAGCAGTGTCAACATGAGATTGCCGCTTAGTTCAATTGGCACAGATGCTGCGCTACTGTTTATCGAAACCGGGTCCCCACCAAATACATGATTCCATCGCCAGTCAAACTTACTGATCCCGCGTTCCAGTTTGTCACCTTGTCTGACAGAGAGCGCTTCGAGAGAACCTGAGCGTTTTTTTGCAGCCCTAAGGTGCTCAAAACCGTTGAACCAAACATCCTTTGGTGAAAATGCGGGTTTTTTTTCACGAACCATCGGCATGGCACCGGAGATGTGATCAGCATCAATATGAGTAATAACAAATAATTCGAAATCTTGAATCTGCTCCAACAAGCCGCGTATTGCTTTGTAGTCTTTTGTTCTACCCAAATCGATAACTGCATGTTTAGGCTCTGCCCCCCAAGAAAGAACAAGACAATCACCTTCAGACGCTTGATGCATGCTTAGTGTAAAATCCGACATTAGGCCATTCCCATTTTTTCAGGTGATAATCTCAGGACGGTAAATGTTTTGTGTGGGTCACTCATTCGCGACCAACGTTTTGCCTCATGCGAATTCTCATAATCCAACGTTTCTAGTCCTTCCGCCAACCAGTCAACTGCAAGGGAAAATCCTGGCACTCCTCTTTCCAATGCAATTCTATAGCACTCCCTTGCCTCGTCAATTTCGCCATGTTTATGTAAATGTCGTCCGAGGATGATGGCTCCATCTGGAAGACTAGGGAACCACTCTGAAAGGTTTCTCAACCATTGTTCCTGGATGTTGAATGACTCAATGGGAGAACAAGCTACGGCCACAAGTGATCCAGCTGCAGCAGCCAACGGATTTAGTCTTTTGCCAAACACAGCTGCAGAAATAGTTTTTTCTCCAAGTTCAGCTTTCAGTGAATCTGCGCTATTTCGAAAATCTCGGCGACCCAGGAATGCTAAGAGGTTTGCCCACTGTCGGTTGGTAGAATAAGCAGTCACATGACTTCGGTCTGTTGTTGCATTGTCTACCAGTAGTCTGATTCCCCAGGGGTCATCTCGCCCGCTCGAATCTGCAAGGTAGTTTCCAATCTCACCCAGCACCGGCAAAAATCCCGCTTCTAGCCAATTTTCACCAACAGCCAAAAACCAAGGCTGATTTTGATATTCTGTGATTGGAAAATCCTTAGAATATCGTTCATGCTCTTTATCATCAACAAATATTGAATGGAACCTGCCATCGCGATCTTCGCAAGTAAACGAGATTTCGGTATTTTCAATTTCCTGTATCAAATTTTCATTTATTGCCTGAGCAATCGGAATTTGTACCAATCTTGGAGTCGGTCCAAAGTCTTTATGTTCTTTGTCAATCCTTTTGGTATCAGATGGCAAAATACCAGCAAGAACCGCATTTCTCAAAAACTCACGTGGGGACGGATCTAGAGGCAACTCAATTTCAACTTCTTCGCCAAAATCTACATCTAGGTCGAAATCAAAGGAGGCCCCTGTACTGCTCGTTACGGAAATATTGTGACTTCCTGGTTCGAGGTCAATCGCCTTTCCAATTCTTGGTATTGGAACTATTTTATGGTTACTTATTACTTCATTGTATTCGAATCTAGTATCATTACTCCTTTTAGAATCGTGCGCGCGCTTAAGATTATTTGTTGTTACTTTAATAAGTCCTTCATGATAGTGTTTTCTTGCACGTAATGTAACATTTGGTTTTAGGAATTTCCCTATTGATTTGCTTTGTTGAGGTGCTACGGCATAGGGATCGGGTATTTCCTTGAAAGCAACAGGCGGATTTAGCTTAACTTCCAATTTGGCCAATTTTTCCCCTTTACCATCATATAAGGCCAGAGCGTGCCGCATTCCAGAAAGCAGGTCGAATTTTGCATGGCTAGCTCCCTCATAGACAGGTCTGTTAATCGAACTGCTACCCGCTTCATCTACTACGCTAATTTCCCAATCATCATCTAGTTGCCAATCAGAATTATCATCTTTGACTGTGATGAAAGTTGTGACCTTATTTGTGGAACTTCCGACAGTAACGGGAAAACCATCACTCAGTTCAAAATCCGCAATTTGTGGCGTCTGATCCTCTATTTTGTGCAGCCCCATAATTTTGTTTGTTATTTCGCTTAATCTTGATGAATTGATTTGCCAGTTTTCGTTTGGATTTGCTGCCAAACCATTAAGTGCAGCCAGCAAAGCTTCTGTAAAAAATGTTGGCCCGTTTTTCCGGCCGTAGGCTTCATCATCCAAAAGAGTAGAGCGCATGACCTGAGGTCTTCGCGGTAATTCATCTCTACCCATTCCTCCAATCAATGGTTCTCCCAGTGTTGCATCCGGATCCCAATTATCTGATCTCGATCGGCAACAATCAAAAATCACGAGTTTTCCAGCGACTCGAACCTGTCCAAGTGCTGAAGCTAACTGTTCGGTTTCTGTCATACCAGCTTGCTTATTAAATTTATCTGAGCCGTAGTCTTCACATAAGATCCCGGTGCGCCTTCCAGCGCTTATTCCGTGGCTGGCGATAAATAAAATCATGTTGTTTTGAGAGTTGCTTTCTGCTCTCTCAATCCAATTTCTAACTGCATTTTTAAATGCCGAAAAAGTCGCGCGGGGAATTTTCTGACCCTGGTATTCCGACCGACTTCCGTCTTTGTTTTCTGATAATAATAGAGCGAGACTGGCTAATGGCTTAACCGGATTATGAAATCCAACTTTCTCTTTATCCGCCTTATCAGCATTAAAAAACCAATCAGCAATTAGTCTTGCAGATGCTGGAGGGGATGTAACCGGAGCAACGCCGCTTTTTTTGTCGAACCGTCCAATTCCCAATATAAGTACGTGAGTGGAACGCAAATCTGTGTAATCAGGATTGTTCCACAATAGTTCATTAGAGTGGTTATTTTTTTGAGACACCATTTTCGGAAATTCCCAGAATTAATTACAATACATTTTTAAACAAATTCTTGGAATAATCAAATACTGAGCAGATAGGAAAATATATAAGTCACTTTTTCCAATTACCAAAGTAAATAGAGCCTGTGATAGCTTTCCCCAACAACCAATTGTTTGTTGTGATTTGAATACGGTAGCTAACCCCGCTCCAAATATGCTGGTTTATGAAACAGTTTAACTCTAATCCGCTTCGACAGGCTCACGCATTTGCCGGTAGGCAGGGTTTCGGTCAGGGTTTGGGGTGACCCCGTATCCCCAATAGGGCGCGTCTTGCCAGCAGAGGGCTTTTATGCCTCAAGTCAGCCAATATCCAATTTTTCTGGTATCGGTTGTGTTATTGTCTATCACTATTTATGGTAATATCGCATATTCGCAAATGGGCATGGAATTGACGTGTTTTGACCACGTCTGTGCGCTGGTCGCACATCAATATGAAAAGCAAAATAAAAGGGAGAAATTAGTATCATGATAACCAAGATCACAAAACTCGCCAGAATTTCTGGCGCCATCGGTGTAGCCGCTTTTAGCGCAGCTCTGATGTTGTCAGCCAGTCCTGCGGCATATGCCGGGGAACTGACGGTCTATACCGCAGTTGAAGCTGAAGACCTTAAAAAATACGCGGCCAAATTCAATGAGGATCATCCCGATATCACTATTAAATGGGTTCGCGATTCAACCGGCATTGTCACGGCTAAATTACTGGCAGAAAAAGATAATCCGCAGGCGGACGTAATATGGGGCCTTGCAGCAACTTCGCTTTTGTTGATGAAGAGCGAGGGGATGCTGGAGGGATATGCTCCCAAAGGTGTGGAATTGCTTGACAGCAAATTTGTTGACAGTTCCTCGCCGCCAAGCTGGGTTGGAATGGATGCATGGGTTGCTTCGGTTTGCTATAACACGGTTGAAGCCGGAAAAGCTGGTTTGAGCCCGCCCAAATCATGGAAAGACCTGCTCGATCCCATGTATAAAGGCCATCTGATCATGCCAAACCCGAATTCGTCGGGTACCGGTTTCCTCGATGTATCCAGCTGGCTGCAAATGTTTGGTGAAGAAGGTGGCTGGACTTATATGGACGGGTTGCATGAAAACATTGCCCGCTATACCCACTCAGGTTCCAAGCCCTGTAAACTGGCTGCTGCCGGTGAAATTCCAATCGGCATTTCATTCGCGTTCCGTGGTGCAAAATCAAAAGCCAAAGGCGCTCCACTGGAAATTATTGTGCCAAGCGAAGGTGTAGGCTGGGATATGGAAGCCACAGCTATCGTAGCTGGAACCGATAACGCTGCCGATGCAAAGACTCTCGTTGATTGGTCAATAACCAAAAAAGCCAACGAAATGTATAATGCCGGTTATGCTGTTGTTGCCTATCCAGGTGTTGCCAAGCCGGTAAAATTCTTCCCGGAAAACCTGTTGGAAAAAATGATTGATAACGATTTTGAATATGCTGCAAACAACCGCAAGCGTATTCTTGCTGAATGGCAAAAACGTTACGATGGTAAATCTGATCCAAAATAAGCACCGATTGTGTGCATGGTTACATAGTTGGAAAGGGGCATGAACTGCCCCTTTCTATTATGCTATTGTGAATTCAACCTGTTTGGGTTTGAATGATTAACATTTGGCAGAGCATGAGAAATCAGCTGATATTTATTGAACGGATTGCAGATTAAATGGGCGCCCGGGAATCTACACCATCACAAAGTGCTGCACCATTCTTGCGGGTTGAAAACCTGACAAAAATGTTCGGCACATTTACTGCCTTAAAAGATATATCGCTGGATGTTTATGAGGGTGAGTTCGTCTGTTTTCTGGGGCCATCCGGGTGTGGGAAAACCACATTTTTGCGAGCGATTGCCGGTCTTGATATTCAAACCGCCGGTGTAATCAGACAGGCCGGGAAAGACATATCTCCGCTTCCGCCTGCTGAACGCGATTTTGGTATTGTTTTTCAATCATACGCGCTGTTTCCAAATCTTACGGTTTTACGAAATGTTGCTTATGGACTGGAGAATGCAGGCAAAAGCAAATCCGATATCAAACAACGGGTGGATGAATTGCTTGAACTGGTTGGCCTGCCTGATCAGGGGAACAAGTATCCGGCTCAGCTCTCCGGTGGTCAGCAACAGCGTATTGCTCTGGCGAGAGCCTTGGCAACCTCGCCGGGTCTGTTGCTTCTGGATGAGCCACTTTCGGCTCTTGATGCAAAGGTACGCACACGCCTTCGCCATGAAATAAAGGCTCTCCAGGCGAAACTTGGTATAACCACAATAATGGTAACCCATGACCAGGAAGAGGCCCTGACCATGGCCGATCGAATTGTGGTTATGGACCATGGCACGATTGAACAGGTCGGTTCGCCTCTGGAAATATATACAGAACCTGCAACTTTGTTTGTGGCCGATTTCATCGGCGAGATGAATCAGCTGAAAGCCGTTTCGGTCGGTAAAAACAAATTGCGTATTGGTGATATAGAGTTTTCATGTCAGCCTCGCATTTCATCAGGCCAGAATGGTGTCGCGACTATTCGCCCCGAAGATGTGGTTGCTTTTGAAAAATCAAGGAAAACCTCTCAGAATGTCATTGAGGTGACGATCAGGGAAATGGAATTTCTCGGTTCATTCTGGCGCACAATACTGACCAGCAAAAAGCTCTCCGATCAGTCCATTACAGCAGATTTTTCCATTAATGCAGTGCGCAGATTATCGATTGAGAAAGACAGGAGAATCAGGATTGAGTTGCCGACACAAGCTTTACGCTTCTATGACAGCCAGGATTGAAGATGGTCGATCTTTCGCTAAAAACTGCCGCAGTCGTTAAAGTTAAACCCAGGGCCGGCAGAGATGCCTGGATAATGCGGGCGTTCATCCTGGTGATTGGCTTGTACCTTGTGGTCACGCTGGCAATGCCGCTTTATGCGATGCTGTCAAAATCATTTAATACATACTATTTTGATCTTGCCCGTTACGAAGTTCAAATAAACGAAGATGGGGATTGGGGTGAAACAATCGATGTTGCTGCACTCAATGCCGCATCAAACAAATATAGCCGGGACCAGTTACGAACATCATCTGACGGTCGACTGTCCATTGTTAGCATGCTTGAAAATTTCAGTTTTCGAGCCAAAACCCTTTATCGCCTGAGAAACGTCCATGCTTCAGGCAGCTTCCTGTCGGGCAGTGAACTGGTAGACGACACGAACTGGCATGAATTTACCAGCAATGAATTTCGTCGGGTATATCTAAAGCCCGTTAAAACGACGGGATTGGATAATTTTCGACAATATTTCTCGAATCCGTCATTGTTCAACTCGATTTTCAATTCGCTGTTTATTGCAATTGTCACTACCATCATTACCATCACGCTGGCATTCACGTTTTCTTATGCAATTGCCCGTAGCAAGATGCGTTTCAAGGGCGGGTTCAAAGTTATAGCCATGGCCCCGATTCTGGTGCCCTCATTATTACCGGGCATCGCTCTGGTATATTTATTCGGTAATCAGGGCATGTTGAAATTCCTGATGGGCGATCAATCGATTTACGGCCCCATCGGCATTATTGCCGGCTCGGTTTTTTTTACCTTTCCCCATGCAATGATCATTATTCAAACGGCTTTGTCTATATCTGATGCGCGCCTGTACGAGGCGTCCGACGCGTTGGGGGCAAGTAAAACCAAAACCTTCTTCACGGTGACCCTGCCTGGTGCCCGCTACGGACTGATCTCGGCTTCATTTGTCGTGTTCAATCTGGTCATTACCGATTTTGGCTTGCCAAAAGTCATTGGCGGGCAATTTAATGTTCTGGCGGTGGACATTTATAAGCAGGTGATTGGACAGCAGAATTTTGAAATGGGCGCAGTGGTATCTGTCGTGTTGCTGGTTCCAGCTCTATTTGCATTTGCCATTGACCGCATAGTGCAGAAGAAACAGGTGGCATTACTCTCCGCACGCTCGGTTCCCTATCAGCCCAAACGCAATCGCAATTTTGACCGGCTGATGTTTTCCTATGCAGCCATTATCGCCGCCCTGATTGTAGGAACCCTGGCTATTTGCCAATATGCCGCGCTGATCAAGTTCTGGCCTTACGATCTTTCACTTTCACTCACCAATTATGACTTTGACGTTATGGATGGCGGCGGATGGGGCTCGTTTTATAATTCACTGAAACTGGCTGCACTTGTTGCAGTGATTGGAACCGTGGCCGTATTTACCGGCGCTTATATGGTGGAAAAATCGCAAGGTATGCAATTTGGACGTTCGCTTTTTCAATTTCTGGCGATGTTGCCCATGGCCATACCGGGTATGGTATTGGGACTGGCATATATCTTCTTTTTCAATAGTCCGAATAATCCATTGAATTTCATCTATGGCACAATGATCATATTGGTCATTTGTACGGTAACGCACTTCTATACGGTTTCACATCTGACCGCACTTACCGCTTTGAAGCAAATGGACAGGGAGTTCGAATCTGTCTCTGCCTCACTCAAACAACCATTCTATAAACTGTTCTCACAAGTCACGGTTCCCGTATGTCTTCCAGCCATACTGGATATTTCAATTTATCTGTTTGTCAACGCCATGACCACCGTGTCGGCATTGATTTTCCTATACAGCCCGGACACAACGCTGGCCTCAATTGCCATGTTGAATATGGATGATGCAGGTGATATTGCGCCGGCCGCTGCGATGGGAATGATGATATTCTATGCCAATGTTGCCGCAAGAATAATCCATCACTTCCTGTCAAAACGTATTTATTCCAAAACCCAGGCCTGGCGAACACGTTAGATGCGGTGCTGGGAAACGTTGAGATCAGAGATTGATTCAACAGGTTTCGCCCTCAGCAAATAATTCCTGTCGGGTGCGATGCGCTTTATTGTTCATAGTGTGGTCCATCTTGTAATCCCCTTGTCATCATCTTATTAACAAAGAGTATTATTGGAACTCAGCCCGTTCACAGGATATTTTGATGGCGGATCACCCGGACGAAAAAAATCTTCCGCTCGTTGAAAGCGGCGCTGCCCACATGGTTGGCGGCAAATCCAGTAAAACGTCGGGTCGCAGTCGGCTATATCTCATACCCATGGCCATGCTGGTTTTATTCATCGGCGCAGTGATCGGCATGTATTTTCAGCCACCGGGGCTGAAGGTGTTTTTTAATCTGACCGGACTTCAGCCCGGCGGAGGCACCACCGCGCCTATTGCCTCCCCGGTAAATACCACCATCACCAAAGAAGACGTTGCGGCCCTGGATGCGGGTGCTTTGGTAGCTTTGGGTCGGCTGGTACCCAAGGGTGATGTGATAACCGTTGCCCTGCCATTCAGCTCCAGCGATACCCGTGTCGAAACATTGCCGGTCAGTGTCGGGCAGTGGGTGGAGGCGGGTGGTGTGCTGGCGACTCTCGACAACCGCGTTAATCTGGAGGCGGCTGTCGATGCAGCAGCAGCAGAAGTCGCAGTAATGGAGGCAATCGCCAACCAGACACGTCTTTCGGTTGCTGCCAGTCAGGCTGAGGCCGAGGCGGCGCTCAAACGTGCCGAGACTGAAGCGGAGGTGGCAAAGACAGAACAGCTTCGCTCCAAATCGCTTTTTGACCGCGGTGTTGCGACGCAGGCGGTGCTGGACCGGTCCAATTCCGCTTTTCGCAAAGCAGAACAGGAGGTTCTGAAATTGCGCGCAACGGTTGCCCGGTTTCGTGCCGGCACTTCGCTCACGCAGGCCGATATCCTTTTGGCCGAACGGCGGCAGGATGCTGCCCAGGTTGCGCTTACTGCGGCCCGCACCAACCTTGAAAAAGCTGTTTTGCGCGCACCATCTGGTGGCACCGTGCTGGAAATTCATGCCCGTCCCGGTGAGCGCCCCGGAGCCAAAGGTGTTGTTGATTTTGGCAATACAAGACAGATGACGGCGGAGGTGGAAATCTACCAAAATCAGGTCAGTCGAATTTCCCTGGGCGATCCTGTGCGACTGCGGGCCGAGGCTTTTCCGCAGACGTTGCAGGGCAGGGTGGTTGAGATCGGGTTGGAAGTCGGACGCCAAAGCATCATTGACCGGGACCCTGCCGCCAATACTGATGCGCGGGTGGTCTCGGTAACTGTTGAACTTGATGTCTCCTCCAGTGTAGTTGCCGGACGGTTTATCAACCTTGAGGTGCTCGCCTGGTTCCACGCCGGGGACAAAGAATGAGCGCCCTGTATGCCCGCCTGCTGGGTCGAATGCCGATTGGCTGGCTGCAGCTGGTTCATAACAAGGGACGGTTTGCAGCGGCGTTGGCCGGGGTCGCATTTGCCAACATACTGGTCTTCGTTCAGTTGGGGGTGCTGGGTGCTCTGACCACATCGACAGTGCAGCCATATTCCATATTCAAAGGTGACATCATGATCTCCTCGGCAGATTCAAATACCCTGTCTGATGGTGGCAATGTGGCGCGCCATTACCTGCTGCGCGCGCTTTCCGTGCCCGGAGTAACCGGTGGCACACCGGTTTTTATCGGCAAGGTTGACTGGCAGGTGAATGAACGTCGCTCCACGGTGCTGCAGGCTTTGGCTTTGCCAACGGATGCAGTTGAATTCATCACCCCTCATTTAAGGTCACAGTTTTTACGTCTCGCCCTTCCTGATACAGCGCTGATTGACCGTGGAACGCGGGGTGGCACACCCGAATTATTCGATGCAATTTCCCCGACGACGCCTGTCATCTACGAATTCAACAACCGGCGGGTTACTTTTATCGGCACAATGCAAATAGGCGCAGCCTTCAGCAGTGATGGCAACGTGTTGATGTCGGACCAGAGTTTTCTGGATTTCTTTGCCAATCGCAGTTCCACTGCACCAAACCGTCTTTTGCTGAGCGTCGCTGATGGAGCAAGTGCTGCCCGCACCGTGAACCTGTTGAGGCAGATACTGCCTGTTGACACACTTCATATCCGCAGTCTTGCCGACACCATGGCCGCAGACACCCGCTACCAGACGACTGAAAGGCCTGTTGGCGTAATCTTCGGGCTTGGCACATTTGTCGGTATTCTGGTTGGGTTGGTTATCGTCTATCAGGTACTCAGCACCGATGTGGCTGATCATTTGAAGGAATATGCGACCTTCAAGGCGATGGGTTACGGCCAGCCGTTTTTTCTGGGTATCATTTTTGAAGAAGCACTGATCCTCGCTGTACTGGGATTTATCCCCGGAGCACTGGTGTCGACTGGCATTTACCAGCTTTTGGTGGCCAAATCAGGCCTGGCTATCAACATGACTGTGGCGCGGGCGATCGTGGTTTTTCTGGGTACTCTGGCGGCATGTTCGATCTCCGGTGCTGTTGCCACCCGGCGGCTGGCTCATGCTGACCCTGCCGACTTGTTTTAGGTGGCCGCCATGTCGTCAAGCTCACCGATTATTGTTAAAGGTCTCAACCACTGGTTTGGACGGGACGAAGCCCGCAAACAGGTTATTTTTGATGTCAGCCTGGAGATTGCGCGGGGCAGTCTGACAGTGATGATGGGCCCCTCGGGATCCGGCAAAACCACGGTGCTTACCCTGATGGGATGTCTGCGCGATGTACAGGAAGGCAGCGTCAGGCTATTGGCACAGGAATTGTTTGGTGCAAATGAAAGCCGGATGGTCGCCCTGCGCCGCCGGATCGGGGTAATTTTTCAAGCCCATAATCTGCATGAGAGCCTGAGCGCGATACAAAATGTGCGTATGGGGCTGGAGGTGCACGGGCGGGGCAACATTGTGCAACAGGATCAGGCGGCGGCACATATGTTGAAGCTTATGGGGCTGGGCGAGCGGATCAATTATCTTCCATCCAAACTGTCTGGAGGACAGAAACAGCGCGTTGCAGTCGCTCGTGCTCTGGTTCACAATCCAGAGATTATCTTTGCTGATGAACCAACCGCCGCGCTTGACAAGGAATCCGGGGTAACCGTGGTAAAGATGCTGAAAAAACTCGGTCAAAACCGCGGCACAACCACCGTAATGATCACCCACGATAACCGTATTCTAGAGCTGGCAGACCGGATTATAACGCTGGAAGAGGGGGCAATCGTTAAAGATGAAATGGTTTGAATGCCTGGGCAGAAATGCCTGATATTTTATGACTGGTTCAATCTAAACCGGAAATGGATACTCTAGGGTCTATGACCTAGGGACTCGAATTGAAAGGTTAGACAGTTTCGCACCACAATCAAAAACTTGCCTGAGTCATGCCAAATTCATACAAGCAGGTGAGGGTTCTCTATGATTGTCGACGATCGAAGCAGAATCTAGCTGTGTGATGGACCGCACACTACCATTGATCCTGAGATCTTATGTTTAGTTTAAGTTGATCAGCAATGATCAGCACAACACTATTTGAGGATGACAGATCAATGAGAAATTCACAATCAGTTATATTTTTAGCGGTGGCCGCCACAACTGCTCTCACAATACTTGCCATTTCTGCAGCCCATGCTGGAGAAGGTGACAGTAAATTATTCAGCATGGGTAAAACTCAACAGATTGTCGTTCAGGCCAACGACTAAAAAACCGATAATTCGAAATCCGCACCGGTTACGCTTTTTTCGCGTCCGCCAAAACTGAAAGATATCAAGGTAGTTGACTATGGACAGGAAACCGATCCTCTGTCATCTGGTCGCAATGAGGAAGGGACCCAGAGAATCGAGATTGTGGAGAAAGCTCAGCAAGCGGATTCTTTTCCATCCAATCTGGTTAAACAGGTCAATAAAGCGGCGGACCACGTAGACGAGAAGCCGTTTGCACCGCAGATCAAAAAGCAATCCACATCATTCTCAAAAACATTGCTCTGTATTTGTTTCCATATACCCTATAATGACCTTTCGATGCTCAGGCTGAACCTCTGATTGCCGAAGCCGAATTTGCTGCGGGCTGGAAAAAGCAGGTATAAAAATGAATGAAAGTACTAATCGGATCAGGTCGCTCTCGATCTGGAAGGGCGATGTTGAACTCGAACCGCTTTCCGGCGGCATCACCAATGTCAATTATCTGGTCAGCGATGGCGCTGAGCGTTATGTGGTTCGGCTGGGGGACGATATTGGCGAACACCAGATCATGCGATTCAACGAACTGGCCGCATCAAAAGCCGCTCATGCGGCAGGTATTTCTCCCAGGGTAATACATGATGAAGCGGGTATTCTGGTGTTGCAATATATCTCCTCCATGGCGCTCAATGCGGAGCAGGTTCGCAGCGAGAAATATCTGCAGCGCATCGTCTGCCTGGTGAAGAAATGCCATCTTGAGATACCGCAATATCTGCGTGGTCCCGCATTGATATTCTGGGTATTCCATGTGTTGCGTGATTATGGCTGGACACTGCGCAGCGGTGAAAGCCCGTATGTTGCCAAATTGCCGGAACTGATAACTGCAGCGGACAGTCTCGAAAAGGCTTCCGGACCATATGACATTGTATTCGGCCACAATGATCTGCTTGCCGCCAATATCCTCGATGACGGCAAACGTCTGTGGTTGGTGGATTGGGATTATGCCGGTTTTAATTCGCCCCTGTTTGATCTGGGTGGCCTTGCTTCCAATAATGAATTTGATGAAGGTCAGGAAAAGTGGTTGCTGGAAACCTATTTCGAAATGCCCATCAGTGATGATTTGTGGCACCGCTATCAGGCAATGAAATGTGCTTCCCTGCTCCGGGAAACCATGTGGAGCATGGTATCGGAAATTCATTCGAAAATTGACTTTGACTATGCCTCATACACGGGCGAAAACCTTGCCCGGTTTGAACAAACCTATAATGATTTTACTAATTCCTGAGGATATTTACGCTCCTCGGTACTGGAAGGCCCTAAATGCGCGAACTCCCTTCGACTGCCAAAGCGGTCATCATCGGTGGCGGTATCATCGGCTGCTCGACCGCCTACCATCTGGCCAGGCTCGGCTGGAATGATACGCTATTGCTGGAACGCAAGAAACTCACCTCCGGCACGACCTTCCATGCTGCAGGCCTGGTCGGTCAGTTGCGTTCAAGCGCCAATATTACCCAGTTGCTCGGATATTCGGTTGATCTTTATAAACGGCTTGAATCAGAAACCGGGCTTGGTACCGGCTGGAAAATGAATGGTGGCTTGCGCCTTGCCTGCAATGAAGAGCGCTGGACTGAAGTCAAGCGCCAGGCAACCACCGCCCATTCTTTCGGCCTGGACATGCAGTTGCTGTCGCCGGAAGAAGCCCGGGAATTATGGCCGATCATGAATATTGATGATGTGGTTGGCGCCGCATTTCTTCCAACCGACGGTCAGGCCAATCCGTCCGATATCACCCAGGCACTGGCCAAGGGTGCGCGCATGGCCGGGGCAAGAATTTTTGAAGACTGTGGTGTCCTGGATCTCGAAATTGTTGAGGGTAAAATCAAGGCGGTGATCACAGATCAGGGCCGGATTGAATGTGAAACGGTGATTTGTTGTGCCGGTCAGTGGTCGCGCCAGTTTGCCGGGCGCTTCGGCGTCAATGTGCCGCTGGTCTCCATGCAGCATCAATATCTGATTACCGAGCCGATTGAGGGTGTTGCAAAAGACCTGCCCACCTTGCGTGATCCTGATCGGTTGACCTATTACAAGGAGGAAGTCGGTGGTCTGGTAATGGGTGGTTATGAGCCCAATCCGCTTCCATGGGCGGTTGATGGCATCCCCGAAGGCTTCCACTACACCCTGCTGGATTCAAATTTTGATCATTTTGAAGATATTATGGAATTATCGCTTGGCCGGGTGCCGGCACTTGAAAATGCCGGTATCAAGGAACTGGTCAACGGTCCGGAAAGCTTCACACCCGATGGCAATTTCATATTAGGTGAAGCGCCGGAACTGGCAAATTTCTTTGTCGCAGCAGGTTTCAATGCTTTTGGTATTGCTGCCGGCGGTGGTGCTGGCATGGCTTTGGCCGAATGGGTGCACAAAGGGGAACCACCCTATGATTTGTGGTCGGTCGATATAAGACGTTTTGGTCGACCGCATTTTGACACCGACTGGGTGCGTACCCGTACCATGGAAGCTTACGGCAAACATTACACCATGGCCTGGCCGCATGAAGAACATGACAGCGCTCGCCCCTGCCGAAAATCGCCGCTCTACGACCTGCTTTCAAGCCAGGGCGCCTGTTTCGGTGAGAAACTCGGCTGGGAAAGGCCCAACTGGTATGCCGATTTGGGCGCTGGAGAAGTGGCCAGAGACGAATACAGTTTTGGTCATCAAAACTGGTTCGAAGCGGTGGCGCGCGAGCACGAGGCGGTGCGCGAAAAAGCCGTTTTGTTTGACCAGACTTCATTTGCCAAATTTTCCCTGAAGGGGCCCGACGCTCTGGCGGCGCTTAACTGGATTGCCGCCAATGATGTTTCAAAGCCGGTTGGTTCACTCATCTATACCCAGATGCTCGACGATAACGGCGGTATCCAGTGCGATCTGACCATCGCCAGAATTGCAGAACAAGAATTTTATATCGTCACCGGTACCGGTTTTGCCACCCATGATTTTGACTGGATAGAAAAAAATATTCCGGCAGGCATGAACGCCCAGTTGTTCGATATCACTTCATCCAACGCGGTTTTGTCCCTGATGGGTCCCAATGCGCGCAAGATATTGCAACAGGTAACGCGCGATGATATTTCCGGTGACGGATTTGGTTTCGGCACGGCAAAAACCATCGGAATTGATGGCTGCCCGGTACTTGCGCTGCGCATTACCTATGTCGGCGAACTGGGTTGGGAACTGCATTTGCCGGTTGAATATGCCACCAGCGTCTATGCGGCCTTGATGGCGGTGGGCAAAAATCTTGGCCTGATCAATGCCGGTTACCGAACCATTGAATCCTGCCGCCTGGAAAAGGGTTATCGTGCCTGGGGTTCTGATATTGGACCTGATCACACCCCGGTGGAATCAGGCCTGGGCTGGGCGGTAAAAATGAAAACAAATATCCCGTTCAGGGGTCGTGAAGCAGTTGCCAGGCAACAACGCGATGGCGTTAACAAGATGCTTGCCTGTTTTAGTGTCGATGATCCCGACATTGTCCTGCAGGGCCGCGAAACCATCTACCGTAACGGCGAACGCGTGGGATGGCTGACTTCGGGCGGATATGGGCACACACTCAAACAATCCATCGGTTACGGTTATATCCGCAACCCTGATGGCGTCGATCAGGACTATGTTTGCGCCGGTACCTATCAACTGGAAGTCGCCACGCTCAGGGTCCCCTGCCAGGTTCACCTGAAACCGCTTTATGATCCGAAAATGCTCAAGGTAAGGTCTTAGAGTGTCACCTGAAAGTTCTGATGGTTTTGAATGGGCACTCTCTTATCGATCTTGAATCCACCTTGTTGAGTGGAGTGATGAAGGGACTACAGGCAACACTGGCGTCTCCGGTTTGATAATTTAGCCTTGAGGATCATGTATCAAATAACGCCTGGCGTTTTTTTGCCATTGATTCTCTTTTTTTGTCCTCTTGGCCAATCCGGAAGGATTTTTCAACAAAGTCGATATGGGTGCGGGCTGCCTGTTTTGCCTTTTCAGCGTCACCTTCCATGATTGCATTACCGATATCCCAGTGCTGCTGTAATAACCGCTCGCCGGTTCCATCAATTGTGCGCAGATAATCACGATTGTAAAAAATGCCGCGTTTGGTCAATTCATAGATTGAAGCCATTGTATGGATAAGCGTTGAGTTGTGACTTGCATCCACTATCGCAGAATGAAACCCGATATCGTATTTCTGGGCCGCCTTCCCATCTTCGTTTTCGTGCGCTTCCTGCAACTTGTTCAGAATGTCGGTAATGATGGTTTTGTCGACATTTGTCGCGCGCTCTGCGGCAAGAGCAGATGCAAACCCCTCCTGCTCGCGGCGATATTCGAGATAGTCGTAGAAAGCCGTTTGGTGTCGCGCATAAAGATCTATCATAGCTGGCGATAATGCAGCGCCGGTAAGGGCCGCCACATAGGAACCCTCGCCATGGCGAACGCGCAGTAGATTTTGTTCTTCCAATTGCTTGAGTGCTTCGCGCACCTTTTGCCTTGAAACGTCCAGCGTCTCCGCAAGCTCACGTTCGGGAGGCATCTTGGTGCCCTCCTTCAGAACGCCGGCGACGATTAGATCCTCAATCTGGTGAACGACTGCATCAACAACGGATTCGTGGTCTATTTTCTGAAAAATTTGTTTTCCCAATGGCATTCATAAATCCGATCAGTGGAATTGAATCGCTTCCCATAGCGTACACCTATCATCCTGAATATTCAATGCACATTAATTAGACTACTTTGGAATTAAGGTAAGCTCTCTAGTATCTATTTGTTTTAACGGAGTTAATTTTTGTTCTGTTAAGTACGCTGTGCATAAGATGCCAAATGATCGAGCCAAAATCAAATCCCGGTTCCAACATTTTTGACATCACCTGTGTTGACAAAATTAACGGTATGTTTTATAGACCACTATGTGGTACATAAAATAAACCACTAAACACATATCACGACATACTTTCCCGACACTCGGGTAAGCAGTCTACATTCCTGGAGGACTAAAAATGAAAATGTCTTTGAAAAAAATTGCAGGTACCGCGCTGCTGAGTACAGCGCTTGCAACAGGAGCTGCGGGTTCCGCAGCTGCGGAAAACAAAATCCTGCTCAAGGTGCCGGTCTGGTTCCCAACAAGTTTACCGGCACTTGGCACGTCCCCTGCCTGGGTAGCCAAGAAGATCAATGCACTGGGCGGAAATCTGAAGCTGAAAATATATGAACCAAAAAAATTGGTTCCCCCGAAAGAAATGCTCGAAGCTGTTTCCAAGGGACAGGTGAATGCCGGGTATACAACGCCAGGGTACAACACAGGAAAGCTGGGCGACAAGGGCGCCATATTCTCTGCTGTACCATTTGGTCCTGATGCACCGGAATTTCTTGCTTGGGTGTACTACGGAAATGGGCGAGCGCTCTGGCAGAAGACCTATGATGATGCGGGTTTTAATGTTCAATCAATTCCGTGCGGTATTATCGCGCCCGAAACCTCTGGCTGGTTCAGCAAAGAAATCAATTCCCCTGCCGATTTGAAAGGCCTGCGCATGCGGTTCTTTGGCCTGGGTGCGCGTGTGATGGAAAAACTGGGAGTGTCTACATCTCAGCTTCCTGGTGGTGAGATTGTCCCCGCTTTGCAAAAAGGCGCCATCGACGCTACTGAGTTTTCTATGCCCGCGATTGATAAGAGACTGGGCATCAATAAAATTCTGAAGTTCAACTACTATCCAGGCTGGCATCAACCCGCCACCTTGTTTGATCTGATCATCAACAAGGACACCTGGAACAATGAAATGAGTAAAGCTCAGCAGACAATTATTGAATTGGCTTGCCGGGCCGTTATGACGGACGGGCTGGCCATGGGTGAATCAATGCAGTTTGATACCATGAAGGAAAATAAGGAAGCCGGTACTCAAAACAAATACTGGTCCCCTGAAATGTTAGCTACGTTCTCATCAAAATGGGACGAAGTAGTTGCAGAGGCAATTGAGGCCGACCCCGGCTTTAAAGTGATATGGGATGACCTTCAGGAATTCCGGTCTAACTACAAAATCTGGAATGAATGGGCCTATCTGCCGCGCCCGGGAACAGTGCGCAAGTAACTTCCTTCTAGTCTTCCATCAACCCCATGTGGCAGGTAGAGATTCTTGCCACATGGATTAAGACAAATTATTGAAAGCGGTTGTCATGTCTAAAGCTGTCAGTGCCGAAACTCACCACGTGCCAATAGCAACATTTCTTAATAGAATTGTGCAGCGTATCGTCGAAGCCGTTGCCTGGTTGAACGTGGTGTTGGCCTTTCTTATCCTGACAACGGTTATATTACGTTATGGGTTTCATCGAAACGGATTACTTCTTGAATGGCCATTGGTGCCGATGGAAGAGTTGATGTGGCACCTGTATTCTGTTCCAGTCATGTTTGGATTGGCCTATTCAATTACCAATGATTCTCATATCCGAATTGATATCCTTCGCATACATATGCCGAACCGGTTGAAGCACATATTTGAAATTCTCGGAATACTTCTGCTTTTGATGCCGTGTCTTTTGATCCTGCTTGATTTTAGTCTTGATTATACAGTGTACGCTTTCACTCATAATGAATCTTCTCAAAGCACGATGGGCTTGCCTCATCGCTGGATCGTCAAGTCGGTAATTCCGCTTTCAATGTTGCTGATGATGATTGCCGCAACTGCCCGTCTGATAGGTGAGGTCATGCTGCTACTACATCACGGCAAGGAACTTGAGGACGAGACGCCTCCACGCATTCAAATGACGGCCAGGCTATTCAGACCGCTGTTAAAAGTCGATGATAATCCCCATGATGAAGGTACAGACTGATGGAATTAGCTGCAGAAAATTATCTGGTCATTGCGATGTTCGTTTCGTTCATTGCATTGCTTTTCACCGGTTTTCCCGTTGCCTGGGTTTTGGCTGGCGTTGGAATATCCTTTGCCGGCGTTGCCTGGTTTACTGACGATTTAGGTCTAACCATGACCGGCCTTGATTACAATGTTCTTGGCCTGCTTGTCGGTCGCATCTTTGGCATCATGGACAATTGGGTGCTCATAGCACTGCCAATGTTTATCTTTATGGGATTGATGCTCGAGAAGTCCGGTGTTGCAGAAAGAATGATGCATTCGATGCAAAAATTGTTTGGTAACGTCAGGGGAGGGCTGGCAGTTACCGTTGCATTAATTGGAATCATTCTCGCCGCTTCTACCGGTATCATCGGTGCATCGGTAGTGCTGCTGGGTCTCATGTCAGTGCCGGTCATGCTCAACCAGGATTATAACAAATCATTGGCTTTGGGTACCGTGGCTGCTTCTGGTTGTCTAGGCATTCTCATCCCCCCATCGATCATGCTGGTGATCATGGGAGATCAGCTAGCAGTACCCATACTTGACCTGTTCATGGGGGCGGTCTTTCCTGGGCTCATTCTGGGGGCTCTATATATTACCTATATCCTGATTTTCTGTAAAATTTACCCGGAAAAAGCCCCACTTTCCAAGGATCATGGTGAAGTTGACCTTAAGAGCGTATTGCGGGCACTGGTCGATATTCTGCCGCCCGCAGGCTTGATATTGCTTGTTCTCGGATCAATTTTCATGGGGGTTTCAACGGTTACGGAGGCCTCTGGCATTGGTGCTCTCGGTGCGACACTAATTGCGATTATTTTCAAGCGTTTTAGCAGGAAGGTATTAAAGGAAGTTGTAATCAACACTATGAACACCGCAGGTTATATTTTTGCGATCTTTGTCGGTGCGACAATATTTGCCCTGGTCTTGCGAGAGTGTGGTGGGGACGAGTTGATCGAGAGGGCTCTGACTGGTTTAGGCTTCGGTCCCAATGGTTTGATTATCTTCGTTTTGATTGTAGTATTCTTTCTGGGTTTTTTCCTTGATTGGATTGAAATCAGCCTGATCATACTGCCGTTGCTGGCTCCCGTAATTACCGCTCTCGATCTGCAGATTAACGGTTTCGGTGTTGTCGAATATCCCAACCTCACATGGTTTGCCCTGCTGGTCGCAGTAACTCTACAGACATCGTTCCTGACGCCACCGGTTGGCTTCGCTCTTTTCTATCTTAAAGGGGTCTGCCCTCCAAATGTGTCATTGATTGATATTTATCGTGGGGTAATTCCTTTCATTGTCCTTCAATTGATCGCCCTGGTCCTGGTATTTGTTTTCCCGGAACTGGTTACCTGGTTGCCTGCGATTGCCTATGGAAACAATTAAACACAAGGCACAGCTGGAAGGGTGAAAGTACCAGTCCGCCTTGGCTACGTGGCTACCGGCTGTTACCTGTCAGTATTTTGTCTGGTTTCAACCGGAATCAAGGAGCTAATACAAAATGTTTCAAGTTCGTATTCATGGTCGAGGCGGCCAGGGCGTTGTGTCCGCAGCAGAGATGCTGTCGGTAGCCGCCTTCGAGGACGGAAAACACTCACAAGCGGTTCCAAGCTTTGGGTCAGAGCGCATGGGCGCGCCAGTGGTGGCATATGTACGCATCGACGATAAAGACATCGAATTACGTGAGCCTGTTCTCGAACCTGATCTGCTGATTGTCCAGGATCCGACATTGTTTTCCGCGATCGATGTTTTCGCCGGTCTGAGGGAGGATGGTTTCCTTATCGTCAACACATCCAGAACCATGAAAGAACTTGGCTTGGACGAGCAGGCCATAAAACTGCCCGCCGATCGTATCATGACAGTTCCCGCCACAGAGCTGGCCTTGCAATATCTCGGCAGACCGACACCCAACACGGTGCTGCTCGGCGCTCTGACCGCCATCAATGACAACGTGAATCTCGCATCCGTGTTCAAGGCCATTGACCACAAATTCCCCGGCAAGGTCGGCGAGTTGAATAAAGCGGCAGCGCAAGCTGCCCACGACACAGTTAAAAGCAAAGGATAACCCGGCATGCTCAAGCAAATGGATGGATCCGACGCCGTTGCCGAAGCAGTGGGTCTTTGCCGACCTGAGGTAATCGCGTCATACCCTATCACGCCGCAAACGCACATCGTTGAAGCGCTTGGCTCAAGGGTAAAGAAGGGACAATTGGGAAGCTGTCAGTTTCTCAATGTGGAATCGGAATTTGGGGCCATCAGCACATGCATCGGGTCTTCCGCAGCTGGCGCGCGAACCTATACGGCAACTTCAAGTCAGGGGATGCTGTTCATGATGGAAGGGGTCTACAATGCCTCTGGTCTTGGTTTGCCAATCGTTATGACCGTTGGCAACCGGGCCATCGGTGCGCCGATCAACATCTGGAACGACTGGGGCGATTCCATGGCGGCGCGCGATGCGGGTTGGATTCAGTTGTTTGCCGAGACCAATCAGGAAGCGATCGACGTTCACATTCAGGCCTTCAAACTGGCAGAGGAATTGAGCGTTCCGGTTATGGTGTGCATGGATGGTTTCATCCTGACCCACGCTTATGCCCGTGTGGATATTCCTGATCAGGAACAGGTGGATGAGTTCCTGCCGCCATTTCAACCGCGCCAGTCGCTTGATCCATCTTCACCCATTTCAATTGGGGCAATGGTCGGTCCGGAGGCATTTACCGAAGTTCGCTTTTTGGCTCATCACAAACAGATTGAGGCGCTCGATCTGATCCCCCAGCAGGCTGCAGAGTTTGAAAAGATTTTTGGTCGCGATTCCGGTGGACTCGTTAAATCCCATGAATGCGAAGATGCGGAAACCGTGGTTGTCACTATGGGATCGGTGATTGGCACGATGAAGGATGTTCTAGCCGGAATGCGGGATGATGGTCATTCCATCGGTGCATTGACGATCCGGTCCTACCGCCCTTTCCCCAGCCAGGTTCTTCGCGAAAAGCTAAAGCACGCAAAACGTGTGATTGTATTTGAAAAGAGCCTCGCCGTTGGCATGGG
>JAAEMP010000247.1 GCA_024225445.1 Hyphomicrobiales bacterium | reverse complement strand
CTTGTAAATGACAGCATTGCTCTGGATGATGGAAACAGTGTTCAGGTCTCCAAATGCCCCAACGACCACGGCAAAATCAAATCACCCATGTGCTGCGGCCAGGATATGAGTTGCCCTGCGGGATAATATCCCACCGTTATTTCGGAAATATTCCCGCCTGGCGCAATCGTTTTTCGCACGTTTGAGGCGTTCGTGGAGCTGGCAACAGAGGCTGCATCCGGTCCGGTAATATAGCAGAACACCTTTAAAATGATCATGCAATCAGGAGCGAAAAGCGACCGGCGCCGGTGCGCCGCCCTGGCGGAGGCCGGGCGTAAGCCCGAATAGCCGTGAGCAAAAAAAACTACCTTTTAAAATGATCATGCAATCAGGAGCGAAAAGCGACCGGCGCTGATGCGCCGCCCTGGCGGAGGCCGGGCGTAAGCCCGAATAGCCGTGAGCAAAAAAATTCAAACTGAATCAAAATAAAGTTGTTCTGCTATATTGTCCGGTAACAAATAAAATGACTATGCCCCGGTTGCCAGTTCAAAACCCTTGGCCAGCGCATCCCTGTTCAGATCGACATAGGCCTTTGGCGAGCGGCTGATCACGGCTTCTTCCAGTATCTCGGTGCTGCACAATTCACCAAGTGCCACCAGGCTTGCCAGAGCAATCGTATTGGCAACACGCCGGTTGCCCAGTGCAATGGCGGTTTCCTGCACTGGCAGTTCCACCAGGCGGAAATTGCCTTTGGGTGGCTCGGTCACCGTTTTTGAATCGGTGACCACAATTGCTCCCTCCTTGATCATCCCTTCAGATTCTGCAACCGCCACTTGGTCAAGAATTATCAGATAATCAAGTTCACTGACCAGCGGGTAATCGGCCGGTCCATCGCTGACGACAAGATCGGAACGCGAAAGCCCGCCGCGCGAAGTCGGCTCATAACTCTGTGATTGAGCAACGGTGCGACCTTCCGCCATCATTGCATTCGACAAAATGCTGGCAGCCAGTATCAGGCCCTGTCCGCCGGAACCGCTCAGACGAATTTCGCGGGTCTCGTCTTTGGTGGTCATTTGCTTTTCTTTCCCTGATAGTTGACTGCCCGGTATTCCGGTCTTTCACTGCGAACCAGCACCCCGGTTTTCAACGGATTGGGACGAAAAGGTTCGTCGACTTTCGTGCCGTAGGAATCCGGCCTTGTTGCCGCCTTCTGCGACAGGATCATTTCAGCCGATTCACCCAACTGGTTTTTACGGCCGAATATCTCGGTACAGTCGGAAATGATCTCGACAAAAGAAAATCCGTTATAGTCAAACGCTTGCCTGATCAGATCTTTGAGGGTCGGAACCTGCATCGTCACTTCGCGCCCGACAAAACCCGCTCCCGCTGCTTCTGCCAGCTTGCAGGAATCAAATACCGGCTCGTAATTGCCGTAGGGTGTGGTTGTGGTGTAACGGTCCGTCGATGTCGTTGGTGAAACCTGGCCGCCTGTCATGCCGTAAACTTCATTGTTGAGCATCAGGCAGGTCATGTTGAGATTGCGGCGGCAGGCGTGAATAAGATGATTGCCGCCAATTGCCAGACAGTCACCGTCACCGGTAATAACCACGACATGCAAATCGGGTCGCGCCAGCGCCAGTCCCGTGGCAAAGGCCAGTGGGCGGCCATGGGTTGTATGAAACGTATTGGAATCTATATAGGCGCCCAGACGTCCCGAACAGCCAATACCGCTCACCACGGCCAGTTTGTCCATCGAGATCTCATTTTCGTACAATGCCCACATCATTGCCCGCAGCGCCATGCCGTGACCACAACCCGGACACAGAAAATGCGGAAATAGATCAAGGCGCATATATTCGCGCACATCGAATTGTTCGGCTGAAACGTGTGGTTCGATATTCACTTCAACACCTCTTCAACTGACTTTTCGATTTGTGCGGGTGTAATCACCTCGCCGCCAATCCGGTTGAGCCTGACAACGCCAGGTTCACCGCCGCATATGCGTTCAATTTCCGTAGCAAGCTGTCCGGCGTTCATTTCCGCCACAAGGACGGATTTTGCACCTTCCACCGCTTTGCTGAATGCCGCCTCAGGGAATGGCCACAGCGTGATCGGTCGGAACACGCCGGCCTTGATACCCTTGGCGCGAAGGTTCTTTATCGCCCTGCGTGCCGCCCTTGCAGTAATGCCGATCGCGGTTATCACCACATCAGCATCCCCACAGTCTATTTCTTCATAGGATTCAATCAGCTCGGCATGATGGTCCAGTTTTTCAAGCAGACGCTCAACTGCGCGCGAGGCTTTTTCCGGAACCTGGGTGGGGAAACCGCGTTCATCATGCGTCAGTCCGGTGGTGTGAACCCGGTATCCGTCTCCGGGACGAGCCATCTCGGGCACCAGATCGTCGGTTTCGGCATAGGGCAGGAATCCGTCCTTGTCGCCTTTTGCCCATTTGCGTTCGACAATGGTTTCTGGAGGCGGGGGGGTAAGATCGATTGTTTCCATCAGGTGGCCGATGGTTTCATCATACAGCAATACCACTGGCACTCTTAAAGCTTCCGACAGGTTGAATGCGCGAACCGTCTCGGAATATATCTCACCGACAGATGCGGGTGACAGTACAATTATCGGATGATCACCATGCGTTCCCCAGCGTGCCTGCATGATATCACCCTGACCGGGCCGGGTCGGCATGCCGGTGGAAGGACCGCCGCGCATGACATTGACCACCACACAGGGGGTCTCGGTCATTGCTGCATAGCCAAGATTTTCCTGCTTCAGTGAAAAACCCGGGCCGCTGGTGGCCGTCATCGACTTTTTACCGCCCATCGATGCGCCAACTATCGCACCCATTGATGCGATCTCGTCTTCCATCTGCACAAACACTCCGCCAACGGCAAATAATTCGCGCGCCATGCCTTCGGCGACTTCGGAAGAAGGGGTAATCGGGTAACCTGCAAAGAACCGGCATCCGGCTGCAATCGCCCCAAGAGCACAGGCTTCGTTTCCCTGTACATTTTTACGTTTAGCTATGGCCAGCAATTGATCAGGTCTCCAACACCAGTTCTTTGGATATCTCAGAAGGCACCGCCACTTTGTGCAGCTTGATGGCAAAGTCCGGACACAGCCATTCGCATATGCGACAGCCGGTGCAATCGTCCGCACGTGGGATTTCAACTACCTGGGCGTCATTCAGTTCAAGGCATTGTTCCGGGCACATTCGCACACAGATATCGCAACCCTTGCACCAGTGCGGAATAATTTCCAGCTCATTTCGCATAACGGATTCATTTTCGAACCTTTTATCATCATAGGTAACGACTTCCGGAATGCTGGCATTTTTCACCCACTCGCGGCCTTCGAGAAAGGCCTGGCGGTTGATCTCGACAGAATTTTTCGGAACGAATTTTTCGATAATATCAAGCCAGTCCTGAGGCTCGAAATCAAAAGCCGTTGACATGATACCCAGCAGGATCGTATTGGCCGCTCGTTCATTGCCCAGATCCGTAGCCAATCCTGCGGCATCAAGCGCATAACCGCTCGCCACCTTGTCGAGAATTTCGGCAGGTGTTTCCCGCGAATATATCGGCACCTGATTTCGGCTGCGATTGCGACAGGCAAATGGCGGCATAATTTTCTGCGTATCTGATATGAATACGCCGCTTTCCGGATTCAAATTCTCCAGCCAGCGCATTCCTTCCGCCCATTCCAGAGCCAGTAGAATATCTGCTTCTCCAGTCGGAATGGTGGGAGAGTGGACTTTCTTGCCGAAACGAACATGGCTGAACACCGCACCACCGCGTTTGGCCATGCCATGCACTTCCGATTGTTTCACCTCAAATCCCTGACGCTGGCACAACAGCGCCAGTACCTTGGAGACCATGATAACACCCTGGCCGCCGACACCGACGATAAGTACATTGGTTACGCGATCTGCCACTGTCAAATTCCTAGCTATTTTTTACCGGCCTGATGCCATCTACCGGGCAAACCTGCGTGCAGATGGAGCAGCCTATGCATTTGGTCGGATCAATCGTCACCTTGTGTTGGCCGTCATACATTTCCTCATCCCAGGTAATGGCCGGACATCCCAGATTCATGCAGGACTGGCAACCGGTGCATTTTTCGGTTCTCACTTCTACCGGCTCTCCCCTGATCTTGGTCGGGTCCAGAACACATGGCCGGTTTGATATTACAACCGAAACACCGCGATATTCGGTCGCTTCGCGCACCGTGCGAAACAGCGTCCCAACATCATAGGAATCGACTTCCCTGACCCACTTCACCCCGAGGGTACGGCACAAATCGGCAAAAACAATCCGCGTTGTATCCTCGCCGCGCAGGCTTCTTCCGGTTGCCGCATGGTCCTGGCCTCCGGTCATCGCAGTGATATGATTGTCCAGAAGGAGCACGGTGATATTTGCATTGGAATATACCGCATCAATCAGCGGCGGTATGCCCGAATGAAGGAAAGTGGAATCGCCGATTGTAGCAACCACAGGCCGGGTCTCGTTGCCGGACTGGGCCATGCCGATCGCATTGGCGATACTGCAGCCCATGGCAACTGTCGTGTGTATCGCATGCAGTGGCTCGATCGCAGCCAGCGTGTAACAGCCGATATCACCTGCCACTCGGGCATTGACGCCATTGAGTGCCATATAAGATGTGATATGCGGGCAACCGGCGCACAAAAGCGGAGGTCGCGCAATGGCTTCAGCAGATAGCGGCTGGCTTTTACCTGAGCTCTCGATAAAGCCACATTGCTCAAGACCAAGGCGAATAGTGGCTGGTGAATGTTCCCCATCGCGGGAAAAATACTTCTTGCCCTCAATTTTATATCCCAGCACCTTCAACTGGTCCTCAATCACCGGCTCCAGTTCTTCAACGACAACCACCTGTTCCACCGATTTCATGAAATCGGCAACAAGATCGGTAGCCAGCGGGAAAGATGAAGCCAGTTTCAGGATACTGGCGTCAGGCAGAACTTCCTCTACATAGGTTGCCACCAGCCCGACCGTAATCACACCAAACTTCTTTGAACTTTTTCTGACCTTGTTCAGATCGGATTTGTTCAGATATTCGATAACATGGCCTTCGCGTTGCAGAACCTTGGGGTGGCGCGATCTGGCATGGGCCGGGATCATTACATTTTTGGCAATGTCATTATTGAATTCCCTGGCTTCGACCTCAGTGCGGTTGCCCTGGCAAACCACCGAGCGGGTATGCGATAGCCGGGTCGAACTGCGCACGATTACCGGCGTGTCGAATTCCTCGGATATGTCAAATGCCTTGCGCGTGAAATCGAGTGCCTCCTGTGCATCCGATGGTTCAAGAATCGGCACGCCCGCAAACTTCGCAAACAGCCTGGTATCCTGTTCATTCTGGGAGGAGTGAATACCGGGGTCATCGCATACCGCCAGCACAAGTGCACCATTCACGCCGATATAACTCTGCGACATCAGACTGTCTGAAGCAACATTCAGCCCGACATGCTTCATCGCTGCAAAGGCCCGGACCCCGGAAAATGATGCGCCAATGGCGATATCAAGGGCGGTTTTCTCATTGGTAGCCCATTCCGCCACCAAATCCTCGCGCGGATAGGTGGCCAGGTTCTCCATGATTTCAGTCGATGGTGTTCCCGGATAGGCGGCGCAGACCCGCGCTCCGGCTTCCCATACGCCACGTGCGATAGCCTCGTTGCCCATCATCGGATAGGATTTTGACGGTTTGGTTTTCCGTTCAACTCCAGTATCGACCAACTGGTCCATTTCAAAACTCCAATCAGGTGGTTGTACTCATACCCTGTCAACCATGCACTTTTTGCTGGACAAAACCGGCGGGTCCGCAACAAAAGCACGAACACCATAGCGGTTATTTGATTTTCATCAATACCACCAAAAAAATCCGCCCAATGTTTCAACTGGCGGTCCAAGCCTGCGACACCTATCATAATTCAGGATGAGGAACCACAATTAAATTTCATCATGCCCGCGACAAAATGAGATAACCGGATATGCCCTCAGACTGGCCCTCAGACTGGATTGCTGGACATAAAGGGTGAGAGTGTGCCGGGATTCACTTTAGCACCAAATCAACATCGCACCTGTCATCTTCCTCCTGTTGCAACAAAAATTGCCTAAATTTTGAGCGTTACCATGGTTGTGCACAAAAATTGCGCGACAACTCGTTATTTGCACAAAAAAATCATTGAAAAACCCGACAACAGCGGCTTCAAAGAACATAATGGAAGCCATTTTGGAGAAATCTGATGAATGCTGCAGATACCGCCTGGATTTTAACCTCAACCGGACTGGTGCTGTTGATGACGCTACCCGGTCTCGCCCTGTTTTATGGCGGGCTGGTACAATCGCGCAACTTGCTGTCAGTGCTGATGCATTGTATCGCCATTGCCGCAGTGGCTTCCCTGGTATGGTTTGGCGTCGGTTATTCGCTGGCCTTTACTGACGGCAATTCATGGATAGGCGGATTATCGCGTGTGTTCCTGCTGGGTATTGATCGTGAGACTTTGTCTGGCACCTTGCCTGAATCCCTGTTTGCCATGTTCCAGATGACCTTTGCCATTATCACCCCGGCATTGATGGTTGGCGCATTTGTCGAGCGTATCAGGTTCGGCGCGGTGATGATGATTTCGTTTTTGTGGTTGCTGATCGTCTATGTTCCCGTTGTCCACTGGGTCTGGGGCGGCGGCTGGCTGGCCCGGATGGGGGTTGTCGATTTTGCCGGTGGTATCGTTGTGCACGTCACTGCCGGGGTCTCGGCTCTGGTCATTGCCATTATGCTGGGTGCCAGAACCGGATTTCCAGTAAGACTGTCTCCGCCCCATGCCCCCTGGATGGTAATGATAGGTGCAAGCCTGTTATGGGTCGGGTGGTTCGGCTTTAATGCCGGCTCAGCCGTTGCAGCGGATCAGAATGCCGCCATGGCGATGCTGGTAACTCACCTGTCCGCTGCCACCGCATCGATTGTCTGGCTGGTGATCGAGAAGATCAGGTTTGGCAAGCCAAGTCTCGTCGGTATCGTTACCGGCACCATCGCCGGCCTTGCCACCATTACCCCGGCATCGGGAACCGTCGGTCCGCTGGGTGGCGTGGCGCTGGGGCTTGTTGGCGGGGTAGTGTGTTATCTGGCCGTCGATCTGGTCAAGATGAAATTGAAGATAGACGATTCACTGGATGTTCTGGCTGTGCACGGGGTGGGTGGTGCCACCGGTACCATTCTTCTGGTATTCCTTGCATCCGCAGGAACAGGAGGAACCGGTCTGGCTGAAGGCATGACCATCGCCAGCCAGTTATCGGTGCAGATCATCGGTGTTGCTATAACAGTAGTCTGGTCGGTAGCCGCTACCGTGCTGATCGTATTTGTCACCAGACTGGCGGTAGGATTGCGTGCTACCCAGGAAGAAGAGATCGAAGGCCTCGATTTCTCCCACCACGGTGAAACGGCTTATCGGTTGTAGCGCCTGAGCCTATCAGGCTTGGCTCAGACTTCAGATTCCCCGGGATATTCCAGGATCTCCGCGTGCCGGTT
>JAAEMP010000246.1 GCA_024225445.1 Hyphomicrobiales bacterium | reverse complement strand
TTTGAAGTGCTCCGGTAGCAGCCGTATTTCTTAGAGCGTGTTAGTGGCTTTTGACCCATGGACGTTAAACTGCAAAATCATGCTGCAATACAGCGTCGCTGAAGCTGACATTCGATATTGGTGCAGCAATTATTTGGTCAAATGTCGGCACTGCGGACAATTTACCATTTTCGATTTTCTTGATTGGTCAACATACGACGGGTCGCTCTGCGTCAATTGTGCCATTAGGCGACGTGTAACTGGGCTCACAAATGAGATGGTCGCAACTATGATAATCCATACTGCAGACTGGCTTTCTTGCAGCTTCATGTATATCTGAGTTATTTAGAGTTTGAACTCAACTATGGATCTTGAATATGAATGAGGATGAGAAACTCCTTGTAGGAGCACTCTTGAAGTACACCGCAAAATTTTTGTGTAGGAGCGTGCCGGCCGAAGATATTCAAAATTTACCCTATCCTTATCCACCTGCACAGATGCAAGCGCGAGTTGGTGCAAAATATTGCATACATTGTTCCGCACACGGCTATGCAGAAACCTTGCTTTTCGAGCGAATGAACTTCGTCGACCACCTTGGTTATCGGCAATATGCAATGCTTGTAGATTCCGATGACATTCCAAGCTTGGTCTTCACGCGCAAAATACTGCCAGCGAATCTGTTGGATGAAGCTTTCTGGTCGTATCATGATCTCGTGACCCAAAACCACAACTGGTTGGTCTATTTGGAATCCTATGATGAAGTTATGAAGCTGTTTGAAACCTGTGGGTTTGCCCGGTTCGGACAGCTCGATCTTCAGAAGTTAAAGTTCTGGTATGAAGAGTTTCAGAGAGCAATCAACAGCGTTCATCACCCAGCCAGTAGGGTTGTTAAATCGGGACCGAATGTAGAGCTTTGGAAACTGTGGCAACGCAAAGGTAATGAGCATAAAATTCTTATGTTTGACAGAGAGCACGGTACGTCTGGTGCCAAAGTTTGGCGTTGGACGGACAAGATGAAATCCTATTATGAAGAAGCGACCGGGGAAGCATTCGAGCCATGGGCAACGGGCGGAAAATATATGTAGGCCCGTCTGATCTGGAGCATCGACATTTTTGGTTTCAACATGTCCGCATTGGGCCGTCTTTCCGAGTGCCGCAATATAAGGGTGCTCCACGAGCGACAAGGTCGAAAACGGTAAAATGGGCTCTGAACGGCCATTGAAAAGCAGCCATTCAAACACAGCCCCTAAACAGATAAAATTGGCTGGTAAACACTCTTCGTCCAAGATTTCCCAAGGTCGGCAGTGCGGACAAACCAACTACCGACTATCAGATGGATATTCATTCTGCGACATCATTGGCGAGGCTGTTTTGTGCCAATAAGAGACATCTGGCATTATTTTGTTAGGTGGGTCGTGAGTTCGTGCCCACGCCTTTGCTGACTATACACATATTTTTCGGGTAATGGAGTTATTTTGGCTGCACATATTCGCTGATATTATCAGCATTCAATATATAGCCGACTTCAACCGGGTTCGAACCATCAACAAGGGAAAGGTTTTTGCTGACCAATTTGGTACTCATGCGCCCGGTCACCCAGACTGGATCGTATAGTTGATTGATTTTGTAGGCTTTTTTCAAGCGTACAAATGCAATCTGGTTGGCCGGTGGTGGTGGTGTATGGATGCAGGCTCCGACATAGGGAACAAGCAAAAATTCTTTTACGCCCTTGTCAGAAAAATCCAGCGGCAGCAGATAGCCAGCCAGGGATATCTGCTTGCCATCCAAGTTTTTCACTGTCAGTTTGCTGAGCCTGTCCAGTTCATCCTGCCATTTTCCAAAGCGGTCCAAAACACCATCAACGTCAACCCCCTCTTTTATTAGTTTTTTCCTTGATTGCGCCGCCGCCATTTTTATTTCCTTGCGGTATGCGATGGAATCTTTGTCCAGCTCATCCAATTTATCCGTTGTCTCGACCCTGATACTACGCCAGTAGAAAATAGTATCGAGTTCAATGGCCTGATCATAGGTCAGGCTCAACAGTGGATTTTTGAGAGGCTGTGTTTTGGGCACCAGGTTTTCCCATGCCAGCTTTACCGGCTCACCCGCATGGGCTGCCGGAACAGGAACAGCAATGATTATGCAAACCAGACCTGTGATTTTCAAAAATGAACGTAACATTGGTTGCTCCTTGTGATTGTAGTTTATGCTCGCACCATCATTCCATCGGCGAGCGACAGGCGGTAGGCGCGCCAGGCGGGCAACAGACCGGCCAGAAAACCGCCAGCCAAAATAGCACCAAGTGCCTGCAATTCGGTTATGCCAAGTGCGCTGATCTCTATATTTATGCCGTAAGATGTGTCAATTATCGGGCGTGCAATAATAAGGACGCCATAAAGGCATATCGTTCCAAGCACCACGCCCAATGCTGTTAATATGCCCGCTTCGCTGACCAGCAGAGCGACTATGGTTCGCGGACCTGCGCCCAGCGAGCGCAAAATGGCAATCTCGCGCCGCCGTTCATTCAGCGTTGATAATATCATGGTCATCATCCCCAAGATGGCAGTGATCACAACCATGGCGGAAACGGCCATCAGCGCTTTTTCGGCGGTGCCGACCAGCGCCCACATTTCATGCAAAGCAAGGCCGGGCAAAACTGCCGAGAGCGGTTCGACCTTGTAGGTGTTGACATATCGCTGAAAGCCAAACACTTGCATGCGTGAGTTCAATCCAACAAGTGCTGCGGTGATCGCCTTGGGGCGCAGCTTCATGGCGCGCAATCTGTCAGCCGGGGTTGCCTGGCCGGGGACTTTATAACCGGCTTGCCAGTCGACATGAATAGCCTCAATGGCATTCAAACTGACATGCAGGGTCTTGTCTACTGGTGTGCCGGTTTTTTTCAAAATACCAGCGATGCGAAATGGCATATCATCATGTTTTGCACCAATTGAGCCAATGCCGTGCGCCACAACGATTTTGTCATCAAGCCGGTAGCCAAGGTTTTGCGCCACATCAGCCCCGATCACCACATCGAACAGATCGTCAAACACACCGCCATCGCCAAATACCAATTGGCGCTTGTCACGAAATCTGTAATGTTCAAAATATTGTTTGCTGGTCCCCATGACGCGAAACCCTTTGTGGCTGTCACCGAGGGAAAGTGGCACGATCCACTTGACCTCCTTGCCTGCGGCAATGTCTTTGTAGCTGCGCCAGGTCATATTGTTGGTGGCATTGCCGATGCGAAATACCGAATAGAGCAAAAGCTGCATACTGCCTGAACGCGCTCCGACAATCAGATCAGTACCTGAGATGGTATTGGCGAAACTTGCCCGTGCGCCGGTGCGGATTTTTTCAACGCCTAAAAGCAGCATGACGCTCAAGGCGATGGCCAAAATAGTCAAAAGCGCCGTAATCCAGCGGTTGGCCAGGGATTGCTGGGCAAGGCGAAATATGATCATGACGCTGCTTCCAATCTGATAATATCGTTTAATTCAGCCACCCGCCCAAACCGGCTGGCGTGCGTTTCATCATGGCTGACCATGATCAGGGATGCGTCTGCGTGCCCGACCTGGGAAAACAGCAAATCAAGAAAAGTATTCTGGCGGTCACGGTCAAGTGCCGATGTCGGTTCATCGGCGATAATGATCTCCGGTGCACCGATCAGGGCCCGGGCCACTGCCACCCTTTGCTGTTGCCCGACGCTTAATTGGCTGGCGGGGCTGTCATGCAACTCCTGATTCAGTCCCAGGGCATTCAGCAGTCTGTGAGCCTCTGATTGTGCCCCGCCTGCCTGCTCTGTCCTCTGGCGACGTTTGGGGGCAAAGCTTAAAGGCAGCAGCACATTATCCATCACCGCGCCATAGGGCAACAGATTGAACATCTGAAAAATAATACCGAAATGTTCGGCCCGAAAGTGGTCACGGGCGGCGCTGCCCAGCCGGTTTATATCGGTACCAAGCACTTCTATGCACCCTGCTTGCGGCGTGACGATCCCGGCCAGCAGGCTTAGCAAGGTTGATTTGCCGCTGCCCGACGGCCCGAGCAACAGCAGGCGCTCGCCCTGTTGCATGGCAAAATCATCAATTCTAATGCCAAAACCACGTTTACCAGGCCAGGTGAAGCGGACATTATGCATACGCACGACGTCCTTGGTTGTGTCATTATTCATTTTATGACTTTCCCAAGATCAATCTCCGGGCTGGTGCCAGTCACTTCGAATCCGGCTTGCGCCTTTTCCGTGATCACACTGACGTCAAGCTCTTTGGCTCTAGAAAAATTGCCGAAATAAGGAAAAGCAATGGTATTGAGTTGTTCAATTGCTGCGCATTCAAGCCCAAATTTGGCATGGAACTCGGAATGGGCCTTGCCTTCTTCTTTCTTGTGCTCGTTGTTTTCGTCATGGCCTGGAACGCCAACTTTTCTGCTGGTGATTTTACACCCGGCCCCGGCCGGCAGCGTGAAGACGGAAAAACCATCCAGTAGCAGTTTTCTGGCCTTTTCGATGGTGGCTTTTTGCTCATCGGTACTCGCTTCGTGCTCAAAGCCGACAATATCCATGCCTGGAACTTCAAGCTCGATTTCCACTTCATTGCCCTCTATGGCAATGTTAAACGTGCCTGACCCGTGCTCATGGGCATCCAGTTGGCGTTTTTCTTCCTGCGCCTTGGCGGCTGTGCCAAGAAAAACGGTTAGGGCGATAAGTGTCGTTAATATGGTTTTACGCATTTTGCATTTTTCCGTTTTATCAGTTTGCAATGTTGATTGGCCCTAGGCCCCACACGCGTCAACAGCGCCAGCTTGGCGCAATTGATTGCCATAAATGTGTGGAAATTCAGGCTTGTCAGGCGATTGGGGCAATCGGAGGCGCACGAACCTGATAGGGACGAAATACAATTGCGGAAACATTTGCCGTATTGTTGAAAAATTGAAGTGTTTCAACATGCAAGAAATTGCCAAAAACACTCGCAGTAACGGGCAACACCAGCGAGCCGACAGCATTTAGTGTCAAGCAAATCTGGCTATTTTTTTCTTTCTGATTATTATTTTTATCGTGCCTGGAATGATGTGGGCAAGTTTGAGCAAACATTGACTTGACTGCAAGCAGCAATTTGCCGTCTACATGATGTTGCGACTTATGAATATGACCAAAAGCGAATGATAGCTGTAGCGACATGGCAAACAGCGCCAGCCAATATCCCCCACGTCTTTGCAGCAACGATTTCACATACGCATCCCTTTAGAAAATTGCGCGATTCACTTTCTTCCGAAAGGTAACAACACCTACAAAAAATTGCAATCAGATATAGGAAACAGAGCGCCCAACAAAGTCCCCACCAATACTTTTGCAGTACGTCCGCAAGGGGTTAATAGTTCCGTCAAATATCCATCATTGTGTTCAAGCAGCGACAGGGCCGAATCGGTAAGTGTGGGCTCCAAGCGCCATTTCACGATTTAGCAACTATGCGAATGTGAATGGCTGCTTTCATGAATACCATCAAATTCCAGTAAAAGAGGCCAACGCCCGCTTCCCCCTCCAAAGCGGCAAGGTCGGAAACCGACTGACAGTTAGGATTGTTGTCAGGAAAAGGAAACATAATACTGGCGATACGAACAGAACCCGGCATCAACTGGGGTTTTGAAATCTGGTTTTTGATCAATTTGAATGCCAGTGCACCTCTATGTGGTTTTTCAGAATTGGCATGCCAATATGCAGTACATGGAGGCACTTCCTGTCCCGGGTTTTACTGCTGTTTCGCTAAACCCGAGCAACTGTAGACAAAACACCCTGCCCCATCCTCAAGAAAGCTGATTGCCCGAAATACTCAAATGCTCATACCCCGACAAAAGCCTCCCGGCCAGTTCACTGGTTTTGGCATCGCGCCAGCGGTAGCCGATGATGGCGCCGCTTTTGTAGTCGGAGATGATGTTGTTTGAGATCACTGTTGATTTGGCGCCCTCGACGACCGAGACGCGGATGCCGACCTTCGAGCCGCGCACGATGTTTGATGTGGCAATGACATTGCGAAGATAGGGGCCCCAGCCCAGGGACAGGCCGAAATCAACGGCGTTTTCAACGACATTTCCGCTAAGCGTGGTGTCTGCCTCGACGCTGATGCCGCTATTGGTAGTTTTGCCGGTTTCATAGGAAATCGTTCCCGTGACGTTGCGCACCAGGTTGTTTGAGCATACGGCCAGTCGGCCGCCCTGCAGAAAATTGACAATGGAAATTCCGCGCGCGCAGGTATCGACCAGGTTGTTGGAGATCACGGCACCGACAAATTCAAACTCCGAATAGATCGCCGTTTCGCCGGAACGGCGGCACGAATTGCCCAAAATCTGTACATTGCTGCCGCCATTCGAGCGGATGGCTGACAATTTGCAGTCGGTGATCTGGTTGTTTGAAATCTGCACGGAATTGGCACGATAGACATTGATGCCGTTTCCCCACTGGCCGGTGCCACCATTGGCGGCGCCAATACTGGAAATATGGTTATTGGTGACAATAGTGCCATCTTCCCCGTACGACCAGCGGTGGACCAGAATTCCGCCATTGGCACAATCGATGATTTTATTTGAGCTGATCAGCATGGCACGGTTTTCGACGCCATAAATTGCACAGGATCCGCTGGCGCCGCTGATCGTGTTACGCTCGATACGGCCAGCGGAGCGGTCGACATAGATGCCGGTTCCCGCGCTGCCGATAATCTCGCAATTCTCGATCACCAGATGGCGGGTATTGGATACCCTGATCAGCCCGCTGGCATATTCCTCGATCGGCCGGTTGGCGCCATCGACTGTTATGCCGGTAATTTCCAGATGCTGGCAGTTTTCTCCCATCAGGCAGTGTCCGGCACCAGAATATACCAGCCGGGTTGCGCCGGGCACGCCCATTAACCTTGTATTTGGTGGAAATTTGATGTTCGAGACAACATAATTGCCCGGCGGCAGAAAAACCGGCTTGTTACTGGCGGCGGCGCGTTCCAGGATGGATTGAAACAGACGGCTCTGGTCATCAACCGCGCCGGGACGCAAGCCGTCGTCAGTGGCGGAAAAACTGCCACGCAAATTACCCATTGCCAGCTCGGTTGCCAGTTCATTACCGGCAAATGCCGACCCGCCGGCCAGACCTGCGCCTGCTGCGGTAATTGTTCCGCCCAAAAATGAACGCCTGTTGATTCCCATAATGATACACCTCGCAGTTTCACCCGCAAACATGCAAAAAACATGCCATCAGGCCCCCTCCTGCTGCCAGTACCGGTTCAAACCGAGGTTAACTCAAGCGCAATTTGCGAACAGGGTTTGAGTTTGAGCCAGTCTGGGTTTATAGGAAATGCAGTTGAAAAATCACGCACCCTTCAGGAGCACAGAATGTTCGAAGACGGAAAAATTTACCTGGGTACCAGCAGACATCCCGATGACAGCATCAACAAGGGCGAATATCTCAACCTGAAACTGGCCAATCGTCATGGACTGATCACCGGAGCGACAGGCACGGGCAAAACGGTAACCTTGCAGATTCTGACGGAAGGGTTTTCAAATGCCGGCGTGCCGGTATTCTGCGCCGATGTAAAAGGCGATTTGTCCGGATTGGCGGCAGCTGGAGAAACCAAGGACTTTCTGACCAAAAGAGCCGATACAATCGGATTTGATGATTACGTGTTTCAGGAATTTCCGGTGATATTCTGGGATCTATTTGGCAAGCAGGGCCACCCGGTGCGTGCCACCCTTTCCGAGATGGGACCACTGCTGTTGTCGCGCCTGCTGGATTTAAACGACACCCAGGAAGGTGTGCTGAACATCGCCTTCAAGATAGCCGATGATGAGGGGTTGCTGTTGCTGGACATGAAGGACCTGCGCGCATTGCTGGTCAATATAGGAAAACGCGCCGGGGAAGTATCAAACACCTATGGCTATGTATCCAAACCATCAATTGGCGCAATCCAGCGCCAGTTACTGGTACTTGAACAACAGGGGGCAAAGAACTTCTTCGCCGAGCCAGGTCTTGAAATAGCCGATCTGATGCGAACAACCCGTGATGGCCGCGGCGCGGTCAGTGTACTTGCAGCAGACAAGCTGATGATGTCGCCAAGGTTGTATTCGACATTCCTGCTGTGGCTGATGTCGGAACTGTTTGAAGAATTGCCTGAAGTGGGTAATCCGGACAAGCCGAAGATGGTATTCTTTTTCGATGAAGCCCATCTGCTGTTCAGCGATGCGCCGAAAATTCTGGTTGAAAAGATCGAACAGGTGGTGAAACTAATTCGATCAAAAGGCATAGGCATCTATTTTGTCACGCAAAATCCGCTTGATATACCAGATACCGTTCTCTCCCAACTGGGAAACCGCATTCAGCATGCGCTGCGCGCTTATACGCCACGTGAGCAAAAGGCGGTGAAAACCGCAGCAGATACATTTCGCCCGAATCCCGAATTCAAGGCCTATGATGTCATTACCCAATTGGGTGTTGGGGAAGCGCTGGTATCAACCCTGATGAAAAAGGGCGTACCCTCGATGGTTCAAAGAACCCTGATGCGCCCACCCTCTTCCCGCCTTGGGCCATTAAGTGTGGCAGAACGCCGGGATGTGATCAACAATTCACCAGTGGGTGCCCAATATACCAAGACCATAGATCGCGAATCTGCCTTTGAAATGCTGAAGAAACGAGCCGCCGAGGCACAGCGCAAAGAAGAACAACGCCAGGCCCAGGAAGACAATGAGCGCGAACAACATGGTCGTGCCAGACAAAACCGGACCGGTTATCAGGTTCCTTATTCCGACCGCGATGACAGGCCAACCAAACGCGCGCGGACCAAACGCGTTTCCACCCGTCGGCGCCGACAGTCGGTAACCGAGGCAGCGACCAAGACACTTGTTCGCACTATCGCCAATTCATTGGGCAGAGCCCTGGTGCGTGGTGTTCTGGGAAGTCTGAAAAAGGGATTCTAGAGGCTATCTGACCAGTTTAAATTAGCTGTCTACAATTCCGCTCAGATCTGCATGTACTTCATCCGGTGACAAATCCAGATATTCGTCCGGCTGACCAGTGCGATTTATCCATTGACAGTAAAACCCGAAAGTTTTTGCACCGGCAATGTCCCAGCGATTGGACGACTGGAATGAAATTTCCTCAGGTCTGGCGCCAAATGAATTTGCTATCAGGGCATAAACAGTTTGGGTTGCTTTATAGGTTTTTATCGGATCAACGGAAATAACTTCATCAAGGCAATCTGCGATACCTGCATGATTGACTGCGCTTTCCAGCATTGCTGGTGAGCCGTTTGACAATATTGCCGTCTTTGCCCCGTTGCCTTGTAGTTTTCTGAGAACACCGGCAACATCATCATAGCAATCCAGCGTCTCGTAGGCACCCAGCAGCTGCTTTTTGGCATCCACATTGGCCCCGGGGACGGCAGCCAGGGCAAAATCCAGCGCCTGTTCAGTGAGCAGCCAGAATTCGCGATACTGGCCCATTGAATTTCTGGTCCAGGAATATTCCAGCTGTTTGTTGCGCCAGACTTCCGATACGCGATCCGCCATCGGTCCGACCAGTTCCCTGTGACGGGCAACTGCGGAATGGATATCAAAAAGCGTGCCATAGGCATCAAATCCATAGAAATCAAATTTCACCTAACGCTCCCAACTTTGGTTGTTTATTGTTATCGGCCTGAATTTGCGGACATGACATGATATCAACAAGATCAGTGAATCAATGTTCATCAGTTTTTCAATATCCCGCCCCAAACCGTGATGATGCGGCATTAAAATGAATATTGCAATCCTGCCCGGCGTTCACATTCACGTCAACAGTCTGCCAACTGCGGTCACCTGATTTGCCACTGTAACAATATTCAGCATGTCGCCGACAAGATCGCTATACCCTATCTGCCAGGAATGCATAATGTCTATGCGCGCCGGTATCTGTTGGCGCCGTTGATTTCACCAGTGATAGTGGACCAAAATCAATTTTTTAGCAGATTTACCATTGTATTCGACGGTGAATTTTCATATTTGTAATTAAATTTGGCCGAATAACACTTTTAACCAAAATCAGATTACGTTCCCATTAACGGAGGAAAACATGGCTTTTGAACTTCCCGAACTACCTTATGCCTATGATGCGCTTGCACCTTATATGTCGGCTGAAACGCTGGAATTTCACCACGACAAACACCATCAGGCCTATGTGACCAACGGCAATAATTTACTTGAAGGCTCCGGGCTTGAAGGAAAATCACTGGAAGATATTGTGCGCGGCAGTTATGGCAGCAATGCCGGGTTGTTCAACAATGCAGGCCAGCATTATAACCACATACATTTCTGGAACTGGATGAAAAAAAATGGTGGTGGTACCAGCCTGCCTGGTAAATTGCAGGCAGTTATCGATTCAGATCTTGGCGGCTATGACAAATTCCGTGCGGATTTTATCGCTGCCGGTTTGACCCAGTTTGGATCCGGCTGGTGCTGGCTGGCAGTCAAGGATGGCAAAGTCAAAGTCATGAAAACGCCAAATGGTGAAAATCCGCTGATTTCCGGCGCTTCACCAATTCTTGGCTGCGATGTCTGGGAACATTCCTATTATATTGATTACCGCAATGCGCGCCCCAAATATCTGGAAGCTTTTGTCGATAACATGATCAATTGGGATTATGTGCTGGAAATGTATGAAGCCACCGGGGCTTAACGTCCATCCTGAGACTGCGGGCAAAATGCTCTTTTCTGATCTTCATTCCTGCCAATATCTATCACGGAATGTTTACTGGTTTATTGCGTCAATAGAGTTTCGTTGGCTAAATAATCCTGCGATAAATACGCTTGAGAACCTGCGTTTCGACCAACTCGACATTGAAACAGGTCATCTAATTCGACCACCATCATTTGGAGAAAACAGATATGAAAAAGCTCTTTATTGGTACTCTTGCAGCTTGCGTACTGACTTCAAGCGCTGTTTACGCGGACGCTATTTCTGACCGCAAAGCGGCGATGAAGAATGTCGGCATGGCAATGGGTGCTGTGGTAAAAATTGTTAAAGGCGAGGCGGATTTTGATCCGGTAGTCGCTTCCCTTGCCTTTGCAACAATGAACAATGCCGCTATCGGCATCGTCAGTTTGTTTCCGGCCGGAACAGAAACCGGTGGGGAAACAACGGCCAGCCCCAAAATATGGTCGGATATGGATGGATTTTCCAGTGCCATGGCAAAATTCCAGGCTGATGCAGCGGCCGCTGTTGCTGCAAAACCTGCCGATATGGGCGCATTCAAAGCCGTATTCGGTAGAGTTGCAAGTAACTGCAAGGCCTGCCATGAAAGCTATCGGATAGCCAAAGATTAGGTTGAGGAAGTTTGCTTAAAGGCCTGATGAAATCAGCTGCAATCGCAGCTGTTATCGCGGTTGCGATTTTCTGGTATCTCAGTTCCCCCAACCCACTGCCTGCCGATTTGCTGGTTAATATCGAAAATGGTAATGTGGACAAGGGGAAACTGGTATTTTATGCAGGCGGATGCGGTTCATGCCATGCGGATAAAGGTGCCAAAGCCGAAAAGAAATTATTGTTAGGCGGGCGTCACCCGCTAAACACGCCTTTTGGCACATTTTATGCCCCAAATATTTCTCCCCACAAGGAAAAAGGCATCGGAAGCTGGACAGGCGTGCAATTTGCAAATGCGATGATGCGTGGAATCTCTCCCAATGGTTCCCACTATTATCCGGCATTTCCCTTTACTTCATATGCTCGCATGAACATTGGAGATGTAGCCGACTTGTGGGCATATCTGAAAACTCTCCAACCGATTGATATAGCAAATCTCGATCATGACCTGCCTTTATTGTTTCAAGTGCGACGTGGCCTGGGTCTCTGGAAAATGATGTTCCTCAGTAACAAACCAATTGTTGCAATTGATGAAAGCAACAAAAAACTGGTTCGTGGCCGATATCTTGTCGAGGGACCCGGACATTGCGGTGAGTGTCACACGCCTCGCTACCTGATTGGCGGTATCAAGAAATCCAGATGGCTGGGTGGCGGTCCAACGCCTGAAGGCAAGGGCAATATCCCCAACATCACTCCCCATAAAACCGGCCTGGGCGCTTGGACTGAATCAGATATCTCCTATTCGCTTGAAAGCGGATTTACGCCAGAATTCGACTCTTTCGGTTCCTCAATGGTGAGTGTGCAGGAAAATATTGCTCATTTACCAGCAGGTGACCGCGAGGCGATTGCTGCCTATCTAAAAGTGGTGACTGCCCTGGAAACCGTTAAAAAGCGACCGCCAAAGCCCTAAAGCGTGTCGCGTCCAATATGATGTCATTTGGCGTCGAATTCCTGGGAAAATTTTTACCCGGCCTTTTCAGATACTTCGTTCAGCAATTGAAGTGCCTGCAGCTTACAACCACGCTCTGCCATCCAGGCAATTTGCTCGGCTGCATTCATATCTGTGCGATCCAGCAGGTGGATGGATGACTCAGCAATTTGAGAGGAAAGGAACAAGGTGTAACGGTCAATCCCCTTTTTCACGATCCCAGATACGGAAATGGATTTTTCTTTCTCTTCCCAGACTTTTTCCTCAAAAATGTCACTTCCGGAAATAACCGTTATTTTTATTTTTGCAGCCGCATCCAGACGACTGAATACGGGCACATCCATGGGCAGGCAATAGGTTCCTGGTTTGGATATCACTGGAACCCACGGCTGAATCTTGCCGCCAACGGAACTCTTCGATTCAACGGCCCGGGCAGCACCAATATTATTAACCAGATTGGCCTCTCCAAACATCAATTTGGCTATTACCTGCAGTGCATTACTGCCATCCTTACTTTTTTGAGAGCCTCCATCTTCATCCAGGACAGTTCCGATAATGGGGCCCGTTAATATTACCACTTCGCCAGCTTTGTCGAGAAGCCGTATTTCGGAATTTTCAGGCAATTCTATTTTGTCACCATCTTTCAACACAGAGCCCAAAACAAATTTTTCGGCCAGACCCTCAGCGGAACCTTTGATATCGAAAATAATATACTCAGTCGATTGCGCGTATACTGATGATAGACTAACAGCGATAAAGCCAACCAATGCTGCGCTCATAGCCAGCGTTTTGCGGAATTTTCTCATTTGTTTGATCCTCCTGTAAGGTCAATCAGCGTGGAATTCTGTCCGGTGCCCAAACGTTCCAGGTAATAATTGACAAGATAGTCCTCAGGATATTGTTTGGCTAACCGTTTAAAGGTCTTCAGACTGGATATAGTACCTTTGTCAAGTTCAGCATATGCATTTCGATACACTTCGGCAGGCGCACTATTTTCACCAACTGCAATTACCGGTTCCCAAGCGTCTACCGGTTGAGATTTTCCCGCCAGCAACAACCGGCCCAGAGGACGATATTCGTGGTTGCTGGTGCGCTGAACTGTTGCACCACTAATACAAATATGACTGGCAAAATTCTTATTTGCACCTTCCAGCCGAGAAGCTGTATTTACCGTATCACCAAGTGCTGTGTAGTCAAAAAAATTACTGCCACCAAAATTCCCGATGATTGCCGGACCCGAATGAACACCTATGCGAGTATGGCCGAATTTAATCCCCTTTTCTGCCAGTTCCGCCTGATATCTGCGACAGCTACTGTCAATCGCTATGGCCAGACTAACCGCTTTGTTGGGATGGTCACTATCAGGTATCGGTGCGCCAATAAAACCGATGACCGCATCGCCAACAAATTTATCCAATGTCGCGCCGGCCTTGACAAATTCCGCGCTTACCCGGTCCAGATAATCATTCAATACAGTGGAAAGTTGCTCAACCGGCATATTCTCGGACATTGAGGTGAATCCTGCGATATCGGTGAATATGAACGAAACATCCATTTGTTCGCCACCAAGCGCCATCTTCTCCGGATTAGAAATCATATCCCTGACAACATCCGGGCTGACATAATGTGACCAGGCATCTCTGACAAACCGTTTTTCAAGGCGATCAGACTGCCATAATATGGCAGAACCCGACATGGCGCAGATAATCATCGTCGCTATCACCGGTACTGTGGGAATCAGCAATGACTTTGTTTCAAAAATAACGAGCGAAAACACTATCCAGCCTGCCAGACCGATAAATAACAGTCCAATTCTTGTCCAAATCGATCGACGAATGCGCACCATCATCAAGCCAACAATGCCGGCTATCCAAAACAGCGCAATACCGGTGACACCGGAAACATCCGTCACCCTTATTCCAGATAATAACTGATCCAGAATATGGGCATGAATAAAAACACCGGGCATCAGCCCCTCTTTTTCTCCGCGCGAAGAAGAAAAGGGCGTTCGATGACGGTCGACGAACGGCAGGTCGACCCCGATCAATACATATTTTCCCGTGAACCATGCGGGCGGCAGTACTTTTACAGCATTCGCCGGGTAACTCGGAAAATCTCTCGATTTTCCACCTTCCTTATGTTGATATACAATACGTGAATGACCATTACTGAGCTGTTTTTTCCAGGTGCCAGCAACTGCATGAGCGAGCGCCGGAATTACGATCTCGTCATAAACCCGACCTTCAAGAAAATGGCGTACAATGCCATCATTACTATTTTTCGGCAGCACCGCGATGGCTTTGGACACATTCTCCAATACCTTGTTCTCAAATACCTCCTGAGATGCGCTTAATCCATCCTGCTGATCCGCATATACGACAAATACCCTGTCCTGATTTTTTTCAAGCAACGATAATAACCGGTCGTCCTTTTCTTTTTCGCTGGGCTGATCAAGTATCAGGTCGACACCAACCGCTTTGGGATCTGAAGCAAGTATTTTTTCCAGTATATCAGCCAGCAACCCCCTGTCGATCGGCGAGCGATAGGGAAGTTTCGCCAATGTGTCCTCAGTAATCTTGACAATAACAATATCCTGCGAGGGTTTAGCCTTCTCCGCCAGATAGGTCATTAGAAGATCAGCATAACGGGCCTCGAATGTGCGCAAAGGTGGTATCTGAGTGAAAGGCAAAATGATAACCGTCACAACCAGCGATAAAATCACTGCTGTTTTTGTGTCGATTTGTTTCATCTAGGGTACTTCAATTAATATTAGAAAAATGCCTGAATACCAGTTTGCGCACGGCCCAAAATCAAAGCATGTACATCATGGGTACCTTCATAGGTATTGACCGTTTCGAGATTGGCAGCGTGACGCATGACCTGATACTCGATTTGAATACCGTTGCCACCGTGCATATCGCGAGCCTGTCGCGCAATATCAAGCGCTTTACCGCAATTGTTTCGTTTTACGATGGATATCATTTCCGGTGCCATCTTGCCTTCATCCATCAAACGTCCAACCCTCAGTGAAGATTGGATACCAAGTGATATTTCAGTTTGCATATCTGCCAGTTTTTTCTGAAAAAGCTGTGTCCCGGCCAGCGGTTTGCCAAACTGTTTTCTATCCAGACCATATTCGCGAGACTGATGCCAACAAGTTTCGGCAGCGCCCAGCACCCCCCAGGAAATACCGTAGCGGGCTCGATTGAGACAGCCAAATGGTCCCTTCAACCCGGATACATTAGGCAATAAAGCGTCCTCGCCAACCTCAACATTATCCATCACGACCTCACCGGTAATGGAGGCGCGCAAAGAAAGTTTGCCGGAAATCTTGGGAGCACTCAGACCGGACATCCCTTTTTCCAGAATAAATCCGCGAATTGCCCCGTCATGGGCTTCTGATTTTGCCCACACGACAAATACATCTGCAATCGGTGAATTTGAAATCCACATTTTTGAGCCAATCAGGCGGTAACCGTTGTCGGTTTTGATCGCTCGTGTTTTCATACCGCCAGGGTCTGAGCCAGCATCAGGTTCCGTCAAGCCAAAACAACCAATCAACTCACCGGACCCCAGGCCAGGTAAATATTTTTTGCGCTGAACATCATCGCCATAAGCATAGATGGGATACATTACCAGAGATGATTGTACGCTCATCATTGACCGATAACCGGAATCTACACGCTCAATTTCACGCGCCACCAGGCCATAGGATACATAATTTGCCCCGGCACAACCATATTCCTCAGGAATGGTGATACCCAATAGCCCGGCCTCGCCCATTTTTCTGAATAGACCCGGATCGGCTTCCTCATTCATATAGGCTTCATTAATGAGCGGCTTTAATTCTCCATCGGCAAATGCCCGGGCCGCATCTTTGATCATACGCTCTTCTTCACTCAATTGTTCGTCAAGCAAGAACGGATCATCCCATTTGAAGGGCGCCTGTGATGGAGAATTTATGGATTTTTGCGGTAAGGACATGACATACTTTCTGGTTTCGATCAAATTTCACAACACCTGTCGGCTGGTTCGCTGGGCAACCGGTGCAAATTCGCTGTTATGGTTTACGCTTGTGAGCGCCAGTTGCAACAACAAATAACCCAACCATTCGCATTCGTCTATTTCACAAAGTAAAATTCTTTACGAAGGGCTGAATTATTCCAGGGACACCGGTTGCCATCAGTTTTTTCAAAAACATCTGATTTAGCCCGCTTTAACATCAATTCGATTTCCAAGTCTGGAGTTTCCATGTGTTCCAGCAACTCTGTTATAAACGAGCTGTTCTCTCCCTCACCATCCAATGCGACTTCCCCAGGGCAGTGGCAAAGCTGATGAGTAATTGCCCGCTCCAGCTGTGGGGAAACCTAATAATGTCAAAACGGTGGGCCAATTGGCCCACCGCTGTTTTAATCTACCGCAGATTGTGACGTCCAACGGCATTATCAAGTAGCAAAATTACCGACTACTTGAGAGGGCGAATGCACTTGCCCCTGTACTCAACTTGTCCAGCAGGGCAGATTATGCGCATTGGAATAACCTTCAGTTTGAGACCCGGGGTGATCTGCGGACTAGGGCTAATTCCAATCCTGCGGCAGTTTGGCGGTTTGCCAGTATAGCCCTTAGGGCATTGCAGCTGGATCTTGCGGCAGTTTGGCGGTTTGCCAATATAGCCCTTAGGGCATTGCAGCTGGATCTTGCGGCAGTTTGGCGGTTTGCCAGTATAGCCCTTCGGGCAATGCTGCAGGATCCTCGGTTTAGCACAAACACTGCGACCGTTATCAAAGTATCGTCTCAGCGTTATCCAGCCACTGGGTGCCTGGTTCCTCGGGAACTTGGTGAAGCCCTTTGGACATGGGTCAGTGGACTGCGGTTGGGGTTTTGCACAAATGAGCCTGCCAACACGCCTCTTTGTCCAACCCTGAGGCACTGCGTTCCAGGTTGGGAACTCCCTCCAGCCTTTAGGACAAGCCTGAGGTGGAGGTGGTGCATAGCGTGCACAAATAAGCCTGCCAACACGCTCCTTTATCCAACCCTGGGGCACTGCGTTCCAAGTTGGGAACTCCCTCCAGCCTTTAGGACAAACCTGAGGTGGCGGTGGAGGTGGTGCATAGCGGGCACAAATAAGCCTGCCTACACGCTTCTTTGTCCAACCCTGGGGCACTGCGTTCCAGGTTGGGAACTCCCTCCAGCCTTTAGGACAAACCTGAGTCGGAGGTGGAGGTGCATAGCGAGCGCAGATAATGGCTGTTTTTCCTTTACCTACACGCCTTTGGGTCCATCCTTGCGGCACACTGGCACTGCTGGAAAAACGTCTCCAGCCTTTAGGACAGTAAACCCGTTCGGGTAATTGCACTTCTTCATTAAGCAAATGCAATTCTTTTGGTTCCATGCACATTATGCCCCACCACGCACCATCTGGAGTAACACCCTCAACGGCAAATTCCCGCCAATCTGCTGGCGCTCCACCAGGAGGGACAGGAAGCGAACCTGGAGGACAAGTATGCTCCTCAGGCTGTGGAACCGTGAAAGGCTCGCATGCCCGGTTGTTGCCATCGATATCAGGATCACCATCATGATCGGGACCAAGTTGAACACAGTTCTCCAAATCACCACCAGCACCTGATGGAATGAAGATCTGGATTTCAACCCAATGCCAATCTCCCGGGTTCATGGTAACCGGACCAGGAAGCCTGCAGTCAACTTCTCCAGGATTAATGGAAGCGCAGTTCCAACCTGGATCGCTTGAAGCTACCATGCCAACGAATGAAGATCCTGGAGGCAGAAAATCGATAATCTGCAACGGGCCAGTATAGTCAACTGTACCAACATTTGTGATATCAAGCCAGAAGGAGCACATCGTACCACCACTCTGGATTATACACATGTTCAGTGTCTTCAGCATTTCCAGATCTGGTCCTGGAGGGTAGCCATTACCGCAATCTTCATTGTTGCCATTTGGATCACCAGGCCAGGGGTAGGACCCCGGATCATTGGGATGATCAATAATGGCGCAATTGTGAATGGTATCGCTATCGAACGCAGCAGTGGTCTGGATCGTGATCTCAAGCGTTTCGCTCTCACCTGGAAGCAGGGTCTCCACATTCTGCGAGGAGCAGTCTATCGGAGTTCCCGAACCGCCCGGTTGTGCGCAGTTCCATGGTATGGAACCACCAGGAGGCGGCACATACGTCATATTGGGCGGCACGTTGTCGATCACATTCAAATTGCCGACGTAACTGGCGGCACCAACGTTGGTAACAGTTATTGTGAAAGTGCACTCGTAAATATTGAATACAACTCCCGGAATAACTGAGCACAGGGAATCGGACTTCTCGATCTCCAGATCGGGTTCGCGAGGCCACCATGGTGGAGGAATCCATTCCGGAGGCGGTGTCCAGCCTGGTGTCCAACCCGGCCATGTTTCGTAGCGACCACCCTCACACAATCTGTAAACTTCAACATCGCCCACGTGACCGGCTTTTTCCGGATCGGCGAACTGACCATCATAGTCTACAAAAACACTGCTCCAGGGCGGCACATTACGCGGTCTAACCAGGGAAATATTATTACCCTGAACACCGTGAACAATGGCTTCACCACCAGCTGCAAGGCGATCAATCAGCGCCGGGTCATCTCGCAATGCATCACCCGTGCTCCACAATTTATTGGAACAGCTTAGAGCAACACCGCCTGATGTGTTCTTGTGATCAACAGGAAAGCCGATGGCATATTCATCGGGTTCCTGAACCCAGTTACCTGTACTGTCCTTGCCATAGCGCAGGACCTGATTTGTCATGGGAGTATGATACTGTGTATAATCATAGCTGCCCAGAATCCCGCCACGCTGGGCAAGAACCATACGGCCGCGTGGTGTAAACAGGATATCAGAAACTGGAAATCCGCCTGGAACCAATTCGATTTCCACGCGCGCATCATTGGCAAAACTGCCATCTGCAGCAATGCCGACCGACCAGATTTTCGGGCCTTCCTCAACGCCATAATAGAGTCGACCGCCGTGATAGGCCAAACCCCATACAAGCCGGCGAGGATCAGCAAATCCCCAAGTATCGGAATTTTCGGCATCAAAGGTAGCCGCAGTAATATCCATACGATTAGCCGGATCAATCATGACCGCGTCAGGTCCGGCAAGTCCCTGGGTGCCATGATCGAAGGTGCCCAGATCGTTACCCGCCATGCCTAACCGGTGGATGACACCGGTGTCCATATCGGACACATAGAGCTGATAGTGTGCGGGATCATAAGCAATATTGCCCAAGCCGGGGCCGCTATTAGGCTGCCCACCGCTCTCTATATTTGCAAACAGGCTGACCATTCCGGTAATACCATCAATTTTCCACACACTTCCGGGACCACCACCAAGATTTATTCCGAACTGACCGTCCATGAACGTGGCACCTGGTTGTCCTGTCCTGATACGTACCGGCGCACCACCCGAAGGTGAAACAATCTGTAAACCGTGCGCCGTTGTGGCGGTTGCATAAATATTGGGTGGGTTGGCATCATCAAGCGCAACGCCAAATACCTGACCTATGTCGCTGGCAAAAGCTTCAAACTTGGGCGCTATGCCAAGATTCTGGGCTTCAAATGGCGGAGTGCCAACCGGAAAAATCTTCAACGATGCGCCATTGACATCTATAAATGTGTTGTCAATGGAGCCATCAGCTGGCACCTGGGTACCGGAAAAACCGGTGATCACCAGATCACCGCTGGCCAGGATTCCTGCTTCCTGTGCCAGTGCCTGGTGAGAGGCAAACGGCAGCGAACTGGCAAATGCCAACAATCCGACTGCCATGGAACGTAATTTCTTTGAAATCGGTCTTTGCCCAGCATCCTTCAGGTTCCCTGTCGGATGAAGAGCGCGTCTGGCTGTAGCCTTGAAGGTCCGCCAGACGTATCGTGGGATACTATCTGCCAAGCCAGCACAGCTCATCATGATTTGCTCAGAATAGTGCAATCTAGTCATGAACTTTCTCCTTGTTTTGTTTACCCCACACCGTTGAAAGGCTTGCAGAATACACAAACCCTTCACAAGGTTAGACGCGATACATCAAAAAAAGTTCATCAGAATAATTTCCTAGAACTATCTGATTGAAATACTACTACTATAAATCACCAGCCAGTGCACTATAATTTTCCAGAAAATTTTTCAGACTTCTGCCAAATCGCTTTCCTTGCGTGATTTTTTTGACGATATCCGGTTTTGAGAGTAAAAGGGAAACTTCCAAAATACGAAGCGCCCTGGTTTTTTTGCTTTGTTATTGAACCTTTTGCTCCCCTGTCCGACTAACCAGTATGTCGACGTTAATTCAGATGAATCAAATTGATGCAACAGGATTTATCCGACCGACAACTTATTGAGCTGATTGCAGCCAGAGACCGGGCCGCGGCGGAAGTTTTGTTTGTCCGCTACCATTTGCGTCTGTATCGGTACATTTTCAGGCTGGTGCGCAATGAAGCAATTGCCGAGGAACTGACGAATGAAGTATTTCTTGAAGTCTGGCGTAATGCTGCGGGTTTTCGATACAACTCTTCGATATCCACATGGTTGTTTGCGATTGGCCGCAACAAGGCAATCAGTATTCTGCGGCGGCGAACTGAAGTTGAGCTTGACGAGGATACGATGAGCAAACTCGCTGATACCACTGATTCACCCGAGGTGACGGCGCAAAAAGGTAATAAGGGCCTGATAATGCGTAATTGCATTGACCGATTGTCCAATCTGCATCGCGAGGTTATAGACCTTGTATACTATCACGAGAAATCGATTAAGGAGGTCAGTGAAATAGTAGGTGTCCCGCCAAACACAATTAAAACCCGCATGTTTTATGCGCGCAAGAAACTTTCCGAATTGCTTGAAGAAGCCGGGATAGACCGAGGATGGCCATAATGGCGAAAAAAAACCTTGATTCGATACCTGATACTCACGAAATGGAAATGCTGTTGTCGTGGTATGTGACCGGTAGTCTGGAACCTGAACTGCGCGAACAGGTGGACCGATATTTGGCCGGGCAACCCAAAGCAGCAGCCTGGATTGAGACCATCGAAAATGAAAGACAAGCTACTATCGCGGGAAACAATGCTTTGGAGGGGCCGTCAGAAAACCTTCTTGAGCGGTTTCTTGCCCGAATTGATGCCGATGAACCGGTAGAAAATGCCGGGATTCGACCGGGATTGCTTGAATGGTTTAAAGCCTGGCTTCCAACCCCTGGAATGCCTGTGGGTCGATTGGCAGCTGCTGCCATAGCAATAGTATTGATTGCCCAGACAACAGTTATAGGATTCTTGGTGAATGAGCGCAATGATGGTCCTGTCTATGAAACTGCATCCGCTCCGACCAGCGCAACGCCAATCAATGGAGAGCGCCTTCTCATAGCTTTCACGGATCAGGCAACCGCTGATGAGATCACCAAACTCATGGGCGAGATCGATGGCAGTATAACAAGCGGACCAAAAGAGGGCGGCTTTTATGTCGTGAAGGTAATGGGCACGACTGCCGTTTCCAGAAACATAGAAGAAACTATCACAACTTTGAGCAAACGTACTCGCCTAATCAAGTTCGTTGCCAGGGCAAAGTAAAAGCAAGCATAATGAGGTACAGGAAAACTGGCCAATGAATGCACGTTCGCGAAACAGGACTGGTCATCGATTTGCAACAATCATCGCAATATTCGTTTTTGTTGTAATTAACGGATATGCCCATGGGCAAACTACGAGGTTCAGATACGATGACCCACCGTTAGTAATCAAACCATGCCCGCGTGGAACAGTGCGCACCGCCAATGGTTCATGCCGGACCAAACCTGATTACGAAAGACATTGTCCGCCAGGATACCGGAAAACAAACGGAAAGTGCGTGAGGATTGTGCGGCCCTGCAGGCCTGGATATCAACTGGTGGGGGGAAAATGTCGAAGGCCTGATTTCAATAGACCACTCCGGTGCCCGAAAGATCGCGTAGCTATTGCCGGCCGATGTGTGAAAATAACCAGACCTTGTAGAAACGGCTACCATAAAATCCACGGCAGATGCATCAGGACTATTCCTCCACGTCGTTGTCCGGCGGGTTACCAGAAAAAGGGTAATCAATGCATAAAACCGCCAAAAAAATGCCCCGGTGGATATCGATTGGTGCGTGGGCATTGTACCCTGGTCACCAGACCCTGTCGCCAAGGATACCAGAAAATACGCGGAAAATGCATTCGAATCCAGTCACCTCCGAACCCGGCGCCCCCTCGCCTCAAACCTGAAAACGTCTTGAAACCATTCGTGCCACCGCCCAGTGAAGTTGTGGACAATATTCGCCCGCAGGAAGTTCTTGCCACCTTTCCGCTAAATGCCTCGAAAGCACTTGTCAGTGCTGTAGCGCGTTCCCACCAACTCACTGTGATAGAAGAGACGCCCCTCCCCATGATCTCTCAACATATTGTCACCTTCAAAGTGGCTCCGGGACGCTCGGTGGGGCGATTGCGTACAGCGTTACAGGCCGATCCAAGAGTTCTGTTTGCACAGCCTAACTATCTGTATAGCCTTTCAGCTGATACCAGTCTGCAATATGCGCTGGAGAAGCTTGAAGCTCCACGTGCCCATGATATTGCTCGCGGTAATGGAGTACTTGTGGCTGTAATCGATAGCGGTATTGATGGCGAACATACCGCACTCAGAGGCAGTATTGTACAGCGGTTCAATGCTGCAGGCGCAGACCCCCACGATACGACACACGGCACCGCGGTGGCCAGTATTATTGCTGCACACCAATCCCTGATCGGTGTGGCTCCGGGTGCATCGATCCTGTCAGTGCGGGCATTTGGTTCCAAATCACCAGATAAGTCGCCCGCCAGCAGCTCGATCATATTGCTGCGCGGAACGGCTTGGGCAATCAGAAACGGTGCGCAAATTCTCAATTTGAGTTTTACAGGCCCACCCGATCCACTGATGCAATCTCTGCTGGGCAAGGCGATAGATGCAGGAACGGTAGTTGTTGCAGCAGCCGGAAATCAGGGTGATGGAGCCCCTCCTGCATATCCGGCAGCATATCGCCGGGTAATTGCAGCAACGGCAACAGATGTAAATAACCATTTGTTCGCACAAGCCAACCGGGGAAACTATGTCGATATAGCCGCGCCAGGAGTGGATATACTGACTGCAGCACCAGGTAATTCTTATGGCTTCACATCGGGAACATCCATGGCTGCTGCACATGTCAGTGCTGCCATTGCGCTGATACTGGAAAAGTATCCCGGTACGGACACCGCAACAATATTGTCACGCTTCTCGGCAACTGCCATAGATTTAGGAGCACCAGGCAAAGATCATGAATTCGGATTTGGGCTACTGAATTCCT
>JAAEMP010000245.1 GCA_024225445.1 Hyphomicrobiales bacterium | reverse complement strand
TTGCCAGAGCCCGCAGTTTCGCCCTCAATATACTGCGCGCCAACGGCGAACAAAATATCGCAGATGCCCTCTGGCGCAACGCACTCGACTTCAACAGACCTCTAAAATACCGATACAAGTAATTAGCGTTGAACAGCCCTGGTTATATGATGGGACTGGGAAAAGACGTCCTTTTGTTAAAAGACCAAACACTAAAGCAGCTTCCAACTGACCTAACTGGCAAGTTATATAAGCCATTCGACACTATAGATATCGACAAAACAATGCCGCCTCAAATTTCAAAATGGCTATCTGACAAGGGAATTTCCAAGTAAATCCATCGTATGCGGAAACACTTTGGTCCCTGGCTATTTATCAAACCAGAATGTGTCAGGACGATAAATTCCGAAATAGGCGGTTGGCTCCCAGGTATAAATTCCTTCTTCCGGAACATTTTTCAGTTTCTTGCTGACAACGACAGGATGCTTGGTGTTGTTGACTGTACCGATAGTAAACACCTGGTCGGTATAGGTTTTCAACATTTCCTGCCAAATTTGCGTACGCTGATCGGCATTTTCCGCGGCAAGCCATGCCTTGTATCTTTTGATCTGCCCTATCACTTCCGGTATCTGGGGTGGCTCACCCGCCTTACCGTTTGTTTCGTGATATTGGCCCCATTTTGGCCACTGCAATTGTGGTGTAGTGGTTGGTGCCAACTGCTCGGGGCTCATTTCACTGGTAGCCATACCGTTGTTAAATCCCGGGAATACCGACATTTGTGATTCCCCGGAGCGCGCACGTCGCCGGAACAATTCGCGTTGAGAGGCCCGAACAAATATCTTGATTCCAATTTTTTTCCAGTGATCAGCAATGAGTTCAAGCACATCGGTTTCTTCAGTGCTATCTCCGGCACTTTCAATGGTAATTTCCGCTCTTGAACCATCCGGCAAGAGTCTGATCCCATCTTCATCACGTGCACCAAGTCCTACTTCGTCAAGCAAGGAATTCGCCTGCTCTGGATCAAACGCCACCCAGGCATTTTTATACTCTTCCTTAAACAACGGGCTTTGCGGCAGAACGGTGTTGGCGCTGGGCGAGGCAAGTCCAAAATAGATTGCATCATTAATCTCTTCCCGGTTAATTCCCAATGACAATGCACGCCGGAAACGCACATCACGCATCAGGCCGCTCCAATTCGGGTTCTGGGTATTCATGTTTGGAAACAGCGCGATTTGCGACCCCTTGCCTGTCGACCAGAGGCGCACATCATAATTTTGATTATCTTCGCCTTCTTTCAGAAATGTGAAATTATCAAACCTTAAATAGCGAGCCTGTAAATCACTTTCACCGGTCCCGGTTTTCGCCGGAATTACATTTTTGGAAACAATATCAACTACCAACTTGTCGATATAGGGCAACTGGTTTCCGTTTTCATCTACACGATGAAAATATGGATTACGTTCAAAAACATATCTTTGGGCTGGTGATTTTACCGTATTGCGCCATGGCTGCAATGTTGGCAAATCTGGATTCTCCGGACGCCGTTGGCGTTGACTTTTGGTATGCAGCGATCTCCAATTCTTCAGCTTTCTTTCTTCCACCATTGCCTGCAATTTGTCAGGATCCTGATATTTTTCATGAAATTGTTTCATGTAGTGAGCAGGACGAAAAATATATAGGGGAGATGGCCTGGCCAGAGCAGGCAGAAATGCAGGATTTGGCTTATTCCATGAAAAGCGGACCGTTAAATCATCAATAATCTCGAATTTTGGACCCTCGCCATCGACCACCAGATCGATTGGTGTGCCTGCCCGACCCAATTCTTCATGGCCAATCATATCCTCCCAGTAATAACGGAAATCCTCAGTCGTAAATGGGTGCCCATCGGACCACTTATGGCCTTCCCTGATTTTCAGCGTAAAAATACGTCCGCGTTCCACTTCAACAGATTCAAGAATATCCGCCCTTAATTTTAGTTTGGCATCATAGCCAATCAACTGGGCATATTCATAAACAGTAATCTGCCCGATGTCCTTGTTCTTACCCATCAGCATACGCAAGGATCCACCATATTTGCCTTTAGTTTTTCCCTCAGCCTGAAAATCAATTTTGTAGGGTAATTTTGGCAGGCGCTCGACCATCGGCGGCAAACTGCCATCGGCAACCATTTTTTCAAAAAACGGGATTGTCGCAGCAGTGGCGGGAAGCCCGTAAACCCCTGCAGTTAATAAAGATGCAATCAAAACCAGCTTGCTTGATTTTTCTATTGTTTGCTTAATCATGTCGTTAATTCCCTGATATTACTGTTCTGATTAGCCAAAACCAAGTGGCCATTACCAATATCGATCGTTGCTAACGCGCCGGCATCGCTGGCAGTAAATGCACCACCCCAACCGGTAGAATCGTCAGCATTTGTTTTTTCCATATGTTCAAAATCCAGCAAACGATCCAGGTCAGGATAGGGCACAGATGCAAGTAACGTTTTTGTATAAGGGTGTGATGGATTATTGAACAATTCCTCGCGATGTGCCAATTCGACCAATTGACCATGACACATCACTGCAATTCTGTCCGCAACATAATTGACCACAGCAAGATTGTGCGAAATGAACAAACTTGTTAATCCAAGTTCTGATCGTAAATCATTCAATAAATTTAGAACCTGAGCTTGAACTGATACATCAAGTGCGGAGACTGGCTCATCACAAATCATCAATTCCGGATGCAGGGCCAGTGCGCGAGCTATTCCAATTCGCTGGCGTTGACCGCCGGAAAAGGAATGAGGATATCGATTGAGAAAGCGAGGGTCCAGACCAACCAAATTCATCAAATCGATAATTTCCTCCGTCTGCTCCTTGGGTGCACCTATTTCATGTATAACATAAGGTTCACGCAGAATATTCTGAACGGTCATACGCGGATTGAGAGAGCCAAATGGATCTTGAAAAATCATCTGAACTTTTCGTCGATACGCAAACAGTTCCTTTTCATTCATGGCGAGAATATTAACCGGGTCGCCAGCCATTTTCATGTTTACTTCACCTGAGGTAGTCTCAAGCGCACGCATTATCAATTTGGCAACAGTGGTTTTACCTGATCCGCTTTCGCCGACAAGGCCGAGGCATTCTCCATGTTTGATGTCAAAGGAAACGTCATCAACCGCTACTACTTTACTGCTCTCGCCTCCGCCAAACCAGGAACCTTTTCTGATCGTAAATTCTTTGCGCAGATTGCGAACCGTAAGATGAGCCTCATCCTTATCACCTTGATAATCAATCTTGAAACGATCCGATACCTGCCTTATCGCCTGGGTTCCCGCACCATCCATGTCTCGAAGAGAAACAAGTCGCTCTCCCGGTTTCATATCAAAATGAGGAACTGCCGACATCAACGCTTTCAAATAGACATGCTGGGGATTGCGGAAAATATCTTCAACGCTTCCAGCCTCCATTACCCGCCCGTGATAGGCGACAACCACCTCATCGGCCATATTGGCGACAACCCCCAAATCGTGAGTGATTAATAATATCGCCATATGGAATTTGTTCTGCAATTGCTTCATCAACCCAAGTATTTGGGCCTGCACGGTTACATCTAGTGCCGTTGTGGGTTCATCTGCAATGACAAGAGCCGGGTTACAGATTAACGCCATAGCAATTACCGCGCGTTGTCTGAGTCCGCCGGAAAGTTCAAAAGAATACATGTCATATCCGCGATGAGGATCTGGAAAACCGACAAGACGTAAAATCTCCTCTGTTTCCGACCTGGCCTCTGCCCCGGTTTTTCCATGATGGAGCCTCAGTGCCTCTTCCACCTGATTTCCGATAGTATGCAAAGGTGACAAGGCGGTCATTGGTTCCTGAAACACCATGGATATGCGTCCGCCTCGCATATGGCTTAAGTAGGAATCTCCATTTTCTATCGACGATATTTCGATCGGTGAATTCTTGTCTTCCGGATCAAAAAACATCACCCGTCCGCTGTCAATACTTCCATTGGCAGGCAAAATTCTCAGAATTGACTGAGCGATAACTGACTTGCCTGATCCTGATTCACCAACCAGGGCCAGTGTTTTGCCTTTTTTGATATTGAATGAAACTCCTTTTACTGCCTCAACACGGCCACCTTGAACCGAAAATGACACAAATAAATCTTCGACACTAAGCAGAATTTCACTTTTTGTGGAGTTATCTTCACCAGTAATCTGGGCTTGCCGTGATTTGGATTCGTTACTACTCAACCGGACACCATGGCGTAATCGCTCCCTTTTTCAATATGACCATTTTCTAGTCCTGAACATTTCCCGCAGATACTTCATTTGTATCCGCTCATCCGGTACCGCCCAATACCGCTCCCAAAATCATCCTAATGCATTTCCCAATACCATCCCAAACGCAATTTTTCCTGAAACGCCCGAAATTCAATCAGTAATTTTTCCAGATTTACACAAAGCAACGAAAAAGCAAAGTGATATAATACACACCACCAACAGAAAACCGGTCTATTCTACGGCAACTTTCAACCACATTGCATCATTTGATCTGGTTGTAGCCCCGATACCATTTAACATATTTTTGAAGGCCTGTTCTCAGGTCGGTTGTTGGTTTGAAACCGTAATCTTCACTAATTGCCGATATATCAGCAAATGTCGCAGGAACATCGCCTGGCTGCATTGGAAGGTTTTGGCGAATTGCCTTTTTTCCAAGCAACTCTTCTAATATCGCAATAAAATCTTCCAGACGTTCCGGGTGATTGTTGCCAATATTGTAAACAAAATGGGGCACATCAAGTTTTCGTACATGGCCTTTTTCCATGATTGCCCTGACACCGCTTACAATGTCGTCAATATAGGTAAAATCCCGCAGCATATCGCCATTATTGAAAACATGAATGGTATTACGCTGTTCAATGTCACGCGTAAATGACCAATAGGCCATATCCGGGCGACCCCATGGTCCGTAAACCGTGAAGAAACGTAGTCCGGTAAGTGGAATTCCGTAAAGATGAGAATAGGTATGGCTCATCAATTCGCCAGATTTTTTTGTAGCCGCATACAGTGACACCGGCTTGTCACAGCGGTCGCTTTCAAGGAAAGGCAGGTCTGTACGCCCTCCATAAACTGAGGATGAGGAAGCATAAGCCATGTGAACCAGGCCATCCAGATTTCGAGCAAATTCCAGCATATTTGCGTGCCCAACCAGATTGGAGCGCACATATGAAGCTGGATTTTCGATTGAATATCGAACACCGGCCTGAGCGGCCAGATGGATAATGTGCCGGATCGGTTTGCCCTTCAAAGCCTTATCGATTTCGCTTTTTTCAGCAATATCAACAAGATGGAATTCAAACCCTGGTCGGGATTTCAATTGTTCCAGCCTGGCTTTTTTCAAATCCGGCGAGTAATAATCATTGAGGTTATCGATGCCAATTATCTTCTCCCCCCGTGCCAATAATTCGAGAGAAGTGTGAAAACCGATAAAACCTGCGGCGCCAGTGATCAAGTATGTCATTGTCTATTTCCGACTTCGATAACCGGATTCAATTTTTCCAAATCAGAAATGAAATCAGATTCAGTCTTCGCAATTGCCTCTCGGGCCTTAGTGTCCAACCCGAAACTCGGAGCGGGGTTTCGAGTTGGACACTTTACGGGAAATACAAGTTGAGGCTCAGATTCACCCGTCAATCCGCTTACAGTTAAATGGCTGGAGGCATTGAATAACATCAGTTCCATTCACACCCTTTCAAGAGCGATAGCGATACCCTGACCTACCCCGATGCACATGGTTGCCAACGCCAGTCTGGCATTTTTCTCCACCAGCTCCAATGCGGCGGTACCGGTAATGCGGGCACCTGACATTCCGAGCGGGTGACCCAGCGCTATCGCACCGCCATTGGCATTTACAAATTCCGCATCATCATCAATACCAAGTTCGCGCAATGTTGCCAGGCCTTGCGCGGCAAACGCTTCGTTTAACTCAATCACATCAAATTGCGCTGGCTTGAGATTTAATCGGGAACAGAGCTTCTGTGTAGCTGGTGCAGGACCAATACCCATAATTCGCGGAGCAACTCCGGCTGTAGCACCCCCAAGAATACGACAAACAGGAGTTAGACCGTGTTTGATTGCCGCTGCCTCGGAAGCGACAACAAGCGCGGCTGCCCCGTCATTCACTCCCGATGCATTACCAGCGGTTACTGTGCCGTCTTTCCTGAATGGAGTGGGAAGTGCGGACAATTTTTCATAACTGGTTCCAGGTCGCGGGTGTTCATCTTTGTCAATGATCAGTGAGTCGCTCTTTCGCTGTGGTATCTCGACTGAAACAATCTCTTTCGATAATCTGCCATTATCCATCGCGGCACCGGCTCTGGCTTGAGAGCGTACTGCAAATTTATCCTGGTCTTCTCGCGAAATATTGAAATCGGCAGCGACATTTTCTGCTGTTTCCGGCATAGAATCAACGCCATACTGGGTTTTCATCAATGGGTTTATGAAACGCCAGCCAATTGTGGTGTCATACATTTCAACATTTCTGGAAAATGCACTGGCAGCCTTTGGGCTGACAAAAGGCGCACGCGACATGCTTTCAACACCAGCGGCGATGGCGATATCGATTTCACCGGCCTTGATGGCACGGGCAGCGGTAATGATGGCATCCATTCCCGAACCGCACAGGCGATTGAGGGTCACTCCGGCGATTTTGTCAGGCAACCCGGCCAATAGTGTCGCCATGCGGGCGACATTGCGATTATCCTCACCCGCCTGATTTGCGCATCCCATATAGACTTCATCAATTTGTTGCCAGTCAACATTGGCGTTGCGTTCCCGCAGGGCTTTCAGTGGAAGGGCTGCAAGATCATCGGCTCGCAGGGATGAAAGTCCTCCGGCGAAACGGCCAATTGGCGTTCGGATATAATCGCAGATATATGCTTCTGTCATTTTCTTGCTTTACCAGCCGGCAATATGCCTTTGAGAGAAATAGTGATGAGTGATTTAACCCCAGATAGCGGTTTACTCAATTGATATTGTCTTCAAAAATCAAAATATATGGCATTTTATTCAGAATTTTTCTGCTCAACCAAGTAAATTGCCTGGATGAAATCCAATGTCAATCGCGCAATTTCAGAAGATTGCCCAATGCATGACATTTGATCGGATCTCTCAACAATTTCAAAATGCCAATTCAACGAGAGAAATTGATTGATAAGAAATTTCCTGGCGTTTCCGACTTATTCTGAATCATTTGATGACCCAAGCAAAAACGGAAACGCTCAAATTCACACAATCAGGATAAAAGCTCAGCCCTGGATTTCAACATCAAAGTTGGCACTGACCGAACCATGGCCGGTTCAGTGATTTGTAATCCATTCTCTGGCAGCGCGCTGTGCGCGGGCAATTTGTGATTTACTCATTTCTGTTGCCAGGTTTTCACGATGTGCCCTGGCGGCTTCGCAACCGCGATATACTGCCAGATTAAACCATTTATGCGCTGTTACCAGATCCAGTTCACCACCGCGCCCGGTTGCATACATCAATCCAAGCTCCAACAGAATTGCCGGGTTCCCGCTGGCTCCCATCTGCATCAATTGAGCACCACCTGTTTCAAATCTTGCCATTTTTTTTGTCCACCTTGTCAGTTGCTGTCCCAGGAAACCGGTTATTGTCTATTTTGTTTTCCGTAAATTTCCTGCCCCAATGATTGCATCAAGAATTTGAAACTGGCGTTAACGTTGATGTTTAAGAAACAAGAAATGAAAAATTACCGGTTTATGAATTTCATCTTCTGTTTATCTTGAATATTGTTATTTTTCAGTTGTTTATGTAAATAGTGATTAAGATTTGGATATCCAGGCGAAAGGAATTCGTAACCATGGAATCGATTGGCAATTTGAAAAATGGTTGAAATTTCAAAATTTTCCCGTTCTATTCAAATAATTGCCAATTTCTCAATTACAGTACAAGCCAAGTGGCAGTACGGGGTGAAACCGATAACAGCAACTGGAGCAGACAGATGAAGAAAATAGCGAAAAAACTCATGGTGACGTCGCTAATTGTCTTGATATCCGGTTTCAATGCCTATGCGGATCCGGTGGAAGGCATGTGGAAACGCCCGGCCAACAAGGGGGGAACGCTTGAACAAATCGCTGCCTGCGGAGATGCGTTTTGCGTCACTGTGCGAAGCGGTGAGTTCAACGGCCAGGTAGCAGGAAAATTCAAAAGAGACGGCAACAAATATGTGGGCGAAATAACCGATCTGGCAAAGAAAAAAACCTATTCTGGTTCGTTGGCTATGCAAGGCGCCAATAAACTGAAAATGGCCGGCTGTGTTTTGAAAATATTGTGCAGCAAGGAAGTCTGGACCCGCCAATAGACCGGGTCTTCTTTGCTCGCTCTAGAGAACGGTGGCAATGGCTTTTGCCAGAATGGGGACGGTATCCTTGTTCAATCCGGCGATGTTGATACGGCTGTCGCTGACCGCGTAGATGCCATGATCGTCGCGCAATTTGGCGACTTGCTCCTCGCTCAGACCCAGCATCGAGAACATGCCGCTGTGATCGGTGATGAAGCCAAAGCGCTCTGAATTGGTCTGGCGCTGCAATTCGGCGGCCAGTTGCTGGCGCAAGGCCAGCATTCCCGAACGCACTTCTTCCAGTTCGGTTTCCCATTCGGCGCGCAGTTGAGGATCATTGAGAACCATGGTTACCAGACGAGCGCCATGATCGGGCGGGAAAGAAAAATTCTGGCGATTGAGATGGGCCATATTGGCCTGCACCAGCCCTACCCTGCCAGCATCCTGACTGACGCCCATGAAAATGCCCGTGCGCTCGCGATAGACCCCGAAATTCTTCGAACAACTGGCCGCAATCAGGGTTTCAGGGCAGGTGGAAGCGACCAGCCGGGCGCCGAATGCATCCGCATCCAGACCACCGCCGAATCCCTGATAGGCAATATCAACCATCGGGACCAGCTCTTTCGCGACCATCAGGTCGGCGACTTTGCGCCACTGTTCGTTTGTCAGGTTGACACCGGTCGGGTTATGGCAGCAGCCATGCAGCAAAATCACATCCCCCGGCCTGGCGTTTTCCAGATCCTCCAGCATCCCGCCAAAATCCAGTTCGCCGGTGGAAAACTCGAAGTAGCGGTAGCTGGTGTTGGGAATACCCAGATAGTTGAGGATACTGACATGATTGCCCCATGAGGGATCGGAAACCCAGACCCTGGCTTGCGGACTGGCCATCTGGATCATTTCGAAGGCCTGGCGGATCGCACCAGTGCCGCCCGGCGTGGCGGCGCAGGCGACGTTTTCGCGAGGAACCGCATCTGACAATACCAGCCCGGCCATGGCATCACCGAAATCCGGCGCGCCGAGTAATCCGACATAGCTTTTGGTATCCTCAATTTCCCAAAGTCGTTTTTCAGCCGCCTTGACGGACTGCATAACCGGCGTCAGTCCGGCAGCATTCTTGTATACGCCGACCCCCAGATCGATCTTTTCGGTTCGCGGATCGTCCCGGTAGAGTTGCATGATGCGGAGAATTTTGTCTTCAGGATGGGTTGGAAGAGAATCGTACACGTGTATCGCCTTGATTTAGAAAGTGCTGCATGGGCCTGCTGATGATTATCACTATCACAACTTCAATATGAAGTGCCAATGTAATTATAGCAGAACACCCTTATAATGATCATGCAATCAGGAGCGAAAAGCGACCGGTGCCGTTGCGCCGCCCCCGTGGAGGCCGGGCGTTAGCCCGAATAGCCGTGAGCGAGAAAAATTCGGAACTGAACCAAAATAAAGGTGTTCTGCTATATGCTGACCACAAATGTTAATCTCAGTTCGATGACCACTCATCCACAGCTAACCGAATTCAAAAGCAACGATTGCAATCCGGACAGCCATGCGCGATCAGCACACAACAGGATTTGGCTAATTGGTGAAACCCCTGCCCTGTGGTCCGCGTGTCAGAGACTGTTTGTGTTTTGCTTCGCGGCGAATGGTGTAGATGGAGGCGGTGATGATGATGGCGGCACCAATCCAGGTCTGGTTGCCGGGCAGATTTGAAAACAGCAAATAACCGAACATGGTCGCATACAACAAACGGACGTAATCAAGGGAGGCAAGCACTGATGCCTCACCCCATTTATAGGCAATGATATTGAACATTTGCGCGATGTAGGAGACTGCCCCCATGGCAATGAGCATCACCCAGTCGCTCGCAGTTGGCCATTGCCAGAACCAGATTCCAGGTATTGCCATGGCCAGTCCCACACCCAGCGCCTGATAGGTGAGAATGGTGGTGGGAGAATCGGTACGCGACATTAGCCGGATAATGACCATTACCAGGCCGGCTCCACCAGCAGCCAAAACTGCGTAAATCCCGTATATTGAAAATGCATCCGAACCCGGACGCAGCATTACCACGACGCCGACAAATCCTGCTGCCACAGCCGCCCAGCGGCGAATGCCGACTGTCTCCTTCAATATCAGCACGGCAAATATGGTGACAAAAAAACTCTTGGCGAAACCCAAAGCTGTCGCGTCCGCCAGTTTCATGTGAATAACCGCGGTAAAACCCAGCAGCATTGCCGCCATAGCCAGAACGACCCGCAATAGCTGCAATGACAGGTGTTGGGTCCGCAATACGCCAGGGAAATCTCGCCAGATCACCGGGACGACGATGGCGGTCATGACAGCCTGGCGAACCAGCAATATCTGGGTGATATGATAATTTTGCCCAAGCAGCTTGATCAGCACTACCATGACAGAAAAAAACAACGCAGCCACCATCAGGAATACCGCACCACGCAGATTGGATGGTAGATCGTTGAAACGCCCGCGGATTGCGGCAAATGCCATGGTCAATATCCCTTCCCCAGACTAGAGCACTTCCGGTTTAGATTGAACCATTTGATGGAGTCAAATCAGTTCGCTCGGCTAGGCGCGGAACGCAAAAATATATCTGCGCGATATGTATATCGGGCAAGGTTCGCAACGCAGCCCCAATAAGATTCTGGGGGCTGATTTGGGCCCCCAAGAATATGGCGGAGGCTTGTTTTTCACGCCCGCTGGACTGCGTTATACTTCGCTTATGGTCGTAAAGACCACTGCGCAAAGCATGCCTTGCCAGCAAACGTGAAAGACAAGTCAAATGATTCAATCTAAACCGGAAGTGCTCTAATTACATCCCCGGTGAGCGGAAGCAACCAATATCGCGATGATTATGCTCGACAACGGTTCGCGAAAGGGTCTAAAATCCTCGCCTGCCTGATTGATTTACCGAAAACCCGCTGGCAGATGGCCGTTTATCCAGCAACAAATTCAGAGTTTCCCAAATGAGCAGTTCAGTTCCGCCAAAATCCAGTTATCAAAATATTGGGTCGGCAAAATTTGGCATGGGAGCATCTGTTCAAAGAGTTGAGGATGATGCGCTGATGACCGGCAAGGGCCGGTTTACGGATGATCACAAGCTCAACGATATGCTGCATGCATTCATCGTGCGCTCGCCTTATGCCTCTGCCACATTCGTTATTGGAGATACAGCCGATGCACTGGCAAGCAAGGGTGTGCATCTGGTATTGACCGGCAAGGACCTCACAGCTCTTAACCCACTGCCTTGCAGGGTGCTTTTTGAACAGCCGGACGGCAACAATATTGTAGCCCGTGAAGTGCCGGTGCTTTGTCTGGACAGGGTTCGTCATGTCGGTGATGGCGTGGCGATGATCGTGGCAGACAGTGTCGATGAGGCAAAAGATGCGGCTGAACTTTTAGACATTGAATATGAAATGCTTGATGCCGTGGTTGATATGAATGAGGCAATGGGACAAGACGCGCCGCTGGTGCACGGCGCCTCGAGCAGCAATCTCGCCTATTTTGACTTCAAGGGGGATCGCGAAAAAACCGATGCGGCCTTTGCCAGCGCCGCCCATATCAGTGAAATCAGCATCATCAACAATCGCCTGGTGAGCAATTACCTGGAGCCCCGCTCCTGTCTCGCCTACTGGGATGAACAATTTGATGACGGCAAGGGCCGCTTTGATGTGGTGGTCTGCTCGCAGGGTGTCCATTCGGTTCGCCAGACCCTGTGCGATATAATGGGTCTTGAAAAAGAGCAGGTGCATGTCACCACCGGCGATGTTGGCGGCGGCTTTGGCACCAAGGTGTTTGTCTATCGCGAATATCCGCTGGTAATGGAGGCGGCAAAACGTCTTGGACGAGCGGTGAAATGGACCGGTGATCGAACCGAACATTTCCTGGCCGACGCCCATGGCCGCGACAACATCACCACGGCAAAAATGGCGATGGATGAAACCGGCAAATTCCTGGCGATAAAAGTGGACCTGATGGCCAATATGGGGGCCTATCTGCACTGTTTCGGGCCATTTATTCCCAGCCTTTGTGCGATGATGACGACCGGGGTTTATGATATTGCAGCGATGGCAGTGGATATTCGCGGCATCTTCACCAACACGGTATCACTGGACGCCTATCGCGGTGCCGGACGGCCGGAAGCGGCCTATACCATTGAAAGACTGGTGGACAAATGCGCCATGGACATGGATCTGTCCCCGGCTGAAATCCGTCTGCGCAATTTTATCCAGCCCGAACAAATGCCCTACAAGACCGCATCCGGGCGCCTGTATGATACCGGTGAATATGCAAAAACACTGGAATTGTGCCTGAGCCAGGCCAAATGGGATGAATTTGCCCAGCGCAATGAAGAGGCAAAATCACGCGGCAAAATTCGCGGCATCGGCATGTCGACCTATGTTGAGGCCTGCGCCTTTGCCGGCTCCGAACCGGCCTTTGTCGAACTGCAGCGCGATGGCAGCGTTGAACTGAAAATCGGTACGCAATCCAATGGCCAGGGCCACGCCACCGCCTATGCGCAACTGGCGGCAGAAAAACTCGGCATTGATTATTCGAAAATCATCGTGCGCCAGGGTGATACGGACGAACTGGCTGCGGGTGGCGGCACCGGCGGCTCGCGCTCGGTGCCCCTGGGCGGCGTATCCTCGGTGAGAGCGGGAGAAAACCTCGCCGAAAAAATTCGCCAACTTGCGGCAGACCGGCTGGAGGCATCTGCCGGCGACATAGAACTGATGAACGGCGAAGCACGCATTGTCGGCACCGACCGGATGGTGAGCTTTGCCGATCTGGCCCAATCCTGCGACGACCCGCAGGCGCTGAAGGCGGAAGGCAATTTCGAGCAGGATGAAGCCACCTACCCCAATGGCACGCATATCTGTGAAGTGGAAATCGACCCGGCCACCGCCACCACCAAAATCGTCGCCTATACCATTGTCGATGATTACGGCGCGGTGGTTAATCCGTTATTGCTGGCCGGACAGGTGCATGGCGGCGTGGTGCAGGCAATCGGGCAATGCCTGCATGAACGCACGATTTACGATGAAGAAGGCCAGTTACTGACCGCCAGCCTGATGGATTATCGCCTGCCGCGGGCCGAAGATATCCCCAATTTCTCCTTCCAGACGAAAAACGTGCCCTCAACCACCAATGTGATGGGCATGAAAGGCGCAGGAGAAGCCGGCACGATAGGCGCCTGCCCGGCGGTGATGAACGCGATGGTCGACGCGCTTAACCG
>JAAEMP010000244.1 GCA_024225445.1 Hyphomicrobiales bacterium | reverse complement strand
GGTGGTTTCAACTTCCATCGATAATTTGTAGTTCCACTGATAATGCGGTCGCACCCAGGAACAACCAATCATTCTGAGTAGAATGAAGATCAACAGCGCAAACACCAGTATTGAGATCGTCTTCTTTTTCATAATGCCCTTAAATTGCGATGTAGTTTACAAGTACATCGAATTATTCCCGTTTCTGCCTTCGAATCCCAGTGATACCTGACTAAATGCATCAAACAACGACGATATCGTAATCCCGCGGCTCGAATTACCCGTCTTGTTGTTTCTGGTCTGCCTCATCACGGCACCCAACGCGGCAACCGTGCGCCCAAATCACAAAAAATCAGGTAATTTCGGTTGCTGTCGAATACTTCTTCGCTAACGCTGGCTTTCCACGCGTTGAATGCCTGTTCCAACTCTAAAAATGTCATCTCAGTTCCTGACTACGATTAATCAATTCCAAATAGTGTTTTTTTGTATTGGCCGGGAAACAGTGTAAAAAAATAGTGCGACACCCCGCCGCAGGCCCCAAACCAATTAAATGATATCCGCCCAAGTGGCCCGACAAAATGTTCAGGGCACAGCTGGGAAGCCACCCAGATTGCCTCGGATACACTCAACAGCCATTTCCAGTTTTGATGGGCATCACCGGACAATTTAAACAATTCGGGCAATTTGGATGGCTCCAGCAGCCCCGCTTCCTTTGCATCAAGATAGGCTTGCATAAGGTTTTCTGGCTGAACACCGTTCTCCAGCGCCGCAATCACAATGGACTCAAAATAGGTGACTCGTATTCGACTCGGGGGGTCGGATATACCAAGCGGGATCATCCGCTCCCCACCTTCAGCATACCTGAATTTCAGCAGTTTGACCCTGTTATTCTCAGACCCGTACTCTCCCCCACCACTAATTCGGTAGCTAAGTGGCCCATAATTTATTGGTGCACTGTCTTCCAGAACATCTCCAGTATGGCAATTCTCAATCGCGACATTCGAAGTATCATCCACCTTCCAGACAGAGCGCAAGCCATCCAGAAGTTCAGGATTATTTATTGCTAATTCGGAATCCTCATTTCCGGTCACCAAATTGTGCGTTGCTCCCGTTATTTTAGTCAATTGCGCAAACCAGCCGAAGCTTGCATACCCTCCCAGCAACACAAGCAGCCGCAGGCGTTCTTCGGGCGGATTGGCAAGCTGGGATTCCTGCTCCAGTTGAGGCCAGTGAGCCAGCGCACTGTAAAACACCAGATCAAAAGCAAACCAGCTTTCCCTGTCCAGTTTCGGTGCTTCGATGACCTGGCCGGATTTCAGTGTGATGATTATACTTGCATAACTCACCACCCATACAGGTGATAGTTGATAAAACCTGTCACCCGCTGAAGGCCTTCCCGCCATTCTGCGCTTAACCGGAATCACTGCCTTGAAAAACGGGCATGAAAACTCCATCCAGGTATTGGGTAATTCAATACTTTTCCAAAACTCTTTCTCTATTGCCGATTGATCAATATGCAGTTGAATATCAGCATCAGCCCCTTCAAGACTGGCGGACAATCCGTCCTGCGCATACAACCAGTCCCCTGGAGGCAATTGTTCCCTTGGTATTGCTATATCATCTTTCATAATACATCTCGTCCCTTATATTCAAATATGCGGATTACGGCACCAGCAACCGAAATTATTACAATTCACAAACAACGACGATATCGTAACCCCTTGCTCGAATTGCCCGTCATGTTGCACCTCATCTGCCTCATCACGTCACCCACCGCGGCAACCGCGAGCCCAAATCACAAAAAATCAGGTGATTTCGGTTACTGTCAATGCAATCAAAATTTCCAAATGCGGAGGCAATATCAACATAATTTGCCGCTAATCGAATTTCTGTCATGAGTGTGTTTCCTTTACAAGGTAGTATGACCAGCACCAACAGCCAGGAGTTCACCATTTTTACCCCATGCTGCTCTGAATGTTTGACTAAATGTTACGAACGACCCAATTACATAGCCAAACCCGCGAGTCGGCATTTGCAAACCATATTTCTTAACATTCCTTGGATTTGATAGATTATGAAATGAAAACCACAGGGTTGCTCTTTCTTTTGTTCCAAGGCTGGACAGTATTCTCCAAAGGCACACTTCGGCTTCTTCATAGTTCCACAACTTGTTCCAATCAATCAGCCTGAGATCCGGTTCTGGTTTTGATCGCTCGGAACTCACAAGGCAATCACGCACATCGCGATAGCGCTCTATCTCGACAACATACTTCGGAGCCTTGCCTGTAAAAAATGGATGCGTAGTTTCATTCGACAGCATTTTGTATGGAATTTTTGCATTGCGCTGCTCTTCCGTCAGGTTCGCGTAAAGCGTATAGGGTCCAAAGGGGAACCGTGGGATTGTGTGGATACAAATCAACAGTATCGCGACAATTCCTGCAAATCCGGCAAACCACAATCGCTTCCTCTTCCACAAGGGTCTTGTCGAGGCGGCTGAATATTCATCATTGATGTTCATTAGGTATCCAAACAACAGTTTCTAAATTAATTTGTAGCTTAATCCTCGCCTCATTAATAAGCCTCCGCTGCCGGCACTTCATTCTTCAGACAAAAGCCCGCAGGTAGTAATCATCGGAAAATCTATCTGTTTCGTATTGCGAAAATTGTATTTGAATGGCATCTGTTCTAGCATCGCCCGCTGGGTACCCAATGACATCCAATATTTGCTGAATGGAGTATTCCCCATCAGGGATTTCCCCGGCATTCACTTTGGCAAAGAATGCCTCGACAAGCGGAAAAATGGAAGGGTTATAGTATCGGCCCGGCCCTGCAACCAGATGGCTTTGCGCATCAACGCTTATAGTAGGAGGCGCATCACTTTCCGGACGCATCCGCTCATCGAAGTTTTCAGCTGGATCCAGTGTCCCATATACATACCATTTGGCGATATCCAGAATTGAAAGATCAGCCCAACTTGTATAATGTTTGGTTGCCATTTCATTCTCCCTGTTTGATGATTTTTGCCTTCCCGTTGGCATTGTATTCAATTTTCAACGGGTTTCGTCTTATTATGATTTCATCGTTATGCCGATAATCTCTGGGTCCAGCACCAGCCGCGTTGTAGTAAGTTCGCACTGAATACAAATATTTCTTATTATTATTGTAAATTCCTACTGAATAGAAGTAATCCTGCCAGCCAAATAGGGATTCAATAAATGTTAAATTTTTATTCGCTGCTATTACGGCTCTTGAACCAAATCCAGAATCTATTTCTAATCGTACATTAAGTGTAATAAAACCTTGTTGTCTCAAATGTGAAACAACTTTTTCTCTGGGATATGTTAGTAAAGCTTGTTTAATATGCTTGTTACTTCGGCCTTCAATCAACAAAATACTATAGATGTTACGCTCATGAATCGCCTCTTCATCTCCCACAACAATAAATCCAT
>JAAEMP010000243.1 GCA_024225445.1 Hyphomicrobiales bacterium | reverse complement strand
GCGGGTGCGATGGTTAAGAAACTTGACGCAGTAAAATGGGAAATGCTGGAAGAATGGTCACGTACCAAGAAAGCCCCCAAGCATGCTGCCTGGCTGCATGAAAAGGAATTTTCCTAAAAACCATTTTGCTCGAGAACTTCCGGACGATAATTACTGGTTTGACCCGAAGTGCTTGTCTTTTATGATGATTTTAGTGCTTTTGATAAAGCAGAACACCTTTATTTTGATTCAGTTTTGAATTTTTTTTGCTCACGGCTATTCGGGCTTACACCCGGCCTCCGCGAGGGCGGCGCACAGGCGCCGGTCGCTTTTCGCTCCTGATCACTACTTTTTTGCTCACGGCTACTCGGGCTTGCGCCCGGCCTCCGCCAGGGCGGCGCACCGGCGCCGGTCGCTTTTCGCTCCTGATTGCATGATCATCTTAAAGGTGTTCTGCTATATAAGGCTGCCCGCAAAACTGCATGGCATTGAAAAACTGTTAAAATTTTGTAAACCACGTTTACTAATACTACGTGTGTAAACACCATATTTACGGCCCCTAAACAGGTCGGGATTATTATCTCCATTTGCTGACAAATTGGAGTAATGGTCCGTGTCTGAAGAGCTGAGTGCATTATCAATATCGCATTTATACAAGAGTTTTGATCAGCCAGCGGTAGACGGGCTTTGTCTAAATGTGCGTGCTGGTGAATTTTTTGCTTTGCTCGGGCCAAATGGAGCGGGCAAGACCACCACATTGCGAATGGTGTCAGGCCTGTTGCGACCGGACAAGGGCAATATTTCCATTTTTGGTATTGATGCGCTCAGAAACGGGATTGAGGCGAAAAAGATCCTTGCCTGGGTTTCTGATGAGCCAATGATCTATGAAAAACTGACGCCTTTCGAATATCTGGAATTTGTTGCCGGACTATGGCAAATTGAGGCAACGGTTGCCCAATCGCGTGCTTGCGAGCTGCTTGAATGGCTGGGACTGGCTTCTAACGGTGATCAGCGCTGCGAAAGTTTTTCCAAGGGCATGCGGCAAAAAGTGGCTCTGGCCGGCGCTCTGATCCATAACCCAAAGCTGATTATCCTGGATGAGCCGCTGACCGGGCTGGATGCCGGTTCGGCACGCCAGGTGAAAAAAGTTCTGAAGCAGCGGGTAAATCGCGGCGCAACTGTGATATTGACCACTCATATTCTGGAAGTTGCCGAACGTATGGCTGACCGCATTGGCGTGATTGCAAATGGACGGCTGATTGCTGAGGGTACACTTGATGATCTTCAGAACCTGACTGGCAGCAATTCTGATCCGGCTGAAAATAGCCTTGAGGATATTTTCCTTCAGCTGGTTGGTGATCAGGAGAAAGCTGCATGAACAAACCTGCATCGCTACCCTGGTTTGCCCGACATGAATTCGGCCTGTTCTGGCGTGACTGGATTTCAATGATGACGGCGGGGCGGCGGCAACGCGAAATACGCCTTGCCGGAATTCTTGCCGTTGCGCTGATCTTCATGCATGTTCTGGCATTTTTTGTACTGGTAGCGACTGTTGCAAATGGCATCGCCTTAACCATTCCGGTGCTGGTATTCCTGGGTGGGACAATGCTTTTGTCATTTTCCCTGATGTTGTCCCAGGCCATGGAATCGGTTACCAGGGCATTTTATGCCCGCGATGACCTTGATCTGATCCTGTCTTCACCTGCCATGGTTCAGCGCCTGTTTGCTGTACGCATTACGGCAATTTCAGGTATTACAATGTCGATGTCCCTGTTGCTGGCATTTCCGTTCATCAATGTCATGATTTATCTCGACGGGCCAAAATGGCTGGCGGCTTTTGCAGTGCTGGGGGCAATGGCGGCAATTGCTACTGCACTGGCTGTGGCAATTACCATCCTGCTTTTTACGACTATCGGACCAGCCCGCACCCGGTTTATCTCGCAGCTGGTTGCGGCAATTGTCGGAGCATCATTTGTTATCGGGATACAAATTGCCGCTATCGTGTATTTCGGCAATATCTCACGCCTTGATGTACTGACTTCGGATATCCTGTATTCAATCGTTCCGGGGGAGGACAGCTGGTGGTGGTTTCCGGTTCGCGCGTTAGCGGGAGAACCCGCTTCCCTGATATTATTGCTTGCTGCCGGTGTTGGCACCCTGGCGCTGACGATCAGACTAACTGCTGACAATTTTGGTGACTTTATTGTTGCTGCCAACGGTGTTTCCCATAATCGTGATCGTTCAAAAGCAACTCAACCGCGATTTCGCTCCCTCAATGCGGCACAAGCATTGCGAATGAAAGAATGGATATTGCTGAAACGGGATCCATGGCTGGTTTCACAAACCCTGATGCAGCTGTTATATCTGCTGCCGCCTGCGATATTACTGTGGCGAAATTTCTCCGGCGCGGCCAGTTCACTGGTTATTCTGGTGCCGGTGATCGTTATGGCAGCCGGACAGCTTGCGGGAGGGCTTGCCTGGCTGGCAATATCGGGAGAGGACGCACCTGATCTGGTTTCCACCGCTCCACTGACACCTCATGCAACAATCAGGGCAAAAATTGAAGCGGTGATGATAACCATCGCCGCTATTTTTCTGCCCTTTATCATGGCCCTGGCATTTGCCGATGGCTGGATAGCCCTGGTGACGATTACCGGAGTTGCAATTTCCTCAATCTGCTCAATTGTCATACAATTGTGGTTTCGAAAACAGGCCCGGCGAAGCCATTTCCGCCGCCGTCAAACCTCTTCACGCGCGGCAACTTTTGCAGAAGCATTCTCTTCAATCCTGTGGGCGGGCACAACAGGCGTAGCTGCGGTGGGATCCTGGCTTGCCATCGGATTGGCAATCCCGGCAATTATCGTGATGTTGATTGCCCGAGCCATCGCACCATCGCGGCAATAATACCAACCGGGATTACATATAGCAGAACACCTTTATTTTGATTCAGTCTGAATTTTTTCGTTCACGGCTATTCGGGCTTACGCCCGGCCTCCACGGGGGCGGCGCACCGGCGCCGGTCGCTTTTCGCTCCTGATTGCATGATCATTTTAAAGGTATTATGCTATATCTGAATTTTTCTCGTTCACGGCTATTCGAGCTTACGCCCGGCCTCCACGAGGGCGGCGCAACGGCACCGGTCGCTTTTCGCTCCTGATTGCATGATCATTACAAAGGTGTTCTACAATACCCGTTGTTGAATGAAATCGGCGATTTCCAGAATATCATCGACCTCGAAACTGGGTAATGTTTCTTCTTCCCTTTCACCCTGAAAAGCCACGGCAACAATACTGGGGTCATCAACACTGAGTTTTTTGTTGTTGTTGTTAAGGTTGCGCACTTCAATTTTCATTGTGGATTCGCGCTTGTATCCTTCGATCAATACCAGATCACAGCTTCCAATATGCTGTAATATCTCGCTCAGCGGCGGCTCTTCTTCTTCCCGCAGTTCATGGATCATTGCCCAGCGATTTCTGGATACTATTGCTGTGCGGCGTGCACCGGCAGAGCGAAATTTGTAGGAATCGCGATTTGCATGGTCAATTTCAAATGAATGATGGGCGTGCTTGACAGCCGAGACAACCAGACCCCGGATGGTGAACTCTTCGATCAGTCTCTCCATCAGCGTCGTCTTGCCTGAATCCTTCCAGCCGGTAATGCCAAATATCGGCGGATTACTTTTCATTTTCCTGTCCACTTTCTGTTTTATCCCCCAGATCGAATTCAACTCTTTGCTGGCCAGCCAGAATGATAAAACGCCTGCCGCGCAATCGCCCTATCAAGGTCATGCCCACCTGTCTTGCAAGATCAACTCCCCAAGCCGTAAATCCTGATCTGGACAACAATACGGGAATTCCCATTTTGGCAGTCTTGATGACCATTTCGCTGGTCAGGCGACCTGTGGTGTAGAACATTTTATCGCTGGCGCCAATATTGTTCAAAAACATATAGCCGGCGATTTTGTCAACCGCATTGTGACGACCAACGTCCTCAACATAAATCAACGGCACATCCCCCTGGCATAATACGCATCCATGGATCGCGCCGGCTTTCAAATACATTGAGGGAGTGGTGTTGATCTTCTTTTGCAATTGATAAAGCCAGGAGGTCTTAACCGGGGCATTCCTGTCGAGTTTGATGGTATCAAACTCATCCATTATGTCACCAAATACCGTTCCCTGGGCGCAACCGGAAGTCTGGGTCTTCTTCTTCAGCTTTTCCTCGTAATCAGTTTTCCGCTTTGTTCGCACAACAATTGTCTGAATATCCTCATCATGCTCAATTGCGGTGATTTCATCATCATCGAGCAGCATATGCTGGTTTAGCAAATAACCAACCGCCAACAGATCGGGATAATCACCAATGGTCATCATCGTCAGGATTTCCTGGCTGTTCAGATAAAGTGTCAGCGGCTGCTCGTTGACCACCGATATTGTGGTGTTGTTACCGTCCTGATC
>JAAEMP010000242.1 GCA_024225445.1 Hyphomicrobiales bacterium | reverse complement strand
TGTCCGTTATTGTGGGTGATGCCTGGAGGCTTGCCTGTGCCATCAAATATCTCGGCGAAATGTGTCCCAGGTGACCGCCGGTACCTTAGTGCTGTAGATGTGACTCTGCAGGGCTGTGTACCATTATTTGGTTCAGAACGGGATTGTTCCCCTACTCCTTGTACCATACCAATTGCGACCCACTCGCCAACAACAAACCATCCTTGCCCCAAAGAGTCATCGGCTGGTCGTGGAAATTGCCATGGAAGCGTTCCGCCGATGCGACTCCCAGCAGCGGGGCGCTTCCCTGCACGGCAAGTTCTTCGCCGGTGGCATGGAAATAGGTGGTCATGGATACAGTTCCCATCGGGGCCATAGTCCCTCGCACATAAAGCAGTCGCAATATGAAGGTGTCGGCAATAGCGGCGAGCGAAACGTAATCCAGGGGACGTTCGGGGTGATCACGTACCCAATGGATGTTTCGTGGGCTGTTGAGTTCCGGATGTGGTTCGGAGGAAAAGCGGATTGTACCCTCGACCTGTCTGTATTCGTATCTTTCAAGCCATTTCAAGAATCCGCCGGTTTCCTTCACTTCGCATTCCTCTGGCGGTGGAGCTTGCGGTGGTTCACCGGACTGGTGGGAGAACACACTGCCCCTGGCACCGCAGATCATCGTCGCTGTCGCACAGATGATACCGTTCTGTTCCAGTTCCAGTGACCAGTGTTGTGTATACTTGCCCGAGCGCTGGAGTTTGACGAAAATATCAAAATCACCATCCTTAAGCGCGGCGCAGAAATTGACCGTGAATGCCACCGGATCGACGGTGCGTTCAGGGTGTTCTATCACCGCCCGCATCAGCGTGGCTGCGGTGACACCACCAAAAGGCCCGGCAATGTTGGCATAGGCCTGTGAAGTGCAACATCGAAACCTGCCATCATCCAGAGGGCTGAGGCTGGTTGCAATGTCGAGGGGATGGGTTGTCATTGAGGGATTCCTTGGCAGCCACGTTAGAGAAAATCAAACACAGGTTTTCCTGCCACAGATTAAAACAGGGTTTCCCAAATGCATCCATTTGCATCAGGCTGAACAAAGCAGAGCGCCAAAACAAACGAATCTGATAATATTTGCATTATCGATATAATTGAACTTTGGTGTGTCGACAACCGGTGCAAATGTGCGTCAGCTTTATAGGGGACGGGCTAACAACACATAGAATGCTGATCGCCACTGTTCCATTCGCGATAATGATTCAATGTCGCATTGAAGTTTAATCCAACCGACCGCGCTTCTGCCGGAACCGCTGAGTTGGGCCATCTTTTGCCTAACAATCCAGGCAATGGGTTCGGCAGATTACAACCTCATAGTTCCCGTAAATCATAAGCATCAATTCCGGCAGAAACCTGTACTTTAGCGACCATTTGGATAGCTCGCTGCGTCAGGCATTGATTACATAGATCGATGCATCCAAATCGCCGTCTGCAGTACATACCTGTGCGGCCACCCTCCGATAGCCGGCACCTTCGAACTCGTCGAGACGCTGCCAGTGATCTGGTAGTTCTGACGACTCGAAAATATGAACTTCAATGACTTGTCCCGATGGATCAAGGATCAATCCGGGATATCCGTGTTCTGCTCCCCATCCATCTTCGACAAGCCTACCTTTCACCATACCCTGCCGCCAATGTCCCTTCAGGTCTGCTAACTGGTCGTTGTTGAGCCGTCCGGGCGCTAGAGTTCCGTAAGTAGCAAGACATGTGTCCGCCGATTTCTCATTGTTCGCCATCCTGATATCTCCACTTTGGGCCAAACGAGGGGCAGAGGTTCTGATAGCAGCTCAAAATGGTGCTGCTACAATTAGATGTTGGCCGGAACTTGGCTTATCAGCAATAAGCAGCAACCCTGATACCTATTTATCATACATATCCCAATGACGAACGCGAGGTTCCTTCTCGATCAGGAAGGCATCATCAAAATCGAAATACTGCGACATGCGGTAGTATTTACCTGCAAAGCGTTTGATCGCATCAACATCTTCCCAGAAGCTCAGCATATCAAAATGAGCAATGTTACCCTCAATCCGGTGCATCACCCAAGCGCCACGATTGCCATCAACTCCGCGATAACCCGGAAGCGCGATGATGCGCATCTTCTCAAGGTAGGCATCGCTCTTCTCCACCGGAACAGTCCCGTGCCAGATACGTCCAATCATCTCGATACTCCCTGATCTTGTGTAAATCTTACCAACGTCCGGCGTTGCCGGGACCAGGGCACCGCAAAACTGTTAAACCGGTTGACCATTAAGAATAACGGATGAATAGGAGTAAGCAAGAGGTTCACGAATGTCAGTGTCGGGTCAACTGCTGCCTTACCGAAGAAAATGTGACATGTCGGTTCTTGGGGGCATATCTGGCATTCTTGCGGTGTCTTGGGATTGTCAAACCGGTATGATTCAAGCTCCTGAAAGAAATTGTAAATCATGCGATAATAACCGTCGGATATCGAATGAAAACTCGTTCAACCGATTTTGCTTTGTAAGCCGCGTGGGGTACAGCGCATTGCCACCCGGTATAAAAAACTTGCAGAAAACTTCCTTGCCGTGATCAAACTGGTAGCAATCAGGCTGTGTCTGGGTATCAATGAGCCCACGCCCTAATGGCCTGAATGGAAAGTTCCGGCGTTTCAGATTCTCAGATATTTAGCCTTGACGCACCACAATCCAATGCTATTCCCAATACAGAAATATTCTATCTACACTCGAGATTACCATGCTATCAGATTTCCACATTAATCCCGTTTCAAAGTCCGCGTTGGACAAGGCCCAGGCCGCCATTGATATTAAAACCAAACCGCCTGGTTCGCTTGGACGTATCGAGGAGTTGGCCCGTCAGATTTGTGGTGTGCAAAATACACTCAGCCCGGTTGCCGGTCCGGCAAAGCTGCTGTTGTTTGCAGCCGACCACGGTTTGGTGGCCGAAGGCGTGTCAGCCTGGCCCAGTGAAGTTACCACACAGATGGTGGCGAATTTCCTTGGCGGTGGGGCAGCGGCAAATGTATTTGCTCGTTCCAACGGTGTGGAAATCTCGATTATTGATGCGGGCATTATCGGAGAACTGGGTTTTCATCCCGACTTGATCCGCGCCAATATCAGGAAAGGTACCGCAAACTCAATGCATGAAGACGCAATGAGTGCTGATGAATTAAACCAGGCGCTGGAATTCGGGGCGGCGCTGGCCAAAAGTGCAGTGGAAAATGGAAACAAAGTCATAGCTTTGGGTGAAATGGGTATTGGAAACACGTCCTCAGCCACCTTGTTGGCGCATGCCGTGCATGGCATGGGAATCGCAGAATTGACCGGTCCTGGAGCGGGACTGGATGATGCGGGTGTTAATCAGAAGATCCAGATTCTTGAAAAAGTAATGGCCCGCAAACCTGGCAGGCTTCAGCCAATGGATGCGTTGCAGGCATATGGCGGTCTGGAAATTGCGATGATGGCCGGAGCCATTATTGGCACTGCATCAGCGGGTGCGATTGCGTTGGTTGACGGGTTTATTGCATCAGCTGCAGCCATGTGTGCGCTGGCCGCACGCCCCGATGCGACCGCCTATACGGTATTTGCCCACCGTTCCAAAGAACCCGGTCACCGTTTGATGATGGAGGCAATCGGTGCAGATCCACTGATTGACCTTGATCTGCGATTGGGTGAAGGTACGGGTGCACTGTTAGCCTATCCCCTGTTGCTCAACGCTTGCGCTATGATCAACGAGATGGCGACTTTTGAATCAGCCGGTGTGAGTGGCAAGGAAACATGAGACAGGAACAATCTGGTTGGACCGGTTAAATAAACTGAAAGCAGATACCTATTTGGCAATGCAGTTTTTTTCTGCCCTGCCCGTTCCCCACTGGTTTCAACCTGCCAACCACCATTCACAAGACATCGACGATCCTCCAAAACTGAACGAAGCGGTCACAGGATTTCCGGTAGCCGGCCTGTTAATAGCGCTGCCACCTGCCCTGCTATGGTATTTTGCAAGTCAGTTCCTGCCGCCCGCTCTGGCTGCCACTACTGCAATTGCGCTGGGCGCTTTTATCACCGGCGCGCTGCACGAAGACGGATTGGCCGATTGTTTCGATGGCCTGGGTGGCGCATCAACCCGCGAACGGACTCTGGAAATCATGCGGGACAGCACCATCGGCACTTATGGGGCTGCAGCCTTGTTCTTTACGTTCACACTGCGCATTGCCGCTCTGGCTTCATTTTCTCCATGGTTAGGTGCGCTGGCGATATTGATGGCTCATTCAGTTGCCCGGGGCTCTATGGTTATTGCAATTCACGGTGCAAAATATGCACGACCTTCCGGCTTGGCTGATTCCGTACGTAGCGGTACGGATAACAATGATTATTACACCACGATCGCAATTTCACTGGCCATCGCCTTTGTTATTGCTTTGGTAAGCGGCTATTTATCTGCACTTGTTGCCGCACTGCTTGGTTTTTTGGCAGCCTGGAGCCTGTTGCAATGGCTGATATCCAGAATTGGCGGTTATACCGGAGATGGACTTGGCGCAATGGAGCAGGTTGCTGAAGTTGCTATTCTGATCGCACTGGCAGTTATCTGGACATGATATTCCTCCGCCACCCAACTCCCGACATTCCTCAAGGCATATGTTATGGCCGCCTGGATATGGATATTGCCGATATCGGCCATCAGCAAATCCAGCAGGCACTGATTGATACGCCGCCGCTAACCCGGATTATTGCCAGTCCTGCTTTGCGCTGCAGGAAACTGGCAGTGCAATTGGCCGAACGGGAAAATTTGGAACTAACACTTGATGAACGGTTATGGGAAATGCACATGGGAGATTGGGAAGGCCTTGCCTGGAAAGACATTGACCGCAAGGCGAGCCAATTGTGGCTTCAGGATACCCACAACAATTCCACGCCAAATGGTGAGTGTTTTCGTCAGGTCCAGGGCCGCGTTAATCAATGCATTGAAGATATTCTGTCTGACACCTCGCATGCTCATTCTCAAACTGCGGTTATCTGCCATGCAAGCCCGATAAGAGTTACACAGATGACATGGACCGGGTTAAGTTTTGAACAGGCATTTGCTATGTCGCCACCATATGCCACACCTATTTCTATCGACCCGCCAGAAATCAGTAAATAGTAACCCAATTCACGACAAACCAAACCATCACGCTTCCCCAGAGGCAAAAGCAGGCGTATGAAAATACCTGCTGTGCAATGGCAATGGCTCCGGAAGTAAGGTTACGCTTTCCCGCACCGTTGATGAATGCTTGGGAGATTTTTTCATCCCTGTACAATCTGGGACCGCCCAATGCAAAACCACAGGCTCCTGCCATCGCTGCTTCCGGCCATCCTGCATTTGGCGATCGATGCAAACCCGAATCCCGCAGGGCGGTAGAAATGGCAGCCAATCCTGATTTGACCCCGAAAACAAGTAATCCGCCTGCTGAGATCAAAACAGCAGAAAGCCGGGCCGGCAGCCAGTTTGCCAAGTCATCTATTTGAGCAGTAGTCTTGCCAAAATAACGATATCGCTGATTTTTGTGGGCAATCATAGAATCTGCCGTGTTGATCATCTTGTATGCAAACAGGCCCGGTAATCCAAAAACAAGATACCAGAATGCCGGCGCAACTACCCCATCACAAAAATTTTCCGCCAGACTTTCAATTGCCGCTTTGCAAACACCGCTTTCATCAAGCATTTGAGGGTCACGCCCAACAATCAGCGATACGGCACTTCGCCCACCTTCTAAACCATCTTCCCGCAAGCCCTTGGCCACATCACCGACATGGTCAAGCAGGTTTTTTTGAGCCAGAAACACCCAGATTACCAATACTTCAACCACACTGCCAAATCCGCCAAGATAAGAGTTTAACCAGTTTAAAATCAGTCCCATAACAATAGCAGCGATGATCAGCAGGGAAATAGTCAGAGACCCTTTTCGCATTGCCGTGGCTGGCGCATCACAATCACCGTTAAATGCACTGTCGAGAATATCGATCAGTTTACCAAATCCAACTACTGGATGGGGAAGGCGTTGCCAAAGCCGGGCCGGATCGCCAATAAACCAGTCCAAAACCAATCCAGATAACAATAACAGCGCATGTTCACCCATCTTAATGCTCTCTGGCACTAATTAGATGCATGTAGGAGCCCATCACGTTACCATCGCGCAACCCATGATTTCCGAGCGAACTCCCCAATGCATCATAGACACTAAACAGTGGATCACCTGTTTCGCTGATGGCGGTAGTATAGTGAAACTCGTGGGCATAATTGGATTTTCCGGCAAAAAAATCACCATGCACCGCCAATACCCTGTACCCCAGATGCAGCTGGCGTAATTCAAAACTTGTGACAAGCTGCAGGAACCCGAGCATCGAATGGCCTGTCCCTTCCCCATCGACCAGGCCATTACCCAATACCATATAGCCACCGCATTCCCCATAAATCAGTGAATTCCGGTTTCTGGCTTTTTCCATAAGTGAAGAAAAATTATCGGCATTCGATATCCTGCCTGCGTGCAGTTCAGGATATCCACCGGGCAAATATACTGCGTCAGCATCATCAGCCGGCCCTTCATTTGCAAGGGGCGAAAAGAAAGATATCTGTGCTCCCTGACCGCGCCAGTCATTCAGCAAATGAGGATAGATAAATGAAAATGCCTGATCACGTGCAATCGCAATGTTTTGCCCCGGTGGTGATATTATCCCCTCCGTTGAATTTTCGTCCATCGCATTTGTCAGTTGAAGCGGCTTGAAACAGTCAATCAGAAATTCAAGATCGCATTCTTTCGCTATCTGTTTGGCCGCACCGGAAATGAACGCTTCAATCGCCGGCATTTCTCCTGCCTGCACCAGTCCCAGATGCCGCTCGGGCAGTTCCAGATTGTTGTTACGCATCACCGCACCCAGTACCGGCATACCGATTTCTGACAATGCCTGCCGCAACATCGCCTCATGGCGTGCGCTACCCAGGCGGTTCAAGATCACCCCGCAGATGTTGATATTTCGGTCATGGTCTCGAAATCCGCGCACCAGCGCCGCAATTGAATGTGATTGTTTTGCTGCATCGACAACCAGAACCACTGGAACATCCAGAGCACGGGCGAGACTTGCGCTGGTGCCACTGCCATCAATTGCCCCGTCAAACAGGCCCATCATTGATTCAACCAAAAGGGTTCCGCCATCTCCAGCTTGCGTTCCAGCCAGATCCCTGCAACGCCCCGATGACATCGCCCATGGATCGAGATTGATTGAGGAGATACCCGATGAAACCTCATGAAAAGCCGGATCAATATAATCCGGACCAGCTTTGGCCGCTCGCACATCGTGTCCAGAAATCTTCAGTGCCCGCAATAATGCGAGGCTGATCACTGTTTTTCCGCCACCTGAATTGGGCGCGGCAATCATCAATCCTTTCGGTGGATTATTGAATAATCTGTCTCTCATCATTGAACTTGCCTGAACGAGACAAACTTCTTCATTGCCAGCGCCCGAAGTTGTTTTATAACCAGATTATGGATACTCGGGATCACACAAAAATCAATAACGAAAGAAGGCCGTCGCAACCATTGCGCAAAGGCTGGACAACCGGCGCCTGTGCCACAGCTGCGACCAAAGCCGCTCTGCAGGCATTGTTGAGCGGAGAATTCCCTGATGCGGTAACAATCACCCTGCCCAAGGGTCAGACCCCGTCTTTTGCGCTGGCTTTCGAAGATTCCACTTGCGACTATGCAATTGCCGGAATTGTCAAGGATGCAGGCGATGATCCCGATGTCACCCATCTCGCCATGATCCAGGCAAAAGTAGAGCGTGGTGAAGCTGGCAGTGGAATAATTATTCTTGCCGGTGAAGGGGTGGGCACGGTCACCAAACCTGGATTGCCGGTTGAAGTTGGCGCGCCAGCCATTAATCCGGTACCGCGTGCCATGATCACAGATGTTATCGAGAATCTTTGCAAAGCCCACAATATTGCTGCTGATATCACGGTCACTGTTTCTGTCCCGCAAGGTGAAGCGCTGGCAAAAAATACCTGGAACCCCCGCCTTGGAATAATCGGCGGATTGTCGATCCTGGGGACGACCGGAATAGTTCACCCGTTTTCCTGTTCCGCCTGGATTCATTCCATCCATCGCGGGATTGACGTGTCGCGGGCAACCGGCATTACCCATGTCCTGGGTGCTACCGGATCGACTTCCCAGGCGGCGGCGGAAAAACTCTATGACTTTTCCCAGACCGCGATTCTCGATATGGGAGATTTTGTCGGTGGCCTGCTCAAATATCTGCGCGCCAATCCGGTCCCCAAAGTTACCCTGGCTGGCGGATTTGCCAAATTCACCAAACTTGCCCAGGGGGCGATGGATTTGCATTCCGGGCGTTCTCAGGTGGATATGGACTGGTTGGGTGCCGCCGCCAAATCCCTTGGAGCAAATCCTCCACTGGTCGAGCGCATTCAAAACTCTAACACCGCGATGCAAGCGCTTGATTTTGCTACCAGTATGGATATCGATCTGCCAAACTTTGTCGCTATTCATGCCCGCAAACAGGCCTTGCGGATATTGCGCGATGCACAGATTTCGGTAGAAGTAATCATCGTATCGCGCAGCGCCAAGATATTGGCTCGGCATGAATAAACCATTCAAAGTACTGATACTGGGTGGAACCCGCAATGCACGCGACCTGGCCATGGCTCTGTCATCGAAGGATAAATCAGGCAGCCAACTGGATATCACCACATCACTGGCAGGGCGAACACGCGAACCTGACCGAAGTTTTGGAAAAATCCGAATTGGCGGGTTTGGTGGGGTAAGCGGGTTGCAAAAATATCTGGTTGAAGAAAAAGTCGATCTGATGATTGATTCAACCCATCCCTTTGCCAGCCGGATATCACAAAATGCGCTGCTGGCATCGCAATCCGCCAATGTTAACAGATTGGTTCTGGATCGGCCTGAATGGGAAAAACAATCCGGAGACTTCTGGATTGATTGCGATAATCTTGATAAGGCCGCTAATAGATTGCCAGCCGGTTCGATCACATTTCTTGCCCTGGGCCACCAGTATCTGGACAGGTTTTCCCATCGTGGCGACGTTAATTTCGTGGCCCGAATGATCGATAAACCGAATTTTGAAATCCCTTTACAAAGCCACCGCCTGATAATTGCCAGACCATCCCCAATTGCAAGTGAAGAAGCGAACCTGTTCAGGCAGTATGATATTACCCATCTGGTATGCAGAAATTCCGGAGGCGGGCTGATATATGCAAAAATTGAAGCGGCCAGATCACTGCAATTACCAGTTCTGATGATCAAGCGCCCACCTGCCCCGGCAGGAGACAGGTTTAGCAATATCATCGATCTGGCAGATGAGGTCATCCGGCTTTCTGCCTGATTTTTTTCTTGCCCTTGTTGCGCAATACATGGGCATACTCAGGATTATACAAATCAGAATCCCGAAATTTCACCTTGCCGAAAACTGCTCCCACCATGATTAACACAGTACGGGTTATTTTGGCATTGCGGGCCTCATCTTTCATACCCGCAAGCGTTGTTCGGATATATAGCTCATCTGGCCAAGTCGCCCGATAGGCCAACACCACCGGACAATCCGGCCCATAATAGGGCTCCAGTGCCTGGCGAACATAATTCAGATTTCGCACGGATAGATGTATCGCCAACGTTGCTTTTGATTGTCCCAAAACCTCCAGCTGTTCGCCGTCAGGCATCAAGGAAGCTTTACCGGCTGTGCGGGTAATGATGATTGTCTGGGCAATTTCAGGCAACGTCAATTCCGTATTCAGCCTGGCCGCGACCCCGGCAAATGCTGGTACACCTGGTACTACCTCATAGGGAATCTGGAGTTCATCCAACCGGCGCATCTGTTCAGCAATCGCACCATAAATCGACGGATCGCCGGAATGCACCCGTGCCACATCCTGTCCCTTGTTATGCGCCTCTTTCATATCAGCAACAATGTCATCCAGGTGCATTGGCGCGGTATCCTTGACAAGCGCGTCTTGCGGCGCGGCACGCACAATCTCTTCCGGCACCAATGATCCGGCATAAAGACAAACCGGACAACGCTCGATCAATCGCAACCCTCGCACAGTAATCAAATCAGCTGCTCCGGGTCCCGCACCTATGAAATATACGCTCATCAGCTGGCCACTCCGACAATTCCACTACCCTGTTTTGAGGAATATCCACGCGGCGTATACACCCATCGCTTACCATCCCCTGTTGCCACACAACGTGTATCACTCGATCCAACCACTACCACCGTCAACATATCAACATCATCAATATTCAGTTCCTGCAGTTCAACCACACGAATTTTCTCTCCATCGCGTCCCAGATTGGTAGCAAGGATTACCGGCGTGTCGGGTGGCCGGTACTCCAGTAACTTGTCCCTGGCAAAAGCCAGTTGTGTTCGACGGCGAATGGAAACCGGATTATAAAACGCAATGACAAAATCTCCTTCCGCCGCCGCCTTTACGCGCTTCCGGATATCGGGCCACGGCGTCAACAGATCTGACAGGGATATGGTACAAAAATCATGTCCAAGCGGTGCACCTGTCCTTGCCGCCGCCGCCTGTAATGCAGATATTCCAGGTGATACTTCTATTTCAATACGTTTCGCATCATCGCTGAGACTGCTATCCGCCAGCAGTTCAAACACCAGGGTCGCCATCGCGTAAATTCCTGCGTCACCCGAACAAACCAGCGCCACGTCTTTGCCGGTCCCGGCAAGCTCCATCGCATGGCGAACCCGGTCTTCTTCACGCCCCAGATCAAAATCATGGCGGATTTTACCGGTAGAAATATCCGTGACCAAATCAAGATAAAGCGAATAACCGACCAGATCAGTCGATGCCCCGATCATTGACGTCACCTGAGGTGAACGCCACTCACCTGACCCCGGGCCAATGCCGACTACAAACAGTTTTCCACGGCCCCTGCCGATTGAAGAAGGATCTATCGGGTCACTTGCCCTGGCAATGGCACAAGTAACTCTTGCAGACTTGATTTTCTCAACCAGTAAAATTCCGTCTTCACCCGCACCAGCCAACGCAGCACCTTCAGCAACACCATGGCAACCAACTTCTGCAAATACAATATCGGAAGGATTCTTGAGCCGTGAAGTTTGTTGCTCAAGAGTGGCAGCATCGAGAAACCTTGCTTTGACCCCAAAATGATCAGCCACGCCATGAATGGCGCTCTCGTCCGATTTGACATCAATTGACGCCACGGCGCTGATGCAGGCTCGGGCAATACCCGATTTTGCCAGTGCCTGTTCAGCCAGGGCAATCGCTTCCCCAACTCCGACACCACGTTCGCATCCCATTCCCAAAATGCAGTTTTGAGGGTGATAGACCAACTCAAGAGGTCCGCTGTCAATTACCTCCTGGCTAATCGTCAACCTGACGCTCTGTGCATCATCAGTGCTCGCAATAGGGATATCACTATTCTCCAGCCAGGCTGCCCTGCCTGTCAGTTTTACTGAGGTACCGGCGACCAATGCACCCATGACATTTTTGGCATTCGCCGCATTAGCCAGAACATAACCCGGTGCCGGGTCATCCAGGGCAACACCAAAACAAACATCTCCCGCGGTTGTTACTGCCGCATTTGAATTCAGGCCAGCAGCAATATTGCGCGCCATTTCATTGGCCCCGTGATGTCCGCCCAACAGGGGAACCACCTGCGCCCCATCATAGGAAACCACCAATACCGGCGGCTCGCTCTTTTTATCTGAGATCACATCAGCAAGAAGCCGTATCACAGCGCCTGCAGCCATCACTGCAATGATCGGGTGGCCGTTCAAAAACAATTCCCGCAACCGGCAACCGACATCTTCAAATGTGGTTATTGAAGAACTGGGCCGTTTATTGGCAATCTCAACCTTGCCACCGGTCAGTCTGGCAATGCGATTGGCCAGTTCGATTGGTCTGTCATTCAACACGATGATGTGCGGCGTCTTCAAATTCCTGTCTCCAGTTGTGACAATGCTGTCTGGTCAGGGTTCCTGGCAGTACAGGATTCAAGCAAGGGCAGTTTTCCAATCCAGTCCTCCGCACCTTTGTAAATCAGGATCATCGAAAAATAGGGCACTTGTCTGCCACTGACATCACCAAGGGCCATAATCTTTTCATTTCCCAGGCTAACTCTTTCAATATAACCGGCAGAACCGGTTAAGCCTGCCTTGTCAATCAGATTGCAAATTCGGTTAAAATGCCGCCCTATCTTGATGAAAGCAATCGCTTCACCTTCTTCCAGTCTGCGCGCGATCACATCGTCATCCAAAGGCGCAGGAATAACCGAAAACACATCATTGCGCGCAGCAATCGGGCGTCCAATAGCGGCAGCGGATGCCATCAGGGAAGAAACGCCTGGTACGATTTGTGTGGTGTATTTTGCAGACAAACGTTCAAACAAATACATGAATGAACCATAAAAAAATGGATCTCCTTCGCACAAAACTGCAACATCACGCCTGGTATCAAGATGGGCAGATATCTCCCGCGATGCCTGATCATACACATTTTGCGCCGGGAACCTCTCGTTGCGCATGGGAATAATTATCGGAATCTCAAGATGATCAGGTCTCAGATATGGCGCGACAATAGAGCGGGCGAAACTTTGCCCATCATCGGGTGCGGGATAGGCAACCACCCTGCATTCCCCCAGCAGCCGATGAGCCTTCAGGGTCAATAATTCGGGATCGCCTGGCCCAACCCCTAATCCATACAGCACCCCACTCATGATTTTTCACTTTCGACTGATTTTTCATAAGACCTGACAAATACCCACTGGGTCACCGGCATTGCACTTTTCCAACCATGAAACGAACCCAGATCACCGGCTGTTTGTATGTTGATGCGTTGCAATTCACCACCAGTTTTCTCAAACATTTTTAACAACACCGCCTCGCTCTCAAGCGTCACCGCATTCGCCACCATTCGCCCATTCGGTTTCAGGGATTGAAGACAATGGCTGATGACCTGTTCACTGATGCCTCCACCAATAAACACCGCATCGGGACTGCTCAGGCCTTCAAGCGCCTGCGGGGCTTTGCCTTCAATCAGTTTCAATGCCGGTGTCCCAAGACAAAGGGCATTTTGTGCCGCGATAGACAGCCTGCTTTCCTTGGGCTCAATTCCGATTGCCCGTGCTTCATGTGCCGCGCGCATCCATTCAATTGCAATTGAGCCGCAACCCACCCCGATATCCCACAATAATTCACCACGCTGTGGTGCCAGATTGGCCAGGGTCAAAGCTCTGACGGCCTGTTTGGTAATATTGCCATCGTGTAAAAACGCCGTATCGGGCAAGCCGGTTTTTGGATAGATATGAGCATTGGATCCAGCTGTTAATTCCACAGCCAGCGTATGCAAATCAGGAAACTCTTTTTCCGTGTCACCTGCCCATTCACCGGCAATTCCATCGATACGCTCTTCCCGGGAGCCACCCATCGCAACCAGTACCGACATGGGTGAGTTTTCATAGCCATTCTGGCAAAGCAGGCTTGCTACGGTTTGCGGCGAAGTGCCGTCTCTGGTCAAAATCAGCAATCTTGCACCGGGAGTAAACCATGGGATAATTTGTTCTGCCGGGCGCCCGTGAATAGTCAGGGTTTCTACATCCGGGAGCGACCAGCCCATTCTGCATGCTGCCAGTTGAAATGCGGAAAGTTGAGGGTGATAACAAATTTCCTCTGGTGGTATCGCGCGCCCGATACGCGCACCAACCGAATACCACAGCGGATCTCCGGACACTAAAATGACAACCCGTTTTCCCTTGAAACCGCAAATCGTGTCAATCATTGCATCAAACGGCGAAGGCCAGGCAATACGCCGGGCTTTGATATCAGGTGCCAGATCATGATGGCGATCTCCACCGACAATTATCTCGGCATTTTCCACCAATGCGATGGCAGCTGTTGACAGGCCGGACAAACCCTCTTCGCCAATTCCAATAATATCTAGCCAGGGTTTTGTCATCAATTCAACCCTCGCTCAAAAGGATTGCAAGGGCATTGAGCGATGCAGCCGCCATCGCCGAGCCACCTCGCCTGCCCCGCACGGTAATATAGGGTATATTACCCATCGAGTCTGCTGCTTCTATCAGCGCCTGCTTGCTTTCCACGGCACCAACAAACCCTACCGGGCATCCAATAATCAGCGCTGGGGACTGCAATCCGCCCGATAACAGCTCCAGCAGGTGAAACAGTGCCGTGGGTGCATTTCCAATAGTCACTATGCTGCCGGGAACCTGTTTTTTGAGAACTTCAATCCCGCCAGCTGAACGTGTCGTTTTCATCCGGTTGGAAAACTCGGCTGTGTCCTCGCGCCCAAGTCCGCAAAGCAGTACATTTTGCCGGTGAAGATTGCGTTCAATAATACCGCGACGTACCATCTCCACATCACAGATCACCGCGGCACCCTGGCCCAACGCTTTGACACCAGCTTCAACCGCTCCTGGCGATATTACGATATCGTCAGCCAGATCAACCATGCCGCTGGCATGTATCAGCCTTATCACCAATTGACGTTCCCATTCGGAAAAACGCGACAGGTCCGTCTCTGCACGGATAATATCAAAGGATTGTCGATAAATCCCGCTTGGGCATTTTTCATATGAATACAAGGTCGTCATGCGCTCCTGTTTTGCAACTGCCAGCAAACACTTTGGTTTTACTTTTTTTTCATCGTCACCGGTCCAAGTGGATGATTTGCATGTGGGTATGGCGGATGATGATGCCCGTGATCGTGGGAATGATCGTGGCTGTGTTCATTCCCATGGTCATGGTCATGGTCATGGTCATGATTATGTAACGGGGTCCATGGCAGGCCGTGTTCCTTGCAAAAATCCTCCTCGCGGCAGGACGCGTCGCAATCGCCTTCGCACGGACAATCTTCCAGACCGCCGCCAATGCCCTCCACATGATGATGGTGGCTTTCCTGGGCAGTACCGATATCAGCTTCGAAACCCAGCACCTGCTCGCGATATTTGCACATCTGGCAATTCATCACTGCAGCACCATTGGCGGTCTCGAATACTCTGTCGACAAAGGTTTCAATCACCAGATCATGATCATTCAAATACCCCGCCTTGATGAATTCAATATCCGGGCATTGTGCCGCTACCACATCGGTATAGGAATAGATTCGTTTGACCAGAACGCCGGTAAACAAAAAATATGGAAAAACCACGATACGCCTGTATCCGAGTTTCGCCGCATGTTGCAGACCTGGCTCTACCAGTGGAAATGTCACACCTGAATAACAGGTTTCTCCCCAGCCAAACCCCAATCCTTCCCACAACATTCGCATGACTTTTGCGGCGTTTGAATTGGCATCAGGATCAGATGAACCGCGACCGACAACCATCAGCAGGGTTTCTTCAAGGGGAATATCACCAGTTTGCGAATTGGCTGATTCAACAGCCTCAAGAATTCGCGCTCCGGCAGCCTCGATCATGCGCACATCAACGCCCAGTTCGCGCCCGTAAATAATCTCCATTTCAGGATGCAATGCCTGATAGCTGTTCAATACGGAAGGAATGTCATTTTTCGCATGCCCGGCCGCAAACAGCATGCCCGGAACGGCCAAAACTTTTTCAACTCCCTTTTCGCGCAATTGATCAAGGCCCGAATGAATAACCGGATTACAAAACTCCAGGTAACCATACTCAACCGGCAATTGGGGAAATTTGTCCCTCAACCCTTCAGCTACTTTTGAGAATTCTTTTGCTGCATTCTGGTTGCGTGACCCGTGACCGCAAACCATAATGCCGATTTTCTTGCCATTTGTAGTGAGTTCATCGGGTGAATTGGTCTGTCTCATTTGCGTAGCCTCTGACGGGTTCGAAAAATAGAATCGAAGTGCCATCAACGAAACTCCCACGCATGGGCAGATTCCGTTTACGCCTGAGACAGTCTCCGTCTTGGTCCCCTGCTTGGGTCAACCGCACCGGATTCTTTTCCAGCCCTTGATCAGGGCACCGTCGATTGACTTGAAATTAGGCTTGAACGCCTGCCAGTGTCAAACCAAAATTGACTATTCAGGAAAAAAATCAATGGCCTCAAAATACCATGGAACTGATATTACCGTGTCCAGGGCACTTCCATCCACAATTATTGAATTTTGATCAGGCGCAACCGGTGTATTTGACCAAGAATCTAGGGCCGCTTTCACCTGAATATCCCTTTTGCTCATAACATCCCAGTGTACAATATTTAACTGCCGGACGCTTTTGTCTGCGGCGGTTAGAAAAATACCCTGACAACTACCCCGAAAGACCTTCATTCTTTTCTCGTACAGTTACCCCGCCAAAGCTCAAAATGACACTCGTGACAAACAACCCGTAACGGTCATCAAGCCCCAAACTGAATTCCCCGGTTATTCGCAAGAACTCACAAGCAACACTACCGTCACCATCGAAATCCTTTACGACCTTTCCTCCAAATCTCGCCATGCTGTAATCAACCTCCACGCGCCAGATCATCTGTAGCAAGTTTGATTCCCTGCTCAAGGATGTCGAACATTTGATCGATCTGGGCCTCGTTGATAATCAGCGGTGGTGAAAATACGCACATGTTGATGAGTGGACGCAGGATCAGGCCGAGATTCTGACAATGGGCATCGATCCTGTAGCCCAACTCGCGGTCCATCTGCAGCGCATCGCCATTTTTGCTGTCAGCCACACATTCAACACAACCAACCAGCCCCATGCCGCGGGTATCGCTGACGATCGGAAGATCGCTTAACCCATTCAATCTTTCCTGGAACAGTGGTGAAACAGCGCGAACATGTTGAAGAATACCATCACGCTCAAATATCTCGATATTCTTCAAGGCAACCGCTGCACTGACCGGATGGCCTGAATATGTATAACCGTTGGAGAACGTTGCTCCTTTTGATGCCGGTCCCGATATTTCCGAAATAAGCCGGTCGGATATAATACACGCACCCATTGGAGAATAGCCGGAAGTCATTCCCTTGGCACAGGTTATGATATCGGGAACGATGTCAAAAACTTCTTCTGAGGCAAACCAGTGTCCAAGCCGGCCAAACCCGGTCACAACCTCATCCGATATATAAAGAACGCCATGTTTGCGACATACCTCCAGACAGCGTCTGTGATATCCCTCTGGCGCAATGATGACACCACCTGATGCCTGAATTGGTTCGGCAATGAAGGCTGCTACTTTGTCAGGGCCGATATTGACGATGGCGTTTTCCAGATCAGCGATTTTTTCATCCAGAAATGTATCGAGACTCATTTCCGGCCCACGAAGTGCCGGATTAACACCGGGCAGGATATGTGCCAGATCTTCAGCCTGATCGAGCCACCCCTTGTCCCTTTCCTTGCCACTCACGCTGGCGGCAAGAAAAGTCGAACCATGATAGGCCTTTTGTCGTGAAATCACCATTTTCTTGTCGGGTTTTCCCAGCACATTGTTTCGAAAATGGACAAACCGGAGCGCTGTATCCACCGCCGTCGATCCCCCGGTGGTGAAAAATACGTGGTCCAGATCACCAGGGGTGCGTTTGGCAATCTCGTGCGCAAGCCTGGCTGTTACCGAGGTGGCATTATTAAAGGGTGAAAAATAAGCCATGGACCTGGCTTGCAAAGCCATCGCGTCGGCCAGTTCCCCATTGCCGTAACCCAACTGAACGCACCACATGCCACCGGGGCCGTCAATCAACCGCTTGCCGGTTTCAGTTGTCACGTAGATGCCATCAGCGCTTTCGGAAAATGTCCGATTATTGTTGCCGATGTCAGCCATGCCTTCCCACGGATGAACAAAGTTGGCGTTATCCCATTTGCGGATCTGGTCGAAATCATAGTTCTTCAAATGCATAATATGGCTCATTCAAAAAGTTGGTAATAAATGAACGATTGTTCATTTCAGTCAATTGGAGGTGGCCATCAGGCCACCATGTCATTGAGGGGGCTTTTCACGGCTCCCTCCAGGTTAAAATATCGCGGGAACATATTGGACAAGATACGAAAGATAATCCGCAGTGCAGATCCTCGATTGAAGGAATCGGGGTGCAGAAAAAAATCAGTCCACATTCCTTCCAGTAGCGCAAGGGACCCGTGGGTCGCATCTCTCGCTACCGCGCCCGGTTCATTAACCTTGCTGGCAATGGCAATATCAAGAAACGCATCAAAAATAAGATCATACAGTTTCTTGTCACGAGTGTCGCTATAGCGGGCAATCGCCTGACTGACGCTAGCTTCTCCTCGAAGTGCGAACCATATCCTGACTGATCGCTTGTTAAGCACATTATCGCTTAGGTCACTCTTGATAACCGCCTCCAATTTCTCCTGTGGGCTATTTCCGCTTTTATCCAGGAGTTGTTCCAGATCATCAAAATAACTTGCGCTCGCATGCCTTGCCGCTTCTTCCAGCAGCTTATCCTTGCTGGAAAAATGCAGATGGATCATACCCCTTGACAATTTCGCTCTCTCAACAATCTCGCTTACCGATGTCCTGGCGAAACCGACCTCGGCAAGCGAATCCAGGGTCGCTTCAATCAGCAACAACCTGCTTCGTTTCCGATTTTCCTGACGTTTCAACTTTGCTGTCACGAAATTATGCCTTCCATTAATAACAACACTCACAGTTTCTTTTGATCCACCTCACTCAATTAGCAACGCCCCTCAACGGCAACTATTGACTCTGCAAACAGCATCATGCATATAATGAACGATCGTTCATTGAATGTAAAGTCTGGGTTGAAAGCAGGCAAACTGAACGAAAGGGAGGATCCAGGAAAGCGTGGCTATTCAGTTGAAATCTGAGGCATCAAAAGGCATGGCGCTCAGCGCGCCTGCGACACTATATGTGGGTCTTCTTGTTGCGGTCCCACTCGGTATCCTGATCGTTTACAGTTTTTGGACTCAGTCTTATGTCGATATCGACCGGACGCTCACCTGGGCAAACTACATTGAAGCATTCCAGGATCCATTGGTTCGTCACCTGATTGTCCGTACAATTATTATTGCCGGACTTGTCACCATTGCCACGGTGGTGCTGGCTTATCCCATCGCTTACTTTATTGCATTCAGGACAAAGAAACAGACACTGTGGCTGTTGTTGATCACGATTCCTTTCTGGAGCAGTTATCTCCTGAGAGTATTCTCCTGGAAGCTTATTCTGGGCTTCAATGGCGTGTTGAACAGCGCGCTGATGACGATTGGGATAATCAACGAGCCGCTTACATTTCTTTTATATAATGAAATTGCGGTAGTGTTGACCCTTGCCCACGCATGGGCACCGTTTGCCATACTGCCGATTTATGTTTCACTGCAGAAAATCGACCGAAGCCTGCACGAGGCCGCCACCGATCTGGGATGTAATATGTATCAGGCCTTTATCCGGGTGACCCTGCCATTGACCGTTCCAGGCATTATTGCCGCCAGTCTGATCATATTTATTCCAACCGTCGGCGATTACGTAACCCCGGCACTGGTTGGCGGCTCGGAAGGGAAAATGATCGCCAACCTCATACAGGTCCAGTTCGGCGCAGCCAACAACTGGCCAATGGGCGCAACCCTTTCACTACTTTCCATGCTGTCAGTCGGCTTCGTCGCCATGCTGGCCGTGTTTACAATGAATACGGCAGGCAGGCGGATCAGATGAGTTCATTGCAGCGTTTTATTCCGGGACTTCTCACCTATGCGACACTTTATTTGGTATTTTTGTACCTGCCTGTGCTGCTGCTACCGCTGTTTTCCTTCAATGACGGTACCATTGTTGCCTTTCCTCTGCAGGGATTTACCCTGAAATGGTACGGCCAGCTTGGTCAGCAGGATACGTTGATCAAGGCACTTGGTAACAGCCTCATTGTCGGCGGCGTCACGGCGGTGTTCAGCACGGCCATGGGGTTGTTTGCCGCACGCGCTTTTGTTCGTTATCGGTTCAAAGGCAGGGAACTCTCCGAAGGGCTGGTCATGCTGCCGCTGGTCATTCCGGGTATTATCGTCGCCTCCTCCATGCTGGTACTGTTTATCAGCATCGGTCTGCGGCCATCGCTTACGACCATTATTCTTGGCCACACTTTCGTGGCCCTCCCGTTTGCCGTGTCAATAATGAAATCTTCCTTTGATCAGTTCGACCAGTCGCTGGAAGAAGCAGCATTCGATCTCGGCGAAAGCGTCATTGGCACCTTCAGACGGGTAACCCTGCCAATCGTGTTTCCCGGGATTGTGGCAAGTCTGCTGATGACTTTTACAGTTTCCTTTGATGAATTCGTCCTGGCATTTTTCCTTTCGGGTAACGAGCCGACACTGCCGGTCTATATCTGGAGTCAAATCCGGTTCCCGGCAAAACTGCCCAATACACTGGCGCTTGGGTCGTTGCTGCTCTTCTTCTCAATTCTGCTGCTGATGATTGCTGAAAGTTTCCGGCGACGTGCGGCAAAAAGTCAAATTTAGAGTGATCATGATGGAAAACAGAAGTGACAAAAAAATCATTGAAATCACCGGCGTAACCAAAAGATTTGGAAGTTTCGTCGCCGTTTGCGATCTGAACCTTGACCTCTATCAAGGGGAATTTTTCTCGCTTTTAGGGCCGTCAGGTTGTGGTAAGACAACCGCACTTCGCATAATCGCCGGATTTCAGGATCCCGATAAAGGTGAGATCGTTATCGACGGGAAATCGATGCGGGATGTGTCCGCCAATAAAAGGCCGACAAACATGGTCTTTCAGAGCTATGCGATCTTTCCCCATCTCAACGTCGGAAATAATGTTGCCTTCGGATTACGCAAATCAGGTATTTCACGCAGCGAAATCGATGACCGGGTTAGCGAAGCGCTGGAAATGGTGGAACTTGACGGCCTTGAAAAACGCAGCGCGGAAGAGTTGTCCGGCGGACAAAGACAGCGCGTGGCGCTGGCACGAGCGCTGGTTCTGCGACCAAAAGTGCTGTTGCTGGATGAGCCACTTTCAGCACTGGACAAGAAGCTGCGCGAAACCATGCAACTTGAATTGCGGCGCCTCCAACGCTCGATCGGCATCACTTTTGTTATGGTCACCCACGATCAGTACGAGGCCATGACCATGTCCGACAGGATTGGCGTCATGTTCGATGGCAAACTTGAGCAGATTGACCGCCCCGAAGATCTGTATGCCAGGCCTTGCAGCAAGGACGTCGCCTCTTTCATCGGAGGAATGAATTTCCTGCCGGCTTCATTAAAAGAGGAAAGTGGAAATGTGCTGGATATTTCAACACCGGGATTTGGGGATATGCGGATTGAAATCAACTCCAACGTATCGAAGCACGGCCCGAAATTACTGACCGGTATTCGTCCCGAGCAGTTGGAAATCAGCGCAAAAAAACCATCGGATTACGATGCAATGGCCCAGGGTAAAGTTGTCGATGTGGCGTTTTATGGTGAGAGCATACATTACTTTGTCGGCCTGGATGGCATCGACGAACCGATTACGGTAGCCGTACCAAATTACTTCCATACTATGGATTACCAACGCGGTGATACAGTATGGCTTGGCGTTCAAAACGCCTCGGTGATCGATTTGGGAGAAATCCCGGATAATATGAAAGACTAGTGTTTATTGTAACTTGACAGGGAGAAATACCAATGAAAACTACACTTGGAAAAATGATTGCCACAGCGACCGTCATCAGCGTGGCCTGGTACGGCTCGGTCTATGCGGAAGGGTCCGACCTGACCGTATTCGACTGGTCCGGATACGAAGACCAGGGTTTTTTCGCCGACTATATGACGAAGCATAAAACCGCCCCGTCCTACACATTTTTTGGCAGTCAGGAGGAAGCATTCACCAAACTTCGTTCCGGCTTCACCGCTGATCTTGCCCATCCGTGCACCGACGCCACCAAGAAATGGGCAGCAGCAGGCTTAATCAAGCCGCTTGATACCAGCCGCCTTGTTCATTGGGACAAGCTGTCACCAGCTCTAACGAAAATGGATGGTGTCGTCGTTGACGGCAAGGTCTACATGATGCCGTTTGAATGGGGCAACACAGGCTGGATATACCGCACCGACAAGATCACGGCAGACGCGGTTTCCTTGCAGCTCGCGGTCGATCCGGAATACAAGGGCAAAATTGCAATTCCCGATGCTGCCTCTAGCGCATATGCATTTGCCGCACTTGGAGCCGGCGTCAAGAATTATGCCAATATGAATGATGAGGAATTCAAGAAAGCGTCAGACTTCCTGCGCAAGGTTCACCCCAATATCCGGTTCTACTGGTCCGATGCCGGCCAGTTGGACCAGGCAATGGCCAGCGGTGAAATCCTCATGGGCTGGGCCTGGAACCAGTCGGAACTGAACCTGCAGGGAAACAAGGTACCTGCGGTGATGATGAGAGATGTGAAGAAGGGTATTGCCACCTGGGTTTGCGGTTATGTTCACCTGAATAGCTCCACCCAGTCCGATGAGCAGGTCTATGATATGCTGAACGCACTGAGTTCTGCTGCCAGCGGGAAATACATCGTGGAAGCCTGGGGATATGCCCACGCCAACACCGAGGGTCTTGCAGCAGTTGATCCCAAAACCATCAAAGGTTATGGGTTCGACAAAGCTGACGAATTTTTTGCCCGCAGCCTGTTCTTCGACGCAGTGGATCCGAAGCTGGAAGCTAAAATGCTGAAAGAATTCGAGCGTATCAAGTCAGGATTCTAGGCCATAATACGGTGGGGCATTGATTGTCCCACCACTACTTCAACTTTGACAAATGTTAACGCAGAGCGCTCGTAAATGATGAACGTGAACAGATACGCGGTGCTGTTTGAACCAGTGCAGATAGGTCCCCTGATTGCCCGCAACCGTTTCTATCAAGTACCGCATTGCAGTGGCCTGGGGCATCTGCGACCGCAGGCGGAGGCGGCAATGCGGGCGATGAAAGCTGAGGGCGGTTGGGCTGTCGTCGCCAATCAGGAAACCGAAATACATCCCAGTTCTGATCTCTCCCCTGCTTCCGAGCACCGCCTATGGGACGAGCGCGATATTCCGGCATTACGGCTGATGACCGATGCAGTACGCGAAAAGGGAGCGCTTTCGGCGATCGAACTGGTGCACAACGGCAATCATTCGCCAAATTTGCTGACCCGTGCGCCTGTTCTTGCACCCAGCGACATGTCGATAGATTCTCTATACCCCAAACAGGCACGGGCAATGGATAAGGAGGATATCAGGGAGTTTCGCCGATGGCACCGCAGTGCCGCGCAGCGGGCTGTGGATGCCGGATTTGATATCATCTATGTTTACGCCGGTCATCGAATGACACTGACCCAGCACTTCCTTCTGCCAGAATACAATAACCGCACGGATGAATATGGCGGCAGCCTGGAAAACCGGGCGCGACTGATCCGTGAACTGCTCGAGGATACCCGCGAGGTAGTCGAGGGGCATTGTGCCGTAGCCATGCGTTTCGCGGTGGAGGAAAAAAGAGGTAAACAGGGTATGCAGGCCCAAGAAGAGGGCCGTGCGGTTGTTGAGATGCTTGCCGAACTGCCGGATATTTGGGACGTCAACATTTCAGACTGGTCTAATGATTCAGCTACAACACGTTTCGAGCCGGATGACGGATATCAGAACGAATATATCAAGTTTGTAAAAGACGTCACAACCAAACCGGTGGTCGCTGTCGGCCGCCTGACTTCCCCTGACATGATGGTTGCCATGGTTGAGAAAGGTATTGTGGATTTTATCGGCGCTGCGCGACCATCCATTGCCGATCCCTTTCTGCCCAGCAAGATTGCCGAGGGGCGCATTGATGAAATCCGGGAATGTATCGGCTGCAACATCTGTGTATCCAGTGACAGTCTGGGTATCCCGATCAGATGCACCCAAAATCCAACCATGGGGGAAGAATGGCGACGGGGATGGCATCCTGAAAAAATCGAGCCGAAGGGAAGTGAGGAAGAAGCACTTGTCATAGGGGCCGGCCCCGCAGGACTGGAATGCACCATGCAACTGGCCAAACGCGGTTACAAGGTGACGCTGGCAGAAGGATCCGATGAACTGGGAGGTCGCGCCCTGAGGGAATCACGGTTGCTGGGCTTGAACGCGTGGCAGCGTGTGGCGGACAACCGGATCTACGACCTGAAACAGCGGGCCAATGTTCAACTGTTCCTGGAAAGCCGGTTGGATGCCAATCAGGTGGCAGAACTCGACATCGCCAATGTTTTTATAGCCACCGGCGCACGCTGGCGAAAAGATGGAGTTGGACGTTCTGCCAGGAAACCTCTGATACCCGCGCCGGATATGATCTTGCTGACACCGGACGATATCATGTCAGGCATATTTCCCGACAATGGGCCGGTCCTGATCTATGACGACGATCAATCCTATATCGGCGGAGTCATCGCTGAACATCTTGCAGCCCGGAACTTAGAAATCATATTCGTTACTCCTGCCGGAGTTGTTTCCCCCTGGACTACCCACACTTTGGAACAGGCCCGGGTTCATGCAAGTCTGATCGAGCACGGTGTGGATATCCGCACCAGTCATATGCTGAGCAAAGCCGGTGCAGGTGAATGCGAAGTTACATGCGTATATTCCGGCAGGCAGAAAACCATCAAATGTCGATCCGTCGTCCTTGTCACCGAACGCCAGCGCAACAACAGCCTGCACAACACGCTGCTGGCGATGCGCCACAGCGGGGAATTACCGGGAGTAAAAACACTGGAGTTGATTGGTGATGCGGCGGCGCCCGGTTTGATAGCTGATGCCGTCTATGATGGTCACATGGCAGCAAGAAACTTTGAAATGGACCCCGCGCATGCGGCTTCCCAGATATACCGGCGGGAGATTCCGTCGCTCGAATTAATATGAGGCGCAAATGACATCTACGATTGCCAATTCATCCAGACGAGTGAGAGCGGGACGAAAAGCACGAATGGAAAAACGTGCGTCCAACCCGGTTTCCCCGGCAATTCGACCCGGACTGGTCGGCGGACAATACAAACCGCTGAGCGAAGCCGACATGCACAAAATCCACCTTGGTGCGCTGGAAATTCTGGCGACAACCGGTATTGGTGATCCGCTGCGCGAACTGCTCGATATCGCTCTGCCGCTCAAATGCAAGTTGAACGAACATGGCAGGCTGTGTTTTCCCAACTCACTCATGGAGGATTTGATTGCCGGAGCGGCTCGCGAATATATGGTCCATGCCAGGGGCGAGCGTGCGGGTAAAGATGACATCCACTGCGAGGGCAACAAGGTTCATTTCTCCAATTCGGGCAGTGCTGTTACTACCTTCGATGCACAATCCAAAACCTACCGTGCCTCAACTATTCTGGATATTTATGATTTTACCCGCCTGGTCGATACGCTCGACAACATCCACATGACCGGCGACACAGTAGTGGGAACTGATGTACCCGATGATTTCGAACATGATATGTCAATGGTATATGCGCTGCTCGCAGGCACCCAGAAGCCGGTTTGCCTGTCATTTCGTTCTCGTAAGCATATCGAACCTGCTATTGCCATGTTCGATATGGCTTCGGGAGGTGAAGGGAATTTCCTCAGAAAGCCCTCGGTCATCTTCGGCGGATGCCCGATTGTTTCTCCTCTCAGATTCGGACGCGAAAATCTGGAAGTTATGATCGATGCCGCCCGTATGGGCCTGACCAGCGATATCGCTGTGGCTCCGCAGTCGGGAGCCACAGCACCTGCACCGCTTGCCGGAATTCTGACGCAGGTTGTGGCTGAAACGCTGGCTTGCCTGGCAGTTGTCAATCTGATCAATCCGGGATGTGCGATGACTTTTGCCGCATGGCCGTTCATTACCGATTTGCGGACCGGATCATTTGCCGGCGGCAGTGGAGAGCAGGCTCTTCTGGCGGCTGCCGCAATCCAGATGGGTAATTTCTACGGTATTCCCAACAGCGTTGGAGCCGGTATGACAGATTCCAAGATTCCAGACGCGCAATACGGTTATGAAAAGGGTCTTGCCATCGCTCTGGCTGCTCTTTCCGGTGCAAACAGAGTCTGCGAGGTGGGCGGGATGATGGGAAGCCTGATGGGATGCAGTTATGAATCCATGGTCATCGACAACGAAGCCGCCGGTGCAATCTTGAGAACGGTTCGGGGTATCGAGGTATCCGATGACACCCTGTCACTTGAGGTCATCAAGGCCTGTGCTGTGGACCCGGGTCATTTCCTGGGTAATCCTCAAACACTGAAGGTGATGGAAAGTGAATATATCTACCCACAGCTGATGGACAGGGTATCCACCGACCAATGGGAAAACGAAGGTTCGCAATCACTGCTTGAGCGTGCCGGGGAAACAGCAGGCAACATTCTTGCCCACCATTATCCGAACTATTTCGGGGAGAAACTGGATGGCGAAATCAGGGACAGGTTTCCGATACGCATCAACCGGCAGGACATGAATCCATCTTCTGGTCGGTGGTAGTATCACGCCAGTATTCCTGCTTCGATATACTCATCATTCCAGGATACTTTTGTAGTAAATTCCCCCAGATTATTTTATGGCGGAACACCTTTATAATGATCATGCAACCAGGAGCGAAAAGCGACCGGTGCCGATGCGCGCCCTGGCGGAGGCCGGGCGCAAGCCCGAATAGCCGTGAGCAAAAAAAATCAAAACTGAATCAAAATAAAGGTACTCTGCTATATGAACGAATAGTACTGGACATATTTGTCTAGACATCAAATATCAGTTTCAATAATGTCCCTTTGATACAGATTATCGGGAGGAAATATAATGAAATCGCAATACCGGGTTGTGGTCATTGGCGGCGGGGTTGTTGGCGCATCGGTTCTTTATCATCTGGCAAAAATGGGCTGGAGCGATGTGGCGCTGATTGAGCGTTCTGTTTTGACCGCTGGATCTTCCTGGCATGCAGCCGGGGGATTTCATGCCCTTAATGCGGACCCCAACATTGCCCAGCTTCAGGCCTATACGATTGACCTGCTGCAAAAGATAGAGGAGGAGTCCGGGCATTCGGTTGGTATGCACATGACCGGTGGACTGACGCTTGCGGGAACACCCGACCGCTGGGAATGGCTTCAATCCACCTATCGCGTATTTCAGTCAATCGGCATTGAGGATTGCCGTCTTGTCACGCCTGAGGAGGCTGGTGAACTCTGCCCGATCATGTCTACCAAGGGAATTCTGGGAGGCATGTGGGCAGATCGCGAAGGTTATATCGACACCACAGGAACTGTTCATGCTTATGCGGGAGCAGCCAGGAAAAACGGTGCCGAGGTGATTGAGCACAACCGTGTGCTTGAACTCAACCAGACCGCTGAGGGCTGGCAGGTCGTTACTGAAAAGGGCACGATCCAGTGCCAGCATGTGGTTAATGCCGCCGGACTCTGGGCAAAGCAGGTTGGCAGAATGGCAGGGGTTGAACTACCGGTTGCTCCACTTAAGCATCACTATCTGGTATCCGATACAATCCCGCAACTTGAAGAACTGGATTTCGAAGTTCCGATGATTGTTGACCTCGAAGGCTTCACCTATATGCGACAGGACCAGAAGGGAATCTTGCTGGGCATTTATGAAATCAACCATGAGCACTGGGCCATGGACGGAGCTCCCTGGGATTACGGCATCGAGCTGTTTCAGGAACAAACGGACCGGATTGAAAACGAACTCATCCTCGGATTCGAACGCTATCCCGCACTACAGGAAATAGGGGTAAAAACATGGGTAAACGGGGCGTTCACCTTCTCCCCTGACGGCAACCCTCTGGTTGGCCCCGTACCGGGCAAAAACGGCTATTGGTGTGCTTGCGCGGTAATGGCTGGATTTCTACAGGGAGGTGGTGTGGGTAAATCCCTGGCGGAATGGATCATTCACGGGGAACCGGAAGCCGATGTCTATGGCATGGATGTCGCCCGCTACGGAGATTTCGCCAACAACAAACAGTACATTAAACAAACCACCGGCCAGTTTTATACCCGCCGCTTCGTCATGACCTACCCCAATGAGCAACTTCCCGCCGGTCGTCCTGTCAAAATGGCGCCGGCTTATTCGGAAATGAGCGCTGCGGGTTGCCAGTGGGGAGCAAGCTGGGGCCTTGAGTTACCGCTCTATTTTGCCCCGTCCGGATTTACCGAGACACCGTCACTGAAGCGTTCAAACGCTCATGATATTGTCGGCGAGGAATGCAGGGCGGTGCGCGAGAATGTAGGCTTGCTTGATATCTCCGGATTCTCCCGCTTTGAGGTTACCGGCCCAAATGCACAAAAATGGCTGGACAAAGTCATGGCTTCAAAACTGCCAGGTCCGGGCCGCTGCAAACTGGCGCCAATGCTTTCCCCCCAAGGCAAACTGAAGGGAGATTTGACCGTCTTCAACTGGGGCAATGGCACCTGGTGGATCATGGGATCATATTATCTGCGCGACTGGCATTTACGCTGGTTCAACGATCACATGGAAGATGGCGTTGAACTGCATGATATTGCTGACAATATCGTTGGATTTTCCCTTGCCGGTCCCAATTCCCTGAAGGTGATTGAAAAACTGACTGACGGCAATATTGGTGCTTTGCCGTTTATGGGTTGCGGCGAATTTGATATCGGCCTGATCCGGGCCAGGGTCGCCCGCATTTCCGTTGCGGGCGAACTGGGTTACGAGATCAATTGCCAGGCGGGCGAACATATAGGCCTGCGGCGATTATTGCTCGAGGCCGGTGCTGATCTGGGAATTCGCGAATACGGCTTCAATGCGCTTTTGTCCCTGCGTCTTGAAAAGAGTTTTGGCATCTGGTCGGCGGAATTTACGCAAGGGTATACGCCGGCAATGACCGGAATGGATCGCTGGATCGACTGGGACAAGCAAGGATTTATCGGTCGCCAGGCTGCCATCAAAGAGCGCGACGGCAACGGACCTGATCAGGTGCAGGTCACTTTGGAAATTGACGCGGATGGAGCCGATGCCAGCGGCTTTGAACCCATCTGGTCGCAAGGCAGCAAAGTCGGCTTTGTCACCTCGGGAGGCTATGGCCACACGATTGGCAAGTCCCTGGCCATGGCACTGGTTGATGCCAATCTGGCCAGACCTGGAACAAAGCTCAGCGTCCACGTCGTCGGTATTGAACGTTCAGCAACAGTTATCGATCCCTCACCCTATGACCCGCATGGAAATGCGATGCGGGCAAAACCCTGATCCGGGATACAGGGATAAGCCTATGACCTCCAGGCCACCAGATTCAGCCACAACTTCCGGCACTCCGCGCAGAAAAAATCGGCGTGGCGGTGATAAAAATCGCGCCAGAACTGCCCGAAATGTTGATTATCATAACCTGGATAATCCCTTTCCACCAATGAAAGTGTTTTCGGATGATCGCATTGAAGCGATGCACAATACCGCCCTTGAAGTGCTGGAAAATCTGGGCATCAAGGTATTGCTTCCGGAGGCTCGACAGCATTTCAAACTCGCCGGAGCCAAAGTGGATGAAGACGAGGAAATGGTTTATATTGGCCGCGAACTGGTCGACGCTGCTCTGGCCACAGCTCCCAAATCCATCCCGGTGATGGCAGGCATTGCTGAAAAAAACATTGTTCTTGCTCCCGGAAAGCTGGTTTTTCAACCAGGTGGCGGTGCCCCCCATTCAACTGATCTTGAACGGGGAAGAAGGCCGGGAACGATGAGCGATTTTAATGAGTTTGTGCATCTCACTCAATATTTCGACGTATTGCAAATGGTGCCACCTGTAGTCGAGCCGCAGGATATCGCGATCCATTTAAGGCATTACGAGACCGCAAGGGCCCAGTTAACCCTTTCAAACAAAGTGCCCTTTGTGTTTGCCCGAGGCACACAACAGGCTTTGGAATCATTTGAAATGATGCGGGATTTTCGCGGTTTGAGCGATGAAGAATTTCACGCCAATGCCCACTGTTACACGATCATCAACACAAACTCACCCCGCCAGCTGGATGTCCCCATGGCGCAGGGATTGATTGACTTTGCCAGGGCCGGGCAATTGTCAATTGTGACACCCTTTACCTTGATGGGCGCGATGGCACCAATGACCGTCGCAGGTGCCATTACGCTATCTCACGCAGAGGCATTGGCGGCGATAACCTTGACGCAATTGGTCAATAAGGGGGCACCGGTATGTTATGGAACTTTCACTTCCAACGTTGACATGAGATCCGGCGCACCGGCATTTGGAACACCTGAACATTTCAAGGCAAGCCTGGCTGCCGGGCAACTTGCCCGTAAAATCAAACTGCCCTGGCGAGGCGCCACCGGCAGCGCAGCCAACATCAATGATGCACAAGCCTCCAACGAAACCCAGCTGGGCCTCTGGGGCTGTCTGCTTGCGGGAGCCACTGTTGTCATCCATGCAGCCGGATGGCTGGAGGGCGGATTGACAGTTTCCTATGAAAAATTCGTCACAGACTGTGAAGTCCTTCAGATGATTGCTGAATTGTGCGCTGAGGAACCTGCGGGAATTGATGAAATAGGTTTTGAAGCCATGGCAGAAATTGTTCCCGGCGGTCATTTTTTCGGGGCGGCACATACCATGCGCAGATACCAAACTGAATTCTATGAACCAATTCTCCATGATCGAGCCAATTTCGGCACATGGACCGAACGGGGTGCCATGGATACGAACCGGCGAGCCAGCGGTTTATGGAAACAAATTCTCGAAGAAAGTACCGGGGTGAAAAACACAGAAGAGCAGATTGACCGGCTTGATCAATACATTATCAGTAAAACGGCAAAGGGTGGTGCGCCACCTGTAAGTTGATCGCCATGACCAAAGCAGAAAAATCACTTTTACAGCCAGATAATAGTACTTCCCGGGGCCCGCAGAACGGTAACGCCAAGGTCACACGGGAGGACTGGATGAATGTCGCCCTGGACATTCTGGTGAGCGACGGCATTGGCGAGGTCAAGGTTCTGGCAATTGGTCAGCGTCTTGGGGTATCCAGGTCAAGTTTTTACTGGTATTTCAAAAGCCGGCAGCATCTGCTCTCCACCCTGCTGGATCATTGGCAAGCTTCCAATACGGCCGCACTGGTGGCCCAGACCACCCTGCCCGCTGCCACAATTACCGAAGCCGTCTGCAACGTGTTTCGCTGCTTTGTAAATCCCCGCCTCTTCAACAATGCACTCGATTTTGCCATCCGTGACTGGGCCCGCAGATCCGGCAAGGTGCGCAAGGTCCTCGATCGCTCGGACCAAGCCAGGCTGGACGCCCTCGCCGCCATGTTCGAACGCTACGGCTATGAAGAAATCGAGGCACTGACCCGTGCCCGCATTCTGTATTTCATGCAAATCGGCTACAATGTTGCCGAATTGAACGAAACGCTCTCCGACAGGCTGAAACTTCTTCCCCAATACCTGCTGGGCTTCACTGGTGTTGCAGCTTCACAGGAAGAAATAAAAGCATTTACCGCTTATGCAATTGCTGTCGATAATGGGGATTCTTCGCGACTTGAGCGAAGGTATAGAAGGCCAATCCGAGATCAGAGCAACGATGAATAATGAATTTGATCTTGGTAAGTTATCACCGCATCTCTTTCACCTGCATTTCTATAAATAACAATAGCTTACTGAAGGTTTCGAAATCCAATTCAAGACTTTAACATCTTGAATCACAACATGAAGAAGAATAGCTGTCGTTTGTCGGTTTTAATGGGATCAAGTTACGAAAATTTCGGGTTACGGTAAGATTACGGTAATGGTATGGATGCCCCGTCCGGCTTCTGAATGAGCCATGATAGGAACGCTAACAGCGGTTCCATTAACAGGACGCGTCCGTACCATTACCGTAATTTCAGTCTGTCCCGATAGCATAAAATCCGTATATGCACCCTCCACCCAACCGCCCATTGACGCCTTGAGATATCAAAAGACGCTTGATATGATCGTCACTGGAAACTGGCAGGCATCAAGATATGCGGCGGCGTTTACCTGTCAAATAAATCAATTTTTCGGCTCGCGATCAAGTTTCCAGATCTCGGTTTGATCGAAGTAAATGATTGATGGCCTGGACGGTATTGTTCACTCCCAGCCTGTCCACCGCCGAATTCAGAATTAGTGAGACTGTCAGTTCGCTTAGCCCAATTTTTCTGCCGATATCTGCATGTGACAAACCCTCGCCATAAAGTAACAATACTTTCTCTTGCAATTTGTTAAGTGGCATCTAAAAACCACGCTTGCGGATGACCAACATATTGCCACCATCGTAGAAGCAGTCTACCGGGCAAACTTCAACGCGGTCCGCATATTTACACTTGATGCAGTTTTCAATCGCCACAAATGTCATGCTGTAATCCTGTTTGACTGATCTGGCTTGGAGACAGCAACTGCTCTCGCCGGTTAATTCAGTTGTTCCCGCGACACAGCAGCATGGTTTTGTTCAAAATCCACATTTGCGAATGACAGCGTAACGACATTGCTGCGGACTGCGCTCCCAATAAGGTATCCATCAGTGGCAGTTTGATTAGTTTTCAAAAAAAGATATAATCTATATATATCTTATAATTGAAGTTTCAAGCTCTGGAGTCTATCAGATTTAGATTGAACCATTTGATGGAGTCAAATCAGTTCGCTCGGCTAGGCGCGGAATCCGAAAATGTATCTGGGCGACATGTATATCGGGCAAGGTTTGCAACGCAGCCCCAATAAGAACCTGGGGGCTGATTTGGGCCGCCCCAAGAATATGGCGAAGGCTTGTTTTTCACGCCCGCTGGACTGCGTTATACTTCGCTTATGGCCGTATAGACCACTG